>JAITXV010000014.1 GCA_031284605.1 Acholeplasmatales bacterium | reverse complement strand
AATATATTATTTATGATACTAATAATAGTACTATGTATTACTTAAAAAATAGTAGTACTCTAAAATCAAAAGATGCAAGTGAATATATAGATAAAGAATTTGTTAATACCATTTCTAATGTTTGATTAAAACTATCGTCATATTTATGATTTACAAATATTTATAAATATAGAAAAAGTTTGTATCATTAAATATAAACAAATGAAATATGTTATTTATATAATACTAAGGGTGCTCATATTAAAAAGTAGGTATTTCAAATATATCTGGGAGTTTAAAAGACAACTGTAATAATATACGGCTGTCTTTTTTTGTGTTGCTAATATCTCTATATGATAAAAGATTTTATAGGACTTGTGAAAATTACATTTTTCTCTATGACCTATATACAAATAAAAACAGAAAATAAGATAATAAACAAACGGCTATGCGTTTTTTAAAATCGTTAATGTCTGTTATGCACAACCAAATAAAATTCATTTAAATATAGCTTTTAAATAAGATATATTTTTTAGCGTACGCTGCCCTATGCTTTCATTAACTATAAACACAGTACTAGTACCAATTATTAGTTGATGAAAGATTAATAAAAATAAAATACGTAATATTTTACTAAAAAATAACGTGTATTAAAGTGTATTATGATATTAAAGCACAACGCTGATACGCAGTGTAGTGCCTATGGTGTTAAAAATATGAAAAGAGAGAGCAAGGGATATGAACTCACCACCAATATTTTTATTATTTAAATTAATTTAATCCTAGAAACAAAAAATAAAAAAGGAGAATAAAACAAAACTAGGGTGTTTTAAACATAAATATGGAAAACAAATATTATATTCTAAAAAACAAAATATTAAGTGCAATAAATAAAGAAGTAGATGCAATAGTTAATAAAAGACTATCAAGCAAAAATACTGTAATTAGTAATAAATTAAAAATATCAGCATCATCTTTTATCAAGAGAAAATATCCAATAACTAAAATCATCCATTCTGAACTATATGAAATAACTATGGAAAATATCAATATTAAAAAAGAGATGATTTCAAACATAGAAATGGTATGCGATACTAAAATTAATTCTTATTTGGAATCAATAAAAGCAAAGAAAAATTTATATTATCTCGCTAGAAATTATTATCTAAAGCCAGACAACAATGATACTTTTAATAATTTATTGGAAGGATTTAAAAAACTGCTTGATTTTAAATTGCGCAATTTTGATTCGAATACAAAAAACGACATCAGGCAAGAAATATGTATAACAATATCGAAAGTTTTTAAGAAAAAATCTTTTGAAAAAGTAAAAAACAAAAACCAAAACTGCAAAACACAATTGGAAATAATAATATCAAAACAAATATATTGTTACGTCAGTAAAATATGCAACTCAAGGATATACGACTACTATAGAAAAATATTAAAAGATGAATACGCTATCTATGATGTTAATAATATACCTAATGTAGCTTGTTATGATGAGGAAATATATATCAAAAGAATAGAAGATTTGTCTTATTGTTTAAGTAAAAAAGAGATAAATTTTTTGAAGACGTTCATAACAAAAGAAAAAATGCTGACACAAAAAGAAATTTCTATCATACTAAATATTAAGCAGCCAGCAGTGTCAAGAAGACTAAATAGAATTAAACAGAAGGTAAAAGGTAAAAAGAATGAATTTATATGAATTATATATTAATTTAACTAAAGAAATGAATGACAATAGTTGGCAGCTTTTTTGGAATCATGAATTTCCAAAAATAATTAAATTATCCGAAAATATTCCTTATGAATATAAAAGTGATTTTATAGCCGATGTACAGTTAGCAATTATTAAAGTTATTAATAAAGGAAGCTTCTTAAATAAGGATGTTTTTTTGACAAAACTAAAATTACAAGAGTGTGATAAGGAGACAAAATTTTATATAAATGCCTTTTTAGAGAACAATTTGGAACATCAAGAATTATATAGACAAATGCAGATCAATATTTTGGATATTAATACGTTCAACGAAGAATATGTGCCTTTTGTTATGTCAATGAAATTGTCAAATTTTATTGTTAGGGTTGTGAAAACGCAGCTATTTTTGTTTTGGAAAAAATACAAAAAACAAATTGAAGTACTGGATATTGAAGACTATTTTGACACTATAGAAAAACAAAACGATAATGAAGATTTTACATACTACAATGAAAAAAATATATCCGTTGAAGATATATACAAGTATGTTGGTAATAAAGATGCCTTATTTTTAAAAGAAATATATGAAAATAATCTAACACTTAAAGAGCTGTCTATAAAACTGTGTGTATCACACCAAGCTGTTTCCGCAAAATTAAAAAGACTGTTAGATAAGTGTAGACGACGTTTTATTCCTTAAAATTTGTTGGAGATGTTTCACTTACATTTTCAAAGTCTACTTTATCAATGTCTATACCTATATTTTTATTAATTCCTCGCTGCTCTTCTGACAATAAAACAACTAGGTATTGAACTATCTGCACTACCTTATCAATAAGTGTTTTAGCAGTAGTAAGAATAAAAGTTGCTGTGATTGAAAGCAAAGTTATTCTTAATTCTACGTCAAGCGATAGTTTAGTTATGAACAATAGTGCAACTATAGATAAACCAAATATTACAAGTGACAAAATACTTCCAATAATGATATTTCTCATAAAAAATTTATTTAATGATTTTATTTTATCCTTTTGAAATTTATTTATTTCATATTCGTTTTTGCTTTTTAAATTCATTTATTTTTCCTCTCTTACATATAATATAAACAACAACGCAATAAAAAAGCAACAATTAAAATTATTTATGCACGATAACAATTTCCAAATTCTAAAAAATATTGTTACGTGTTGAAATTACCATTAAAATGATGAAATTGATACAGATATATCTAGAATATGAGTGAAGTAACGTAATCAATCATATGCATAAATATTTAGTATTAGAAAATATGTGTATAAATAGGTGTTTGTGTTCTTTGTATATATAGAGATATAAGAAAACTATTATTTATATCCTAATATAAATGTTGCTTTTTAAAAAAAATATTGTTTATATTATATGAAAGGAAAAAAAGATGAAAACATTCTATAACCCAAAACTAGATTACCAGTTTTGTAAAAATTTAATAATTGGAAATACTGATGAGTTTGAAACAAGATTAAAGATGGTATATTTTAACAAAGAAAAAAGTACTACTATTACTGAAAATAAGATATTAGTCCTAAAAAAAGCTTTAAATTATTTAAAAACTAATATAACTAAAAATATTGGGGATACTTTGACTACAACTTATAAGTTAATATTTAATATGGATATTGAAAAAGAAAAAATGTTAAAGATACTAAAAATATGCAGTTGTATGGATGAAAATAAAATATATCAACTATTGATAGAAGAAGATATATTTGATACAGATATTATTTTTGCTTGCTTTATTTATAATGCTATAAGAATTATAAAAATGAAACACATAATTATATTTTATAATGCTACTACAAAATTATTAAACGTTTATTATAAAATTAGAAACACAGCTGCTGCTTTACAAATACTAAATATTATGAAAAAGCAGACAAAAGTACAAAATATAAAACATCCTTTATTTAATAAAGAATATGTAGTACAGACTATTATTAAAAATAAAGATACTTTGTTGAATGAGTACTACGTAATAGAATTATATTTAGTAGGTTCTGCTAGCAGAGATACTATGGATTGTTATAGTGATGTTGATGTTATATGCATTGTTAGAAAAAAAGATATAGAAAGTAAGTATTCAAACATAAAAGTTACTTTATTAGAATACTTAAAAGAAATATTTGATATGCATGTTGATTTAAAGATAGGAGGTAAAATAAATGACTTGAATTTAAATGATAATTTTAAAAGAGATTTATTTAGAGTGTTTTAGTATTAAAAATAAAAAAGAAAAGGAGAATAATAATGATGAAAACATTTGATACAAAAGAAATCATTAGGGAACATAAAAGGACCAATAGTGATAAAATTGACGGTGTATCTCACAAAAAGGAGATACAAATATTTAAAGAAAGAAAACATACTGTTCCTAACATAACAATAAAAGGTAAAACAAAGTATGAAGGAAAAAATGAATTGTTTAGTGCAGAAATTAATAAAAATATTTCTAAAACTAAAGGTATAGTTTTCTTTGATGGCATCCATAAGGTTGAAATGATGCCTGTTATTACAAAGTCTGTAGATGGAACGCAGGAAAACAGTTTTATAATATTCAAAAAATTCAACAACTTAGACGACTTAACATATTCGTTTAAGGAAAAAGGAATAAAAGAAGAAATAATAGTTAAAAATAAAAGAGAAAATTATTCATTTAATTTTAAATTTAAATTAACTAATTTAGTAGCTAACATAGATGATACTAAAACTAAAATATTCTTTTGTGATAGTGTTACTAATAAAGTAATATTCAAAACAGCTAATTTAATAATGGAGGATAACCTAAAAACTACTAGCACTGATATTAAACTATCTTTAGACACGGATATATTAACGTTAGAAGCTTCTAGCGAATGGATTAACTCAACTAGTAGAGAATTACCTATAACAATAGACCCTCAAATTGAAGTAAATACTTCTGATATTTTAGAATTAAAAGCATATAACCAAAATAATGTGTTATTACAAGCTACAGCTGGTAAGTACAGGCTAGGAAGATTGTCTACTACTTTAACAAACTATATAGATTTTGTAATAGATAGCCTTACAATAAGAAATAACACTAATCCACTATCTTCTAAATATACGTTATCGTTTGTACACCAATTAAGTACTGTAGTACCTAACACATTTGCAGGATACAATTTTAAAATTGGTAATAATGTTATTTGTGATGACGTATTTTTGACAGAAGATGGTAGATATATTCTTGACATAACTAAATATATAGAAGATTCATCAAATGATTCCTTTACTATATCGTTATCTCTAAAAGCAACAGTTCCTAGTACCCACATAGTAAACTGTGATGTTATAACAACTTCTTATATGAATGAAGATTTAAGACCACAAATACTTTGTGAATTTTTTAGCAATTCAGAATATGAAGAAACTAAATATTTACATGAAGATTTATCTAATAATGAAGATGTAACAATTAATTTACACGATGGAAACTTTCAATATTCTTATGCTGTTGGAAAAATAAAAGATAAAGCGTTGGAAATGGAAGTTAGGATAAATAAAAGTTCTATTACTAGAACAAATATAAATGAAGTAGAAGTAATAAAAGAAGCTCATATGGGTGGGTTTAAAACTAACTTACACAGATATTTAGTAAAAGATAGGTACAGTAGTTTTTTTAGTTCTAAAGGGGCAACATATATTGATGAAAACAATAGATCTCATTATTTTTATGAAAGATGGTATTATGAAAATTCTAGCAATGATAAGTGTATTATTGATAAGGAAAATGTATATCTTGATAGTGAACAAAAACCTAAAACTAGAGTAGGGACTGTTGTTTACGATGCAAAATATGAAGTTACTAATAGTGAGGGGTTATCTTTAATATCAGCAGAGTCTCTTTATAATTATAAGAAACAAACTAAGAACAAAATAGTTAGACGTTTCAAACTCCAATTAAATGGAGGAATTATCTATTTGACTTTAAGAGATGATAATACTATATTATTCCCACACTATACGCTAAATAGTATTGGAACTGAAGTTACTACAAAACCATTATGGTATAAGGAGCCTTCATTAAGCTTTGATTTGGTTCATGCTAACACAGATACATGGATAAAATGGACTTATATAGACCCAATCTTAGTACAATCTAGCAGTCTTAGTACATATACTGTGCATAATTACATATTGCCTGTGATGAATGATGGAAATGGTTATTATGTAAATGCTTATAAAGAAAAGACAACTATAAACTTTCAAAATAATCCAGTTTTAGAATTATTAGATGAATTAGATACTAGAAAAATAAATTTAATAGCGGAAGAGACGTTTTCATACAATGAAACACTTGATACTTTTATTACAAAAGAATTAACAGAATTAACTTCTAAAATAAAATCTGTTAATGGTGTAATAGCAGACTACACTGAATCTAGAAAACAAATTCAAAATAGTATTGTCAATTTAAATGTTCAAATATATGAATATACAAGAAGCTGCGTAAGATTTGAAACAAGTGCAGATTTTTCTACTCTAAACGAAAAACCATATTCGGTTTTATATTCTAATGAGTCATATACTATGTCAAATAATGAGTCTATTATTTTACTTAAACAGCAGCGAGATAGATATTATGCTGAATTATCAAACGTGAACAAAAAAATAGATGAATATAATGTAATGCTACTTAATACCGAAGATGAAAAGCAATTATTAATTAGTAGAGAAAAAGATAATATCAGTGATTTGATAATCGATAAAAATAATAATATTTTTGGATTTGATTACTATGGAAAGTTGATATTAATATCGGATGAAAACGAAAATAAGCTTCAAATAGTATACGATAAAGAAAAACTCATTAAAGTAGAGAGTAAAGATGAAAAAATTGAGTTTGTATATGACAAAGTAACATCGTTGCTTAGTCATATAATAGATATAAAAGGAAGACGATTATATTTTGGTTATATTAATAATATTCTCCAAAAAATATCAAGATTCCAAGTTAATACTACTGAAAACGAAAGCCATTTTGGATATACTAATAATAAACTAACTGAAATTGGTTTACCTAATAGTTGTGTTGCTTTTTTAACTTATAATACAAACAACAAAATTGTAGCCTTTAAGAAATCATCGTGTTTTGTATTTGTAAATGATATGGGTATAGAAGGAAGCGGAAACATAGTTAATACAATTTTTGATTATGTTATGGAATATCAGAACAATAAAACAATAGTATCTAATTTAATTAGAAATGATGTTTCTACAGCTTACAAATTTGACAATTTTGGGAGAGTTATAAATGAAAGTTCAACAAAAGTTTTAAATACTTTTAAATATGAAGAAGGCAACGTTACATTTAGCAGTTCAAACAAGAAAACAGGTGAAGAGTTATTGTCTTTAACTTTATCTGCCTTATCATGTACTAAGTCTTTAACTTTATCCTCAAACCCTACATCATCTACAAATATCAATAAAAATGAGAGTTTAGATGGAAAATATTTATTTATTATAAAAGCGTCTAGCTTAAATGAATATACAAATCACTATGTTACAATGACATCAGAAATTTTAGATGGAAATATTATATTACCACAATATAGTCAAACAATTGAGTACGTAAATCCTAGTAATCAGGAATTAGTATTACCTATATATATTCCTTCTATTAGTAATGCAACTAATATTAACATTAAAATTTCATCTAACAAAGTGTTATCTAGTGATTGGTTAACGTGTGCTAGAATAACTAAAGGTGATTGGGTAACATGCACATATGACATTAAAAATAATTTAATTAAAAAAATCAGTGGAAAAGAAAGCGTGTCATATCGTGAGTATACAAATGGAAAACCTTGTAAAATTAGTTTTACTAATTTATATGGAGATTTAAAGTACATTAAGTATGAATACAACAGTATGGGAAATGAAGTATATAAAGAAGATGAGGCAGGCAATATCAAAGAAACTTATTACAATGTCTTAGGTAAAGCAGTTGAAACTAGAGAATATAACAAAAAAGATAGTTCTTTGGCTACTATTAAAAAATATAGTTATAATGAGAGTGGATTAGTTAAAGATTTAAGCACAAGCAAGGAATACTCATATATTGGTTCTACAGACTTACTTTCATCAGTAAAAGACAAAAATGGGAAAATAACAAATTATGGTTATGATTTTTCCAGTGAAAATGTAACTTCAAAATCAATTGTAGTTGATGGTATTTCTAATAAGACTCTTTATAAATATAGCAAAGGTTATTTAACTGGATTATCTCATCACGAATTTGACATAAAATATACACTTGATCACTTAGGAAGAAAAGTAAGCGCTGGAATAAGTGGGACAGAAGATATTATTTTATCTTCTTATATAGATAATTATAGTTATGATACTTCTAATCCTTCATATATGGGAAATAAAGTTATTACTACTTTTAAAAATGGGTATACCGAAGAAATTATATATAACAAAGATAAATTGCTTATTGAACTTAAAACTTATGATGATATTACAAATACTTCTATATTTGATTTATATACTATTACATATGACGATTTAAATAGAATAACTAAAAAATATAAAAATAGTGTGGAAATTGAAAGTTATACTTATTTTAAAGATACAAACACCGTACTTGTAAAAGTTGTAAATGGAGTAACTACTACTAATACTATAGATACAAGAGGCAGGATTATTAGTACTGTTTTAGCTACGAATGGAACTTCTTCTGAAGAATATTTTATATATGACGCTAATATTAAAGATAGAGTTATTGGTTCATATAAAAATAATAATAGCCACGTAATGTCATTAGAATATGATGCAGTAGGAAGAGTTACTACACAAACAACAGATGGCAGTTTAACCGTACCAAGTATTAGTGATACGTATGAGTATTTAAAAAAAGATGGGGAAGTAACACCTCTTATTAAAGTTCATAAAAATAGTAGTGGTTTAAATAGTGAAATAACTACCTATGAATATGATAGTATAGGAAATATTACTAGAACCATAACCAATAATAATGATGTTAGGTATACTTATGATTCACTATCAAGATTAATAAGAGAAGATAACTATTTACTAAACAAAACTATTGTTTTTTCTTATGATAATGGTGGTAATATAAATAGTAAAAAAGAGTACTTATACAGTTTATCTGATTATTTATATAACGGAGACATTCAAACATATAAATATAGGAAAGATGGATGGAAAGACCAACTTATGTTTGTAAATAATGAGGGCTTTGTTTATGATGTTATGGGAAATCCTACTACATATAGAAATAAACTTTTAGTATGGAACAAAAACAATACATTAGCTAGTTTTGATGGTAATTCATATCTCTATAATAGTAATGGAATAAGAATAGGAAAAAGTGTAGGTGGTGTTAATATTTCTTACTATGTAGATAACACAACTATATTAAAAATAAGAATAGGAACAAATACCTTAATTCCTATATATTTATGCAATAAATTAATAGGAATGGAGTATAATAGTATTAAGTATTTCTATAAAAGAAATATTAGTGGTGACATAACTCATATCTTAAATTCTAGCGGAGCTTTACAAGCTGAATATGTATATGATGCTTATGGTAATCACGCTGTCCTTAATAATCGTGGCTTACCAAATACTAGTGCTACATTTATAGGTAATATCAATCCATTTA
>JAITXV010000129.1 GCA_031284605.1 Acholeplasmatales bacterium | reverse complement strand
TATCATTTACATATATCTTAATATTATTATTAATACATACTACTTTTACAGTATTCCATCTATATTCAGTAAAATATCCATTATTAGAAGAATCCCTTAAACTAACAATAGCTTCATTAGTAGCTCCGTAATCATATCTAAATAGCGTACCAACCCTCTCTTTAATTTGGAAAAAATAACCTTGAAATGATTGAATGGGTTGGTCTTTATGATAACTATAATTTTTAGCTCTAAATACAATTCCACCCTCTCCACTACTTCCATTTAAAAAACTAACATCGACACTATACATAAAATTAGATACCCCAGCATTTCCATACAACCCCATAAATATACCACTTTCAATAGATTGAATATAATCTTCTTGTTGTAAATACCTTCCACTTGCTACTTCAGTTATTTTATCTTTCAATTCCAAATTATGTATATCATTAAGTTCATCTAAAAATCCATCTTCATATACATAAAATTGTCTAAACTTAAAATTACCACTAAAAAGTCTAAACTTAATAGTATTTTCACCACTTTCTAAATCAAGTGAAGTTAAAAATACCCTCACATATTTATTTTTACCAAAATCAATATTTTTAGGAACATCTACTTTTACTATAGTTTTTTCATTAACAACTATTTCAATTACAGAACCTAATGACTCTTTTGTTATTTCTACAACTAAACTATAAGTATCACTACTAATACCCTCACTTTTATTAACATTTATAGGATATTTAACAAAATCTTCTTTACTATTAAGCAAAACACTATACATATCATCTTCATAGCTTATATTATTTTTTTCACCTAATCTAACACTATTGTTTAGTGTAGGGTTCTTAAAATAATACCCTCTAAATTCATCTTTTAGATAAGTTTGAGCTCCAATTGAAGATGGTACATTTTTAACTACTTCAAAATCACTACTACCATCAACATCTAAACTAAAAGCTGTATAATTAATACTAACATCACCATAATATCCAATTTTAGATTCATGCTTATAATTAGATGTCTTAAAACTTAATCTTAACATCTCATTTACATAAAAACTATACCCAACCATATTCTTTTCTACTCTAATACTAACCAATTTATCTAAATCGTTAACTGAAGTTAACGATTGTTCTTCTAAAACTCTCTCATCACCATTTTTAACTTCAACTAATGATATAAAACTATGTAATTTATCAATTATCAGTTTTAAATAATTAAGTTCATCAATGTAATTTAGCACTATAAAACCACTATTTAAAATTAAATTAAATTCTGCTGTATAATATTCCTTATTAAACTTAGTAGCTAAATAAAAATCACCAATATGCTCAAATCCACTATCATCATAGCTTTCAAAATAAGGTCTAAGAGGAACACTAGCATAATAATCAAGTGATCCATTACTTGTTAATCTTCCACCATTAGTTAAATACCTGTCTAAATTATACCTCCTACCATAAAAATCTCTATTATGATAAGCTGTATATATGCTATCTAAATTAGGACCATACATATTAGAAGAATGACCCAAACCACTATAGTTATCTTTAGTAGATATTAGTGTTACATTGTTAGATGGTTGTATAAATGTACTAGCATCTATTATTCCACCATACACATAAGAATAAGCTACCCTATATCCTTTAGATACCACATGATTCCCAGTATAAGTTAAATATGTAATACCATCCCTTCTTATAGTATTAGGTCCTTCAATCCAATGATTTAAGTTAGCGTTATCAATATACTCTTGTTTACCTAAAGTTAACGTATCATTTTCTTTATCAATATTAACTTTATTCATTCTTAGTCCTGATGGATTGATATTAGTATGGATAAAATATAACTCACCATCATCATTTATATGAAAACTTCCATCAATTCCATTTCCTAAATTAGCAGTTATCCTTCTAAAAGGACCAACTGGTGAATCACTTTTATAGAAAAAATGACCAGATCCACCTCTAGATTGACATAAATAAAAATCACCACCATAATAAATAACTTCAGGAGCGTATGCATTTTCTGTTGTTTCATCACTTTCATTTACACAAAACCCCCTATATTCCCAAGAAATCATATCTAAAGAAGTAAAAACTTTTATACCAGTATTAGGACCTTCAGTAGAAGGATACAAATAATAAACCCCATTATATTTCATAACAAAAGGATCTCCAATACCATAATGGTATTTATCATTTCCATCACCACCCCATTGATTAGTAATTTCTATAGGATTTTTATATTTAAGCTCCTTATTAAAAACATATGGTACTTCCCCATTATTAAGTGCCTTTCTTTTAGCCATATCGTAGTACTCTCTTTCTACGCAACTTACTAAAAGTAATATAGAAAGTAAGCACGTACATAATATTAATATTTTTTTATAAATTATTTTTCTTTTTCTTTTCATATTTTTTCTTAGTATAGACAAGTTTACAAATAAACTTGTCTATACTTTTATTATACTATATATACGGTGTAATAACTAGATTCTTAAACAATGCTTCTTGCCCGTTTGTATATAAACCTAATTTACCATGAGTAAAGCTTTCAATATCATAAAAATCAATAACTTTAACACCATCAATATACGCTACAATATGTGCCCCAACTGCTACTATTTTTAAATGTACCCAAGTATCCGCTATTATATCAGTAGGATCAACACTTATAGTGCTACTTAAATTATAATTAAGCTTTTGAATTTTACTTTCCCAAGCATTTAATGACATATAATAAGCACTTATTGATTGATAAGTATCATGATTACCAATACTTGAATTACTAGCTCTAAATACAATGCCTGCAGTACTTGTAGAAGTTCCACCACCAACTAACCTAATATCAATATCTAACACAAAATCAGTAATAGTAGAATCCCCAATATATACTAATTGGATCGTACCTGCAGTTGCTCTGTGTGAATCAGGCAAAAAGTCTCCATCACTATCAAAAAGTTTCCAAATAGTTTTATAATCTGCACCTAAAGCCATATATCCACTCAAATCATCACTAAACAAAGGGCTAACTTCACTAGATTTAAAAAATGTAAAATTAACATATTTAAAATCTTGTCCCACATTTTCAATTCTTATTTGATTAATGCCGGCACTAACATTAAACTCACTAACAAGTGCACTTATATAATCTGTTGGACTAGATCCTTCTATAATTGGTAAGGTAACCATCATTACATCACTATTATCTACTTTTATACCTATCTTTTTACCTTGTGAACTATAAGGATAACTAATAGTTAACCCGTAAAATCCACTCTCGTTAAAATTAACAAAATATGTAGCTTTAGCACCTACTGCATTTAAACTAACTTGAGAAGCGTTCTCAAACTTAGAAGACGCATTTTCTACTATAACACTAGATGAATAACTAGAATGATGATAATATAAAGAAGCAGGAATAACACTATTATACTGTTTATATTCATTATAATCACTCATTTGTCCACTAACATTAGAAATAGCACTATATCCTACTTCTAAATTTTCATCATATCCTATCATTCCACTTCCACTATTAGAACTAATATTATATAATTTCCTCATATTATCAAAATATAAACTAAATTTAGAATTATTATTTTCTAATCTTACAGTATGTAACACATCTTTACTATATTGTTTATTTAAAGTTACACTACCTATAACTGTACTTATACCACCTATTACTTCATTAATACTAATAACACCAGTATTAAAATTAATAACTATTTTAACATAATTTAAACTATCAATATAACCAGCATATAAAGAAGCTATTTCTTCTCCTTTAAAATTAAACTCTGCTGTATAATTACTTTGTGAAAAAGAATTGCTTAATAATAAATTATTTACACTTAAAAACTTACCTTCACTAAAACGATCTCTTGCATAAAAACCGCTTAAAGAAGGTTTTATACTATTTTTCTCATTAGCACTAACTACCATTTCACTTCCGTTAAATAATATTCTATCAATATTTAAACTTCTATTAGGTCCACCACTACTATTTAAATTATGGTATGCTAAATAATAACTATTCAAATCAGGACCAAGTACTGTAGAAGAATGTCCTAATCCTTTAAAGTTTTCACTCTCTGTGTTTAATAATATAGGAGTATCTATCCCGTAACTAAACCCTGGATTGCTATAAAGAGAGGAAGTAGTACTATAAGAATAACCAATCCTATAAGCATCACTAGTTACGTGATTACCTGTATAAGTTAAATAATAAATACCATCTTTTTTTAATATATAAGGACCTTCTGTCCATCCTCCTAAAGATGAAGATGTAATAATTTTAGAAGCAGGACTAATATTTAACATATCACTCATATTTCTTAATCTAATACCAGCAGCATCCGCACTAGTAAAATACATATTTTCATCATCATCTATTAGTACACTACCATCAATACTAAAACCTAAATTAGAAGAAGCTTGAATAAAAGGACCTTCTGGGTTTTCACTTGTATATATATAATGACCTGCACCAGCAGGTGAAGTATACATATAAAATAATCCATTATAATAATAAACTTCAGGAGCGTAAGCAGCGCGGCTTACATAATCACTAGGACTTAATACGTACCCTAAAGGTAAACCTTCACCTTGACATTTTTCCCAATTAATTAAATCTTCACTTTTCCAGGCTAAAACTCCATTTTCAGTATCTATAGAAGAAGCATATAAATAATACATTCCATTAAACCTCATAATAAACGGATCTCCAATACCATATCCTGGCCATTGTCCTAAAATATTACTAGAAACGTACTCACCATAATTATGAAAATCTGTATTATTATAATAACTAACTTCATATTCTAGCTCTATATTATAAGAAGTACTTAAACCACTATAACTAACTACAATACTATAAGTACCTCTCATACGATTATTAAAAGAGTCACTATTAATACTATATTCACTATTATCTAAAACAACTACTAAACCACTGTTATATGTAGCTTTAACTACTAAATTATTACTACTAAAAGCTTCATTTAATCTCCATATTGTTTTACTAGAAAAAGCTTGTAAGCTTGTAACTTCTAAGGCTAACACTGTAACATTAAACGAAACACTAAATTCATTTAAGGTTACACTTATTGCTTGTAACCCTAATACATTAGGGTTATATCCACTTAGGTAGTAATTATTAACAACTTCACTACCTAAATCACTAAATAAAGCTTCTACTACTAACCCTGCACTTTCAAAAGGTTGACCGTAATAATAAACTACTTTAGATGGTAAAGACAATATATTAACTCCAACTAAAGATGAAACTAAAATGTTTATTTCAAATGTTACAAAAAGGCTATTATAAGTAACAGTTATAACTTGGTTCCCAACAACACTCATATCAGGAACACTCACCACATATTCAATATTAGATAATACCACACTTTCACCATTATTATATAATGCACTAACTACTAAACCATTACTACTAAATACTTGGTCTTTTTGATAAATAACAGTTGCTGGTAAATTACTAACTACTATCTCTACTACTTCTAAAGCAACAACTGTAATATTAAAACTATTGTTAATACCAAAGTAAGAAATAGTAACAACTATATTACTATAAGATGAAACAAATGGTAAATTAAAATCTAAACCTTCGCTATTAGTTAAAACATAATCACTAATAATAGGTCTAGCTCCATTATTATAAAGCGCTCTTACTACTAAACCATTACTACTATAAGTATCACCTGTATAATAAACTGTAGTAGGAACTGTTATTTCTAAACTTAATAATTGTAATAAATTAACAGTAATATTAAATGTGGTTGTAACATTTTCATAAGTAATAGTTATAGTTTTATTTCCTGAAGTATTTAAAGATGGAACACTAAGAACATAAGAAGTAATAAACACCTGATTACCATTATTATATAATGCACTAACTACTAACCCTGCACTTTCAAATTCTTCACCTGTAAAATACGCAGTTTTAATAGGCATATCAATTACACTAATACTTTCTAATTCTAATAAAATAACTTCAATACTAAAAAAAGTAATTTTATCTTGATAAGTAACTGTTATTTCTAAACTACTATAACTATTTTCAAAAGGCACACTTAAATCAACGCTACAACTTAATACGTAACCATCTCCTGCACTACTAGGATTTAATACAATCGTATTACTAGGATATACAAGTGAACTAATAACTAATCCATTAGGATTAAAAATATCTCCTGTATAATAAACTACTTTAGTAGGTAGTTTAGTAACTGATATACTTAATAAATAACCATCACTCGGATTATTAATAGTTACACTAAAACTAGTAGTTTTATCTTGATATGTAACAAGAATAGTTTTATTTCCTGGTATACTAGAATCAAATCCACTTAATAAATAACCATCCCAACCATCGCCTTCTTCTAATACAACTACAAGGCCGTTATTATATAACGCAGTAATAACTAAACCAGTACTATCAAACTCGCTATTAAACTCATACGCTACTTTAGAAGGATAATTACTAACCATAATAGCAGTTAAACTAATATTATTAACAGTAATTTCAAATGTAGATTCAAATCCTAGATAACTTAATGTTATAGTTTTGACCCCTGCTGTACTAGTATCAAACCCTTTTACTCCTAAAACACTATTATTTAAAGTTTGAGTTTGATTATTATTATAAACTGCATTAACTATTAACCCACTTAAAGATAAATTAACATCACCTACATAATATGTTAATTTAGTAGGAACTGCATCTATTTTTATTCCCGTCAAATAAAAGTCATTAACAGTAATTTCAAAACTAGTAGTTTTAAGTTCATATGTTACAACAACTGTTTTAACACCAGCAGTGTCAGTATTAACGTTTGATACACTAAACCCATTGCTAAGTAAAACATCATCGCCTACATTTTTACTAACACGTATAACTAATCCAGCAGTATTTAAAGTTTCACCTACATAATACACTATTTTTGCAGGCAAACTTTCTACTTTTATACTTTCAACTTTAATAATAGTTTCAATAATATTAACTACAAAACTAACACTACCTTTTTTAGAAACTACATCAATAGTAACACTAGTTTTATCTCCAACAGTATAACTAAAATAACCAGACAAAATGGTTATTTTAGTAGAGGTGTAAGTATAATAACTAGTATCTAACAAAACAGAGTTATTTTTTAAACCAACAAACTCATACCCTTTTAAATCCATTTCTACTTCTATATTTTTAGGTGTAGTTTTATCAAAAGTAAACACAGTATCGCTAAGTGTAGGATTATAATTTTTATGACAAGCATAACTTACAAAACTAATTAAACTAATTAATATAACAACTAAAATCTTTTTTAATATACCCACTCTCATTGTCTTATCATTCCCCTTTCTTTAGACTAAATGGGTATTGCTAGTATTTCTAAACAATTCACCATTTTCATCTATTCTAATATAAGTAGATTCATTAGCTCCATCACAAGCATTCTCACTTACATAACTATAAGTATTCCATGACGCGCTTGCTGTTTTATAAAAACAATCATACCATGGAACTATTGGAGGGTTATCATTTATATTTTTAGCTTCCCTTAATACAAAACCAATAATAGCGTCACTTTGTATACCAAGGGAGGTATACGTTAATACTAAAGTAATATAAGTGACGTTATTTTCTCTTATGATATTAGAGTTTAAACTAAAAACTTGATTAACTTCAGAAGGTACGAACCAAGGACTGTTTGAAGGACTTTGGTATACAGTTCCATCACTTTTAATCTTATAAGTTCTGTCTATATTCCAAGCACTTCCTAAAGTATCATTTAAATCTAAATATAAATTAATAAATTCATTATTAAAATCATTAAATCCTATTATATTAAAAGTAATACCTACTTGGTCTCTTGTTACTCGTGCATAAAACTGATCAGCTCCTTCGGATGAATCATTATTATTAGCGTGGTTATTTTCAATATTAGAACCAAAATGAACTTGATAGTCATTTAATCTAACGCTAGTAAGTGCATTGAATTCACTGTTATATAAAACATTATCTGTAGATAATCTAACATAGTCTTTAGTATATTCAGGTACTACAAAGTTGTCATAATTAATACTTCCACCTTTAGAAAAAACATATCCGTCCCAATCACTTGTTTTGTTTACCTCTTCTGCCCATTCACCTAAACTAAATCCTACTGTTTCTTCTCTAGAGATAGAATATACATTGTTAGTACTCATAAGTGTATCTTTTACACCAAAAAAATTGTAAGGTAGTATAAATTTAACTACAGTACCATTGTCCCTGTTTATACTAACAACCATTCCTGAAACTAAACTTTCATTTTTAGGACTACCAAAATCAGTAATAGCTATAGTAGAATTTTGGTAAATATTAATTTTATAATCTCCGTGATTTCTATTCCCATTAGTATGAGTAGTTTTAGTAGAAATAAATAATTCAATATGATCATCTAGATAATTAAATACATCTACACTACTTACAAATCTAAATTCAAACCCTATTTCACCTCTAGTAACATAAGCTCTGAATGATGAAAATTTAGCTACAGTACTAGGTTTTTCATTTCCAGAAGCGAAAATTCCCATATCTGCTTCTTCTAGACTTAAATATATATCACCCATTAGATAATCTTCATATATCTCTAAAGATGAATAAGGAATAACTATTGTTCTAGTAATATGATTAGGGTAAGAAATATTAACAGTTAACATAGTATATGAAACATTTAAAATTTCAAATGTTCCGTCTTCTTCACTTAAAACACTAGTGTTTCCTACTACATTTATTGTAGCTCCCGCTACTTCTTGGTATATATCTATAACTTTACCTTTTAAATTGACACTTCCTGCACTAAGCACTATATTTTTTACAACTACTGACCCTATTAGGTTTAATTCACTTAAAGTAATACTACTAACATATAGTTCATATCCGTCTTTACTTACAAATATTTGTAAACTTGTAAATGCACTAACCCCAGTTATTATGTAAGCTCCGAATGGGTCACTAAGTGTAGTATATTCTAAAAAAGCATTATCTGTAACTAACACAGTAGCACTAGCTATACTGCTACCTAAAGCATCTGTAACAACACCTTCTAAAGTTACTTCTTTTGAAACTAAAACACTGTTTACTACTTGAGTTTTGGTATTCCAAGAAAATAAAGTATCATTTATAGTTTGTGTATCCCAAACATAACCGTTCTTTTTAAATAAAACATCAAATTCACCTGTTATAAAATCAAATGATAAGGTGTATTCACCGTTTACATCAGTTAAAACACTAAAACCATTTACTGTTACATTTACGCCTTCTAAAGGAACCTCTAATATATTAGTAACAACACCAGTAACTGTTATAGTAAATGTATTAGATGATTTTCTAAACAAAGTTCCTTCTGGAGAAATTCTAACATAAGCACTTTCAGCTGCTGCGTCTATCCCAGAGGCACTAGATAACACTAAAGAAGACCAACTAGCATTTTCATTTTTATAATAAAAATCATACCAAGGATCATATAGTGCGTGGTCTACTAAATTATGAAGAGCTTCTCTAGCACTAAAACCAATAATAGTATTTTGATTAACATCTAAAACTTGATTATTTATAGCGGTGTGTGAATTAAAAGTAGAATATAATAAAGTTAAACTAAAATATGTATAACCATTTACTCTATTAATAACAATACTACCAACTTGATTGTTAACACTAGCACTCCACCACGCAGTTACGTTATCTTGAGTTTTGTTATAACTACCATTTGGACTATCTTTATATCTAGCATATACACTACCATCGCCTTTTATTTTATATAAAGCATCACTAGCCCAGCCATCTGTAGTTACACTATTTAAATCTAAATATAATAACACTAATTCATCACTTGAAAAACTATTTGTATAAGAAAAGAAATTAAAAGTAACGCTAATATCATCTCTTTCAACACTTACATAAAAATTATCAGCGTTTGAGGCTTCTTTTCCAAATGTAGCGTTAAAATAATCAGGTGTTGGATATAGTAAAGCACTTCCAGCGTCATAAGTTACAACTTCCGGACTTTCAAGAAGGGCTACCGAGATTATTTTTTGAGATAATGTATAATTTGGATAAGTTATTTCTAAAATCATATTATCTTTAGGAACATTATCAAAATTATAATAACCAGAGCTATTAGTTACAGTACTAAATATAGTGTCAAGTATACTAACTGTAGCGTTTTGGATATAATTACCTAAATAATCAGTAACAAAACCATTAATACTAACAACGCCACTAGAAAATATTAAATCATTTACAATTATAAAATCCACATTTTCACTATTTAACTCTCCTAGGGTTAACAACTTAGTAACAGTTAAATCATTGTATGTTAGCGATAGTGTAACAGGCGCGTAAGTAGTAACTTCCAAACTCCAACTTCCATCGTAAGATGTAAGAGTAGTAATAGCAGTTCCTAATACAGCTATTATTTCACCTTGGATAGGTTCTCCATTATAAGAAGATATACCGCTTAAATAAACTATTTTTTCTTCTAATACAAAATTATTAACAAATGCTACATTACTACTAAAATAATTACTAGGAACTATTACATTTCCCCAATTATAACCGCTCTTATGAGCTTTAAATATTAGCTCATCATTAGTGCTACTAAAAGTTAATATATATTTACCTTGTTGCGATGTAAGAGTGTTAACTCCGTTTCCTTCAACAGTAACATTTTCTAAAGGGTTGCCTAAATTATCATAAACAAATCCAGTAACTATAGGACTAGCGCTGTTATTAGAGGCTTTGTATAATTGATTTAAATAATTAACTCTAATATAATCTTCAGGATTATTAGGTTCCACAAATCCATCATAACCAAATCCATCCCATCCTAAAGATCCTCCCTCATAACAGTTAGATCCAGCACTAAAACCAAATACACTAAAACTATCAAATGTAGAAGTAAAGAAAGTATAAGGTATTTCAATATATAAAACTGCTCCTAATTCAATATCTTCGTTATGAACTACACTATATTTAATATTAGTAGTAGGAGATTGAACAGCTGTTGACCAAATACCACCACTCTTATCCCTTCCTATTGTACCAGATGCATAAAACTTTAAACCGTGCACTCTTCTATCTGTCAAATTAGCAGCCTCTAAAACTCCACCATATAAATATAAAATAGCACTTTCAGGACCTTCAAATTTAGTATTAGTAGTTAAAGTAAACCTAACTCCTGTTAAAGACCTAGTAGTTTGGAATACAAATAAGTTTTGACCCCTTGCTCCTCCAAAACTAGCATTTTCTGTATTATACGCATAAGATAAATTAATAAATCCTGGAATATTAGTAGTTTCGTTTATAAAGACACTACTTTCTAAAATAGTAATATTTTCACTAACATATCCATCTTTAGATACAGTTAATAAAATATTACCACTTACTGGTACATTTTCTATAGAAAACGTACCATCTGCAGCAGTAGTAGTACTTAAAACAGTGCCCAAAACACTCACATTTGCGTCTTTTATAAATCCATCAAATACGTTCTTAACTGTACCTGAGACTGATGTTTTAGGAGCATTTAACTCACTAACTATTCCAATATTTTTAGTAATATAACCTCCGTTAGCTTCTCTTAATTCATCTCTTGTAAATATTAAATGGGTCATATAATAATTTTCAAAAGTTACATCAAAAACTATAGTTTCATTAGAGCTTACATTATAAAATATAAAAGATCCATCACTTTCTGTAAGTGTTGTATAAACACCATTTGTTATTAATACACCCTCTAAAGGTAAAAATGAATATTTATCAGTTACTGTACCAAAAAGTGTAACATCAGGCTTAGGAATACTATTTCTATCAACTAAAAAGTTAGGATTGTTAGATAAAATATTATGGTTAGGATAAGTATAAAGTGGGTCATATACTAGACTAACATAGTTATTGGGAGCTTGGGGTTCTCTTACAGAACCCTCAAAATTCCAGCCATACCAATCCCAATCAGTACTTGTTATATCACCTAATCCTGTTTTATTAACGATACCAAAAGAAATTCCTATTGGACTATTTTTATTGATACTTATTTGTTTATATGGAATCATAACTTCAATACTATAACCTGTATCTTCTGGTAAATCATTATCATTTAAAATACCATATAGTTTAACTTCATAATCGATTAAACCATTCCAAGCTCCCCAATTAGAACCAGAACCTTGCATAATTCTAGTTTTATTATGGATTCCAAAATTAAGCTGATAGTCATCTGTTTGTGGTTTTAAACCACCATCATTTAAAGTATCTAAGTAAAGTTCAATAGAATCACTGTGGGTAACAGAATCATCATTAGAGTTACCTTTAGTTAAAAGAACGTTATCACTTACTTCAAAAAAGAAGAAAATAGCTTTATCACCTCTATATACTTTAACACTAGCGTTAGAAGAATTACCAAACGTAGTAAGAACTGGAATATTTGACCACTCACTACCCAAAGTATCTATTCCATCAATAACTAATTCAGGTGCTTCATAATTTCCTGGGAAATCAAACTGGTCATTACCTGGGGTTTTTGTGTATGTATAATCTACATAAACATCACTAGCCATTAAATACATTCCAGCAAATATTACTAACAAAGAACATAAAATGATGGTGCTAATTTTTAAAACTTTGGATTTTTTAATTTTCATAGCCTTTTCTCCTTTTCTAAATTTTTTTATTATACAATAGGTTTTTCTATTTCTTTACAAATTCTCACACACTCGCTTGATTCTGTTTCAAAAAGATGAGCATTTTCTATATTAAAATTAACTTCTAATTCCATACCAGAGATTATACGTTTATCTAAAGATGCTTTTGAGTTGATTAAATTTCCACTAATATAGTACATTAAATTATATTCAGCACCTAAAAGTTCACAAATATTTATTTTTACTTTGATTGTATTTTCATTTGTTTTTATTGGAGCTGTTTTTACATCTTCTGGTCTAATCCCTAATATTACTTTTTTGTTTATATAATCTCTTTGTTTTAAAAGTTTAAACTGCGGGTCAGTTAGTTTTAATTTATACTCTTTGTTATCATCTGTTTTATCACTAAAAATAGTTTCTTTATTTTCTAAGTTTTTAGTTATATACAAATATCCATCACTAGAAGGAACGCAAGAAATAAAATTCATACTAGGTGTTCCTATAAATCCAGCAACAAATAAGTTAGAAGGATATTTGTATACATTTTCTGGGGTGTCTACTTGTTGAATTACCCCTTTATCCATAATAACAATACGCGTAGCCATAGTCATAGCTTCAACTTGGTCATGAGTTACATATATTATTGTTTTCTTTAATTCTTCATGAAGTTTTATTATTTCACTTCTCATTTGAACTCTTAGTTTAGCATCTAAATTAGATAAAGGTTCATCCATTAGTAAAAGTTTTGAATCTTTAATAATAGCTCTCCCTACAGCTACTCTTTGACGTTGTCCACCGGAAAGTTCTTTTGGCTTTCTTTTTAAAAGTTCACTTAAACCTAATAAAGAAGCTACTTTTTGAACTTTTTCTTCTATTTGGTCTTTAGGTACTCTTTTTAACTGTAATGGAAAGGCTATATTTTTATAAACGCTCATATGTGGAAAAAGAGCATAGTTTTGAAAAACCATAGCTATGTTTCTTAGTGATGGAGGTACATCATTAGACAAAACACCATCAATATATAACTCACCACTAGTTATTTCTTCTAACCCTGCAATCATTCTTAAAGTAGTGGTTTTACCACAACCTGAGCCTCCTACTAAAACAATGAATTCTTCATCTTTAATTTCTAAATCAAACCCTTTTACCACGTGCACATTAGCAGGTAAATAAACTTTTTGAATATTTTTTAATACAACATTAGCCATAATTTTTTTATCCTTTCAATCCTGTAATTGCTACAGATTCAACAAAATATTTTTGGAAGAAAATATATAAAACAAGTATCGGTAAACTAGATATAACGGAACCGCACATCACAAGTGGTAATCCTACCACTCCTCCTGAATTATCACTTGATAATTTAGCTAACATAGGCTGTAAGGTTTGACTAGCAAATTGGGTTAAATAGATGCTAGGACCAAAGAAATCATTCCAAATTCCTGTAAACCAAAATACTATTTGTACTGCCATAGCGGGTAAAATAAGTGGAAACATTATTTTAAAAAATATTTGGATATAGTTAGCACCATCCATTTTAGCAGCATCAATAAGTTCGCTTGGCATACTTTTTAAATATTGAACAAAGAAAAACATCATCATTACATTTCCAAATAACCCAGGTAATATCAAAGGCCATAAAGTATTTAACATATTAAGTTGTTGAAATACTCTAAATTGTGGAAGCATTAAAGCAGCGTAAGGGATCATTGTTCCACTAAGCAATATAAGTAAAAATCCATTTTTGAATGGCATTTTTAGTTTCGCAAACGCAAACGCAGCTAAAGCACTAACAAGTGTGCCAATTGGAATAACAGAAATCTCTATTATCATTGTTTTTAATACACCTTTAGTAAAAGGAACTGTTTCAAATACTTTTTTATAGTTTTCAAACATCCATACATTAGGAAATAGTTTTAAAGTGGTAGTATCCATAGCTTCAATTCCTGTTTTAAAAGATGTAAATATCATCCATAAATAAGGAAATACCATAGTAAATGCAAGTACAATCAAAATAATATATATAATAACTCTTCCACTAACGTTTAGAGTTTTATATATTTTTTGTTTTTTATTATTAGATATATTTTCATTATAGTTAGTCATTAGTTTTCATACACCCATTTGTTTGATAATCTAAACTGAATAACAGTTACTATCATAATAGCAACACTTAAAATAACACTAGCAGCAGTAGCTATTCCATATCTTCCTTGGTCTATACCTCTTGACCAAATAAAAAACACAATAGTTTGAGCTTCTTGATGCCCTTGAGCAAATACTTGACTATCAGCGTAACTTTGTAAGCCACCTATTACACCTGTAATAAGTAAATAGAAAGTAACAGGAGTAATAAGTGGGAATGTTATGCGCATAAACTTTTGAAACTCATTAGCTCCGTCTAGTTCTGCTACTTCATATAAAGATGAACTTATCCCTTGCATACCTGCTAGGTATAATAACATAGTACCACCTAGCCCGTTCCACACCCCTTTTATTATCAGAGCCACTTTCAAAAATACAGGGTCACTAAGCCAATGTATATTTTTACCAAATATAAATCCTGCTAGTCCGTATTCATTATTAAATATATATCTCCAAATAATATTAATAGCTACAGCACCGCTTATAGCAGGAAAATAAAATAAGATTCTAAAAAATTTTCTTCCTTTTATTTTTTTATTATTTAAAAATGTAGCTAGTATTAGTCCAGCAATCATTCCAATAGGAACACCAATCATCAACAAAAGAGTATTTTTAATAGACCTTTTAAATGATTCACTGTATATTGGATTAGTAAATAAATCAATATAATTTTTAAAACCTACTAATTTGAAACTTGAGCTAGTAGCTTTAAAATCAGTAAAACTCATAGCGGCTGAAGCCACCATAGAAAATACAGTAAATATTAGAAAGCCTAATAAAGGAAGAGCTATAAATAAAATAGATATTATTTTTTCTCTTCTAAAAAGTTTAGATTTTCTAAACTCAAAATCATATGTAATTTTAGGTTTCTTTTTAAAAATATTTACCATAATATAACTCCCTATGATCTATAATCATTAATCATTTCATTTAACTGAGCTTGTAATATAGGAGCTAACCTTTGCATTGCATCATAAGCACTTTCATTTCCGTGCCACATAGCTACTAAACTATCTAAAAAGTCAGTTTTCCATAATGAATTATATGTATAGTAAGTAGCTCTAGCTTTTCCACCAATTAAATCATTTTCGTCTCTAAATCCGTTAATGATATCCACAAACACTTGCCTATTATTAGGAAATCCTTTTCTAGCTACACTAACATTAGATGGTAAACCAGCATTAGTAAATTGTGGATTATTAATATATTCATCATTAGCCATAGACTTAATATTAGGAACTTGTTGACCTAAATCATAAAACTTTCTTTGAGCTTGTTCATTGTAACATAAATATTTAGCTAATAAAACAGCAGCTTCTGGTGATTTTGTTTTTTTAGACATTGAATAACTCATACTTCCAACCCACGCTGTTGATTTAGCGTTATCTGCTTTACCATAAGGTACAGGTAACACATCAAAATCAAAAGAGGTTGATTGCCAAAAAGCTATATTATCCCAAGGACCCATAAAACTAAATACACTTTTACCTGTAAAAAATCTTTGGTATCCATTTGTACTAATTTGATCATCAGCAGAAGGCATTAAATGCTCTACTAAACTTAAATCTGCTATCCATTGAAGAGCTTGTACAAAATTAGGATTAGTAATTGTTTGAACTGATTGATCTTGATTGAAGAAATCAGCATTATTAGAATATACAGCAGCTTCAATTTCATAATGAGTAATACCATATATATCATCAGTTGGATTAACATCTAGTTTATGTAAAAAACTAACAAATTCATCCCAACTCATAGGTCTAGAAGGGTTAGTATATAAACTTACTTCTTCTGCAGATACGTTATTAGCTTGTGCTAATTGGTTTAAAAGAGTTTTATTATATACTAAAGTAAATGGTCCTAAGTCTTTAGGTATACCATAAAGTCTTCCATTATTTTCTTTACCTGCTAAACCAGTAGTTCTATTATAATAATATTTATTAACAGCTTCTTCCCATAATAAATCTAATTCATTAGCTCTAAAATAACTAGTTATATCTAAAAGTTTATCTTCTTCTGAAGCCCAAGCCATAAATTCTGTATCTGGCATATAAAATATATCAGGTAAATTGTTAGCTCTATTTCTTAGTGCTGTTGGATAGGTGCTAGCATTATCTGCTTGATAACTTACTATTATATTTGGAAAATCATGCATAAATTGGTTTATTAAAGTTGTATAATTTTCCATTTCAGCAGCATCTCCCCAACCATAAAACTCAATACTGTAACTCTTACTTAAATCTATAGCTAAAACTGTAATATTAAATACTTTTGTAAGAGATACTCCTTCAAAACTAATAACTGCTGTTAATATTATTTCAGTATCGACAGATGGTTTAGTTATAATCATATTTTTAATAATAGGAGTTCCTGAATCACTAACGTTTACTACTTGGTAGTTACTACTTGTCCAAGTAATAAGACAATCTTCTACTAATGATGGAACATTAAAGTTAGTAGTAACTGCTATATAATTAGCTAGTGGTAAAACTAATGTTTCATATACCATCTGTACTTTTAGTTCTGGTGATAATTCTGTACCTATTACTTTTAGTTCAAAAACTTTTTGTATAGAATATGCGCCTTCTATTTCAAGAGTGGCTATCAAAGTCACTATTTTGTTTTCTAATTGTCTATTTATAATAACATTAGTAATGTTACCATTTTTAACTGGATTAACCACATTGCTCATAGTAGATAAATAACTAACGTTAACTCCTTCTCCAACTATATTAGGCATATTAAAACTTTCTAAAACAAATAAATGATCTATATTTACTGGTAAAGTTAAGATATCATAAGCATTGTTTATTTTTTGTTCAGGAGTTAATTCAACTTCTTGTTTTTCTGCTACTGTTACAACTATTATTTTAGTTCTAACACTCTGCCCTAAAACAAAAGTAACAGTGATAGAAACGTTAACTGCACCATAACCATTGTTAGGTCTAGTAACAATTGCCATATCGCCATCTATACTGATATATGAAGAGTTAGATGAAGCATAAGATATATTAACCCCGTGTGAAGATAACAATACTAATGGAAAGTTACTAGTTACAGGATTAGGTAAAGTTATACTGTTATAAGCATCTTCTACTTTATCTTCTTCAGTTAATGCAGTAATAGCTAAAATAGTTAAATCAAAACTTTTAGTTCTTGTTTCAACATTGTCATCTTTAACGTGTTTGATAGATAAAGTAGCAGTTAATACAACGTGAGCATCATTTTCATTTTCTAAAGGTCTAACTATTTTAGCTAGTATTACAAAAGGTAAATTAGATGTATCTAAAATAAGGTGAGCTGTATCATTTGATTCATACGATATAGAAACACCTTCAACAGATGGATAAAGTTGGAATCCACTAGTCACTTTCTCTAAGTTTTCTATACCTGGTCTTAAATTATTTGTTATATTAGTGATAATTGCGATACTTGGGTCTTCAGTGTGTGATTTACAAGATATTAAGATAATACTTGAAAGGCATAATAATAAAATGGTCAATATTTTTTTCATGCTTTACTCCTTACATGGATTTAATAATTATATTATAACATATAATAGATATTATAGCGTATGATATTATTTAATTGTGTTATAATATAATTAAAGATGTTTTATTATAAGTTTTTAAAATATTGAATATTATGTCTTTAATGCGACTTTTATAATTATCTTTTTTTAATATTTGAAATTTGAAAGCGATTACAAAAAAATAAAAAATGAGGTGAAATATGTTTGAATTACACTATATTGGACACAAAGTTATTGAAGAATCTCCATTTATTATTAATAGACCTGATGGAAGTTTTAGGTATATCTTCTTTCATTTTTCTACTCCTATTAAAAGTGTAGTAAATGGACAGAATGTTGAATTAAAACCTGGTACTTGTATTTTATATACTCCTGGTACTGCACAATATTTCGTATCATTAGGAACGAGACTTAATCATGACTACATTGATTTTGTAGTGGATGATTCTAGTTTTCTTAGAAATATTAATTTTCCTGTAAATACTTTTATCAATCCTTACATAAGTAACCAAATAAGAGAGATAATACCTAAAATAGTTGATGAAAAGAAAAATCAAAACATAGTTGGAAAATATATGATTTCTAATTATATTTCTGAATTATTAATCGCAATTTCTAGAAAAGTAAATAAATTAAAAAAAGTAAGAAGAGATATGGATGATGTTAAATTAAAGTTTGAAGAATTAAGGTTAAATATGTATCAAGACCCTAAAAAACATTCTGTTAATATGATGTCTAAAGAAATGTTTTATTCTTTACCTTATTTTACTAGTATGTACAAAAAGATATTTAATATTAATCCTAGCACTGATTTAGATAATGCTAGAGTCGAGTGGATAAATAATAATAAAAATAATATTAAAAATATTAAATCATTAGTTGATAGTATGGGTTTTTCTACACAGGAGTATTTTTATAGATGGTTTAAAGAAAGATTTGGGATCACTCCTAAGGAGTATTTTGATAATAAAGAATAATATCTATTTTATACAAAATCTATGAAAACGTTTTCATAATTTTTATTATACATTACTATTAACTTAATATTTAATAAAGAGTACAATATTAATGATATACAAAGTCTTACTTAGTTTTATAAACAAATTTTTACAAATATAAAAAAATAGCTATATCCAAAAAGTATTAAGACAAAACAAAAAAGGAGAACTAAATTATGAAACAAACGGTTGATATGAGCGGAATGTTAGATAGTGGAAAATCCGAAGTCACAAGTAAACAAACTATTAAAAAATATATAATAACTCTAATTCCATCTTTTATAGCCATATTGTTTTTAATTGTTACAGAGATATTATTAATTAAGGTATATAAAAATAATCCAACTAGATCTTTTTATACGCATTTTGTATTTGTAATATCCTTAGTCTTGTTGGTGTTATCAACGATTTCTATTATAAGAACAGAGAAAGAAAATACATTTTTTTATAAAAAAAGTACTATATTTATAGTTGCTTACAATGTAATATTTTCGTTAATTATAGCTATTACATCTTTTTTTATGATTTTATCGTATTTTGTATTGAGATAGGGAGGAACAATATGAAAAAAAAGCAAATACAAGCAATAACTTTATCTTCTGTTTATATATCATTACTTCTACTTTCTATTATCTTATTTTTTGTAGTAGGTTTGTGGCAAGAAAAATCTTTACTATGGATTTTTATAATATCATACCTAGTAACACCTATAATAATTGTGTGGATAACTAAAGAATATATCAAAAAAGATAAAATACTTTATGATTTATTATACTTACTATTTTATACATTTATAATAGGGTTCACCACATTTACTATATTTGCTTGTTTGTCAGCAGCTGGAGTATTACACGGCTAATAAACATATACTCTTTTTTATTATAGATATACAATATGGTAGTATAATTAAATTAGATATAAAAATTATTAAATAAAAGTATGGGGGAATGATTATGCAAAAAACAGTTAACAAAAAACTATTAATAATTCATTTTATATGTGGTTCCTTACATTATATTTGGCTTTTATTTTTAATTCTTTTTGGTATAGGGCTTAGCCAAAGGAAAGGGGTGGATTATTAATAAGACATTACTAAAAATTCTAATACCAACTGGTGGTTTATTTATTTTAATAGGATATTTTGTAGCTATCATTTATATGAACATTTACAACCATTTTGATGCTCATACTCTATACATGATTATCCCATTTTTATTGATTGTTGGAAATCTAGTTTATATTGTTTATGTATATTCAAAAAATATAGAAATAAAAATGCATACAACTATATATTTTTTAATATTGGCTACAATACTTACTTTATGTTTTGTTATACTCTTATTATTAAAAAACGATTTTTTAAATAAAGCACTTTTAGTTACCAGGAGTATAAATAATGAATAAAAAAAGTGATAACAAATATTTGTTAATACATTTTATTCCTACTTATATCTTTTTAGTCATAATAGGATTTTTAGCAGGATTTTTTACTCTTAAAAATGTAGGAGTGTTTTGGATATACGCAGTAATATTAATCGTTCCACTAGGTCTTTTAGTAATGAATGTCTTATTTTTTCTTTCTAAAAGAAATAAAAAATCAAATAAAACTAGAGCTACTATAATATATTACACTATGTTTATCCATATAGCTTTACTGTGCGTACTAGCAATATTTGTAATAACTGCATTACAAGCACTTTCTTACTAACATATTAAAAACTATATTATTAGTAGCGTACTTTCTATATCAAAAATATGACATTTTTCTAAATCGAGATATATTTTAATTTTATCATCTGCAGATATTATTTTTGTAGCTTTTGATTTTGAAATTATATTATCGTTTCCTATTCTAAACAACACATTATATTCAGAACCTAATAATTCGGACACATCTACATTTATATCTATAACGCTTTCTTCAAACTTGTTAACAAGTTCATCAGAGGTATATATGTCTTCTGGTCTAATACCTAATATTACTTCTTTATCTATGCAATTTTCTTTTAAAAGTTTTTCTAATATTCTTTTTGGTATAGGAATTCTAATATCATCATTATAAAAAATACCTTGATTGTTTACATATCCTTTAATAAAATTAGTAGCAGGAGTCCCTATAAATGAAGCAACAAAAAGGTTGCTTGGGGTATCATAGACTTCTTTTGGTGTACCTATTTGTTGGATAACACCATCTTTTAATATAACTATTCTAGTAGCCATAGTCATAGCTTCAATTTGATCATGAGTAACATAAATAAATGTTTTTTGGATTTCTTTATGCAATTTAATGATTTCAGCTCTCATTTGTACTCTTAGTTTAGCATCAAGATTACTTAAAGGTTCATCCATTAAAAATACATTTACGTTTCTTACTATCTCTCTACCAACTGCTACCCTTTGGCGCTGCCCTCCTGATAGATTTTTAGGCTTTCTGTTTAAATATTCATTTAACCCTAATAAATCTGATGCTTTTTTAATTCTCTCTTCTCTTTCTTTTTTAGGCACTTTGTTTATTTTCAAACTAAACTCCATATTCTGATATACACTCATATGTGGATATAGGGCGTAGCTTTGAAAAACCATAGCTATATTTCTCTGTCCTGGCGGAACATTATTTATTACTTTATCATCAAATAATATTTCTCCTGTGGTTATACTCTCAAGACCAGCTATCATCCTTAGGGTTGTAGATTTTCCACACCCAGATGGGCCTACAAAAACTATAAATTCTTTTTCTTCTATTTCTAGATTAAAATCTTTTACTACACTCAATTTATTTGAATAAACTTTACCTACATTTCTTAATGTTATTTTCATTTTTTTCTCCTTATCCTTTCACTGAACCAGCTGACAAACCATTGACCATAAACTTAACTAGCGAGAAATATAATATTACAATTGGTACTGCTACAAACAAACTTCCAGCAGCGAATCTTGCAAATTCATCTTCTCCTAAACTCATTAATCCAACTGCTACTGTATATAAATCTTTTTGTTTTAGTAACATTTTTGGCAATATAAAGTCACTCCAAGGCCAAGTAAATGAAGTAATTGCTGTATAGACAATCATTGGCTTACTTAATGGTAATATAATTTTAGTAAATATTTGAAATTTATTAGCCCCATGAAGAGTAGCAGCTTCATCAATTTCACTTGGTATTGTATCAAAAAATCCTTTTTGTACCATATACCCCATAGGCGCGCCAGCACTATATATTAATATTAATCCCCATAAGTTATTAACCAAACCAAACTGCGTCATTAATATATATACTGCTATCATTCCCATAAATGATGGAAACATACCTAGAACCAAAGTAAACTTCATTAATGACTTTCTTGATTTAAATTTTATTCTGCTCATTGTATAAGCTGTTAATATTACTAAGAAAGTACCCATTATACAACTCATTATAGATATAAATAAAGTATTAAGGAACCATTTTGGATAATTATACATAGATGTGTCTGTAAATAGTTTTACAAAACTATTAATTCCGTACTTTTGTGGAAAAAATCCATCAAAAGAATACATAGATCCAGATGCACTAAAACTTGCAAGTATCAACCATAACACTGGGAACAAAAATATAAATGTAACAACAATCATAATAATATAAGTTAGAGCTACATCAGGTATTTTTCTTATATTAAATCTTGAATTCTTTTTAATCATTTGTAAGTATCCTCCTGTTTGTATGCTGGGGAACATAAATATACTATTAAAGATATTATAGATGTTATTATGAAAATAATAAGTGATATGGCAGCCCCAATTGAATAATAGTTATTATTAATTGACAAATTATATAGCCAATTAATTAAAAGGTCAGTGTCACTAGCGTTGAAGTACCCATCTAAATATAATCCACCTCTCAAAAAATAAAATATTCCAAAGTTATTAAAGTTACCTATAAACTGAGTTATTAATACAGGAGTTGTTGCGAATAAAACATAAGGTAAGGTTATATGCCTAAACTGTTTAAATTGTGATGCCCCGTGGAGAGTAGCAGCTTCATATAAATCACTTCTCATATTTGATAAGATTCCAGTTGCTAATAACATACCCGATGGTACTGTAATCCAAGCATTAACTACTAATCCTATAAGTCTAGCTGTCCATTTTGCATCTAAATCTAGAAAACCTATTGCGATACCACCGTTGCTAGTTATCATATTGTTTATTGGTCCTCCATAAGAAAACATAAACTTAAAAGCTAATAAAGTTATAAATCCTGGAATAGCCATAGCAAGAATAGGAAATACCCTCCAAAAAGCCTTTCCTTTAACACATTTCTTATTATAAAGTAATGCAAGACCCAATCCTAAAAAGTAATTTAGTGCAGTAGCACCTATAGCCCAGATTACATTCCATCCTAGTATTTTAAAAAATGTAGAAGATAACTCACCTAGTGATACAAGCCTACTAAAATTATTAAAACCAATCCAGCTAACTAGCTCACCGTTGTCAGCTATAGTACCACCATAATTAGTAAAAGCAATTAATATCATAAAAACTATAGGAATTATATTAAAAATAGCTACACCAAGAATAGGTAATGCAAGAGTGGTGATATGAAATTTTGAATCTAATAGTTCTTTTATTTCTTCTCTAAATCTTAAAGGTTGTAAACCACTTTCAATCCTTTTTTGAGTTTTATATGCATCTTTAATATTTGAAATATATATTAATATATAAATAATTATTAATATTACCGCTAATAATCCAAGTATAAGCATAGTAATAGAGTTGTCACCCTTGACTCCGTACCAAGGATTTCCTTTAAAATCACCCAAAGTAAATAACCCAATAAAATCAGAAGCACCTTTAAAAATAAAATATAAAATAGCACCAATTTGAATCATAAAATATATAATTCCTTTTATATATTGTTTGTATAAGATTTGTGCCAATCCCATTACACCAAAAGAAAAAGAAGTTTTAGAGTTTGAATTTTTAATTAAATTTTTAGCACTAGAGAATTTACTTTTAATTTTTGTTTTAATTGAAACAAAAAAATTAATAAAAAATCTTTTTATTTTGTTCATTTTTCACCTCACTGTAATGTATGAATTGCATCATATATTTGTTTATCTACTTTTTCTAGTGCTGCTTGAAACTGTTCTTTTGATAGATACTTGGCTTGTTCATTACCACTCCTAAAAGGGTCTTTAGCTATATCTTGAAATAAGGTTTGTAACGGAGTCCAGATTTGTCCTGTAGCTTTTATAGATGGCATAATAGAAATGAATCCGTTTTTTATGTTGTCATTAATAACTTGGGATAATCCACCTACTTCTAATGCAACGTCATTTCGTGCTGGTGCTATACCTAATAAAACATTCCTTCTTGAAATATTATTGTAACTTGTAGCGAAATCTACAAATGCTAAAGATGCATTAGGCGCTTTAGTATAACTAGATATTGCATATCCTTGGATACCTCCCATCATTTTACAAGGTATTAGTTCAGGATTTTCTTCTGTTAAATCACCACTTTTAGGTAAATATGGAATATTTGCAATACCTAAATTATCTAATGATACTCCTTCTTTAGAAAATTCATCTACAAATAATGTATATACATCTGGAGTTGTTATAGTAGCGAAAAAATTTCCTTTAGCTAGTTGTGAATACGCAGTTACTGTAATAGTATCATCAATACATCTTTCATCCATAACTGACGCTAACTGTCTAATAATTTGGATACCTTTATATGCTTCTCCTTTTGAAAACCCAATATCGTCTTGATTTGTATCATCGTCACCGAATGCATAGCCACCATAACTAAATAAAAATCCTGATGAAAAATACGGTTCTAAAAAGCTTCTCATATATCCCCAAAAACCTGCGTTTTTCTTCTCTAAAGAAAATCTATACATATCATTCCAATTTTCTAACATATCAGGAATATCATTATTATTTTTATCATAAGTTTCTCTCCAAGAAGATGGAAGAAGGTCTTTTCTGTAATACATTAGTGGCCCTTGGATATTAACTGGTACTCCAAATGTGTAAGCAGTTCCTTCAACGCTTCTATTATAAGCTTTCCAAGCATTTTCATCAATTTGATTATATGTATCTAAAGTTGACACAGGGATTGGGGTTATATGCTTCCCATCAACATAACGCATTAATCTATCATTAGCCTGATAAAGAACATCAGGACCATATCCGTAAGGACCATCTTGTTCTAAATCTGAATACTGATCCATATTAGCATCTTTAGCAACAATCCCATACTCTGCATATTTTCTATTAAAAGAATCAAGAAGTTCTTTTAAATATCCTTGTTTAATAGCAGTATCGTTTTCTAATATTTGGATAGTTACATTTCGCTCTAATATTCCGTCAAACTTATTAGTCTGGGAATCTCTTTTTTTAGGGATTGTACCAACAACTACAAATATAGTTATTAGCGCCAATAAATGGATAAATATAATAGTTAGTTTTTTCATAGCTTCTCCTTTATTACAACAAAACCATTAGACTCTATATAAAAATCATTAGCTTTGTGTATTATTACTACGCTTCCTTTTTCTTCAAAACTACAGTTCTTTTTTGATAAATTTAGGATTAGTGTGTAAGAATAGTTTTCATCTAATCTGCTAATATAAAGCAAATTGTTTTTACTGTAAATGTGTATATCTCCTTGTTTAATTGTTGTTATTTTACGTAAATATATTATTTCTGTTAGTTTTTTAAAATATAAAGAGTTTTCATCTAACTCAGTCCACAAAAAACATCTTCTATTATCAGGATCATAACCACCTTCTAAAGGAATTTCTATCCCATAATATAAACAAGGTATTCCAACATACATAAATGTAAGTGCAGTAGCACAAAGCAGTTTATCTTTATTTTTATTAACCATTGTATAAAACCTATCTGTATCATGGGAATCTAATAAATTAAGCATCATGTTATTAACTTGAGTTGTATATCTAATTAATAACATATTAAGCTGTTCTGAAATATCTTTAGCGTCATAATTTTCATATGCAACATAATCTAACAAAGCTTTTGTAAAAGCATAATTCATAATTGAATCAAACTGATCTCCTTGTAAAAATGGGCTAGCATCATGCCAGTTTTCACCAACTAAAAAACACTCTTTTTTTATTTTTTTTATTTGAGTTCTAAAGTTTCTCCAAAAATCATGGCTAGCTTCATCAGACACATCTAAACGCCATCCATCTATATCATATTCTTTTACATAATATGCACCAATGTTTATTAAATATTCTTGCACCTCTTTATTAGATGTATTAAACTTAGGATGGTAATAACAGTTAGAGAAAGTTTCATAATTAATATTAACTGTATCAACAAAATCTCCTTTTATTATAAACCAATTAAAAAATTTAGATTTAATTCCATTTTTTATTACATCTTGAAATTCACTTAGTAAATCACTAGTGTGATTAAACACACCATCAATTACCACATACATTCTTTTTTTATGAGCCTTATAAACAAGTTCTTTAAATGTTTTTTTATCACCAAATTGACTATCTATTTCATAATAGTTATTTATATCATATTTATGATTAGATATAGAAGAAAAAATAGGGGTTAGATATAAGGTGTTTACACCTACTCTTTCTAAGTAATCTAATTTTTCTATAATTCCATTTAAATCTCCACCAGCAAAACTCTTAGAACTAACAGATTCTCCCCATTTTGTATTAATATATGATTTATTAAGATTTGATGAATTAAACCTATCTACAAATATTTCATAAAAAACGGAATTTTTTAGCCAATCTACTTCTTTGTGAACATCTATTTCATTAATGTATGCATATTGAAAACAATTATAATGAGCATTTTTAAAATCATAACTTGTAGTAACTCCATCTTCACTATAATAGTATGTTTTTTTATTATGAATTAATAAAAAAACATAAACAAAGCGGACATCTTCAAGTTTAATTTTAATTTCATAATAAATAAACATTTTGTCTTCGTATTGCTTGTACATTTCTTTTTCTTTTTGATTATAGTAAAATAAATATTTACCTTCATATATAACTTTTATATTTTCAAAATTATCTTTTTTACTTACTCTCAACCTAAGAACAACTGTTTTGTTATCTAATGGAAAACAGTAGTTAGAACTTGGCTTATGATAAATACTTTCAAAATTCATTTTTCTCCTTTCATATAGGCATTTAGCCCATAAATGAAACTTATTTTATATCTATTGGTGCTAGATATGATATAATAAACCTATGAAAAAGGCTACTATTAAGGATGTTGCTACAGCGGCTAAGGTTTCAGTAGCAACTGTGTCGTACGTATTAAACGGTAAAACTGAACAAAAGATTAGTGAAGAAGTCAAAAAGAAAGTGTTCCAATGGACTAACCTTTTGAATTACCAACCTAATAATAATGCGATTGCATTAAGATTTAATAAAACTAAAAACATAGCTATAATTTCTTCTATTCATTTATCATATATTCAAAAGGTTGATTTAATGGACTTCTTAGAACTTTTTTATAAAACTATAGCTCCTAAAGGATACAAAATTATATACATATACCAAGAAAAACCAGAAGTTATAAACAACGTTGATGCTATAGTTTGTTATAATACTACTAAAGAACATTTTTATAGTCTTGGTGAGTTAAATATAGTTCCACTTATAGCTATCGATGTAGTTTTACAAGACCCTATATTTTACCAAATAAATAAAGACTATCAAGCAATTAAAGCAGCAGCTGATAATCACTTCTTAGACCAATATCTTTTTATTTCTATAGAACCTCTTTCAGTGAAATAAAAAAAGAAATATTAGGGTGTTTTTCAAAAGTAGAGTTTATTTCTAAAATTGAAGAGATAGTCGATATTATTAAATCTAATAAAGATATGAATGTGCTATTAATAGATTCAACTATTAAAAATATATTTGAATCCATTTATCCTAAAAATAAAGTTTTTTATTACAATTTGCGTGATACAATTAGATACGAACAAATACTTACTTGTATAGAATATGCTATAGCTAGATTAGAAGATAAGGAACATTTTATAAAAATCTAAAGAGAGTTGTTGAAAAACAACTCTCTTTATTATAAAAAGTTTTATGCGAATGGATTAGTTATATAAACATTTACAATATTTGTTACAGCATTATAAACGAAGTAGTAATGCCCTTCTGCAACAGTAGGATTCCCTGTTTCTCCTAAAATAACAGCATCTCCAGTATCCCCAACTCTATCTCTTCCGACAAATGTACCATTCCCTGTTACAACGCCTTTATCATAAACTGCTAAACCCCAAGAAACAGTTGAACCACCATTTGTTAAATCTATTTCAAGAATATATAAACCTTCTTCACCTAAAACAGCACTAAATTTAAGTGTTTGAACAAAACCATGATCCCAGTTACTTCCGTTACCACATCCTTCAAAACCACCTTTTAAGTAAATATCATTACCACCTTCAGCTATTTTTATTGAACGGTTATAAGCATCAAATGATATGTTATAAATGCCAGGAGTAACTATTTTAATATTGGTTCCACCATTTCCTGAAATACTAGCTACTGTGGTTTGTTTTAAATATGAAAAACCAAAACTATTTCCCCAATTGTTAAGTCCAACTACACTACCTTTAGTCATACCTTGAACTATTAATTCATCTCCAACTTTTAAAACTACATTTTTTATTTCATATACGTTAGTTTCTCCAACTTTTAATAATTTGAAATCTGGATTTATTGCATCATTGGTCACAGCACCCCAAGCAGAACCTGCAGCATCAAATGTGCCATTAACATAAAAGTCTTGTTCTGTCATTAAAGAAGGAATGGTTGAATTTTTTAAAGAAGCAGTAATTTTAGGCTCACTAGGAACTGACGCATTTATTACAAACACGTATGTAGCGCTTTCTTTTGGAGTCCAATTGTTAGCACCTGTAAATAAAGTTTCCCATAAAGCAGTTGTAGCACCTGCTACACCTCCATTAAGATAATGAGCTTGGCCACCTTCTACATTAGTAGTATGATCGGTAATCGCAGACGTAAACATAAATTGTTCTGTATTTTTTAAATATATTTCTAAAGAATATTCACTTCCAACCTTTACAAATTTTGTATAAGGTGTATGTAAATCTGCCCATCCTGTTATATCACTGCCTTTGATATACCAGTTTTCTGTAGATGCAGCTAATGGAGCAGCATCTCCGTTTCTTACCCATGAAATAGTGTCATAAGTACCTAAATTATACACGGGATTACCTGGTACATAAGAACCATTTGTAGTATCTTCTGTGTCATCAGCAGGATAAGTTTTTAAAGTAAAAGTATAATTTCCACTTAGTTTTACTAATATGTTTCTTCCTTTAGATACAACATCTCCGTATCCACCACCTGTTCCATCAAAAACTTGAGTATCTCCACTATTTATAGTTTCAAGATAGCCAAATCCTCTTTTATGTATCCATGACGGACCAGCAAATTGAAATTCATCACCTTCGATTAAATCTAAAGTTATAGTGAATTCATTTTTAGTAGCGGACGGTTTATTTAATGCAAATTGCGCACCAATATTTGCTCCCCAGTTACTAGCAACTAGTAAAGGTGCTGCACCAGAACCAACTACATACCACTGTCTAACATCTTCTTGATATTCTGAAAATCCACCATAAACATTAGTATCTCCTGTAATTTCTTTAGAAAAATCAAAAGTATGATTTTTACTAGGAGTTGAAAACCAATTGATAAAGGTGAAGCCTTGTTTTGATTCTAAATCAATAGGTCTTGTTACTAAGGCACCCTCTTCAACTTGCACAGTTTTTAAAACTGTAACACCATCTAAAAATTTTACATCGTACTTAGTTACGTCGTCTTTTTTACAGGAAGCTAATCCAAGTAATACAAATAAACTTAAAACAAAAATTGCAATACTTTTTAACACGTTTCTATTCATTTTTTATTCCTCCTTATTATATGATTAAAGGCAATTGATTGCCAAGAAACCCTAGTAGCTTTGCTTTTTATTATTAAAGCAAGTAAATATTTATTATTAGAAAATGGATTATTGATATGTCTTTAAAAATAGACATATTATGAGTGAGAATGTTTTGATAATAATTTTTGTTATTTTTCATGTATTTTCCCACTTTTTATTCTACTTAATCCATTAAGTAATATTATTATACCATATAAAAATAAAATGTGTTAAAAAATGTAAGCGATTTCAAAAAACAAATTATCAAATAAGTAAAAGCACCGCTAACTAATGTTATAGGTGCTTTATATTTTTTTATTTTTTTATTCATATTTTTTGTAAATCAGTATTTATACTTTCTTTTTTACCTAATTTTTTAAGACATACTAAACAAACTATTAATACATATATCCCTACAACACTCCAAGTTACTCCGACCGATAAAGCAACTCCTACAAAACCTAAATAGTTAACTGACAAATAATAAAACAATATTCTAATAACACATTCTAAAAAACCAGCTATATACACATGGTATTGTTTTTTAATAGATTGAAGTGCACTTCTAAATATATAAATACAAGCTAAGCTACAATAAAAAGCACAATCACAATAAATGTATATTTTAGCGGTATCAAAATATGTATCCACATCTGACAAAAATATACTAGCTAATGGTTTAGCTAGTATAGCAATTAAACAACCTGCAAATACACTATAACAAATAGCTAAAATAAATGATTGAAAAGTTGCTTTTTTAATTTTATCATACTGTTTAGCACCGTAGCATTGACTAACATAAAATGCGAATGCAGTTCCTAAACAACTTAGTGCCATACCCGCAAACCCTTCTATCTTTCCTCCAGCTGAAAAAGATATAGCATAAAACTGACCTAAAGTATTAGTAGCTGTTTGTACAAATAAAGAACCAATAGATATTAATACCCAGTTAATAGCCATAGGTATACCTATGTTTATTTGAGAACCTATCACTTTAAAGTTAGGAATTAAGTCTTTAAAATTGATTTTAAAAAAATCATATTTTTTTCTCATATAAATAAATGTAACAATAAGTGCCAAAAAATTAGATATAGAGGTAGCTACAGCAGCTCCTGTAACTCCCCACTTAAAACCAGTAATAAATAAAAAATCTAATCCAACATTTACTATAACAGCACCAATTAAAACAAAAAGTGGAAATTTGGAATCTCCAACACTTCTTAACATTCCTACACATAAATTATATAAAATAGTAACTATTAAACAAATAAATCCAATAAAAATATAGTCATGCGCATAAGAACGTAATTCTGGAAGTGTTTTTATTAAATCTAAGAAAAAATCTTCATATACTAAAGAAACAGCTGTTAAAATAGCACCTATTATGACAGCGATAATAATACCTTGACTAAAAGATTTCTTGACTGTATCATAATCTTTTTTACCAAAAGCTCTAGCTGTAAATATTGAAAACCCAGATACTAGTCCAATTGCGAAATTCAATATTAAAGCAGTAATCCAACTAACGCTAGATACACCAGCCATTGCGTTGTCACCTATAGTATGTGATACAATTATGGTATCTGTAACTGAGTAAAATTGTTGAAAAATACTTGAAAGTAATATAGGAACCATAAACCACAATATTTGAGGAAGTGGTTTACCTTTTGTTAAATCTTTCATTTTTTTATAAAATATGAGTTCCGTTCGATGAAGAAACTATATAAAATGAAGGAGTTAATCCGGTTTTTTGTTTATATTCAATAGATAATGTAGAAACAAATAAATCCACTTTAGATGCATCTATTATACCTACAGTACACCCTCCAAATCCAGCTCCAGTCATTCTTATTCCTAAAATGCCTAAGTTATTAGCTGTTTCTACTATTACATCTAACTCTTTACAACTAACTTCGTAGTCGTTTTTTAAAGATATATGAGAATCGTGTAACAATAAATCTACTGTGTTATAGTCATTGTTAGATAAAGCTTTTACCATTTCTAGTACTCTAGCTTGTTCAGTAACACAATGTTTAACTCTCTTATAAATAATATTATCTAAGCCTTCTTTATATTTTTCAATTTGAGAGATAGACAATTCACATAAATTATTTATTCCTTTATAGTACTTCTTATAATATTCTAAGCCTTCTTTACATTCGCTAACTCTTTTGTTATACGCAGAGCCATCTAAAGTTCTTGAAACATTACTATTAATAACAACAATTTGTTTATTAAGTAAATTAAATGGAATTAATTTATACTCTAATGAAGAAGTGTTAAGTAAACAAGCAGTATTTTCTTTACCAACACTTACTATAAATTGATCCATTATTCCACTGTTTACTCCAATAAAAGAGTTTTCAACTTCTTTACCTAATAATGCTAATTCTATTTTACTAATATTGAAATGAAATAAATCGCATAAAATATTTTCAACTAATAGCTCAAAAGCTGCACTTGAAGATAGTCCGGATTTCGGTGGGAGGGTTGAACTTATAACTAAATCAAATCCTTCATTGACTATATATCCTTTATTATTAAAAACATACAAAACACCTTTGATATAATTAGCCCAATGATTCTCTATTTTATACAGCTCATATACTCCAAATTCATATACTTCAGTACAAAAATCTTTAGACAATACTCTTATCTTTTTTAGATTATTTTTAGCATAACAGCCCCATATACCTAAATTAATTGAAAATGGAAATACATTACCACCATTATAATCTATATGTTCTCCTATTAGATTTACTCTTCCAGGAGAAAATATTAATTTACCATCTCTATTAAATAATTCTTTAAACTTATTTTGTACTTGTTCTTTCATATTTTATCACACCTTCTAAAAATTCTATTAATAATTTGTTATCTAATACCTTACAATAATCTAAACATTTAACAAACATTTTACCTATTTCTTCAAATATTAAGCCATCTATAGTATTTTTACTATAAGTGGTTATGTTTTTAACCCAACTTTCGTGTTTAATAACATTTTCGCTCAATTTTTCATTGTTTAACAAACATTTTTTAATTGTTTCTATTTCTTCTTTTAGTCTAGCTGGTAAAATAGCTAATCCCATCACCTCTATTAATCCGATGTTTTCTTTCTTTATTGCCCACATATCACTATGCGGGTGGAATATTCCTAAAGGATACTCAGCAGTAGTCCTATTATTTCTAAGCACTAAATCAAGCTCATATATACTTTGTTTTTTTCTAGCTATTGGAGTAATTGCATTGTGCCTAGTTTGAAGTGTATTTGAAATAATATTAGCTTTTGGATTATTATATTCTAACCATTTAGTATTAATTAGGTCAAAAGCATTTATTAAATCGTCGATATTGTTTGATGATAATCTTATAGTTGACAAATGCCAATTAATAACGCTATAAGTAACGTTGCCTACTATAAATGTATGGGTAATCTTAGCTTTTTCAATCGGGAAATTAAACTTTCCACCTTGATAATGATCATGAGTTAATATAGAACCTCCAACATAGGGAATATCCGCATTTGAACCAAAAAAATAAGAAGGAAACTTATCACAAAGTACAAGCAAATTGTTTATAGTTCTTTTGTTAACAAACATTGGAGTATGCTCTTCATTTAATACAATGCAATGTTCATTATAGTAACTATAAGGTGAATATTGGAAATAATAATTATGTTTATTTAAGTTAAGTTTGATGATTCTATGAGTTATTCTAGAATCATACTTATAATTTCCATTATATCCCTCATGTTCTATACATAGGTGACATAATGGATAAATATCTGTATTACTATTATTTAAAGCGGCTGCTATTTCTTGAGGATCTTTTTCAGGCTTTGAAAGGTTAATAGTTAATAAAACATCTGAAAGTTGTGGTTTATAAATTATATTTTTGTCTATTCTGTCTTGTTTTATATAGTATACATTTTTACAAAACTCATAAAACCAAGTAGTAGCAGATATTTTATTTTTATTATATAAACTATAGAAATGGTTTTCAATTTCACTAGGAAGTGAAGCAAAAACATTCATTATAGTTTCTTTTAATCTTTCTTCTTCTAAAAAAGTATACTTATTTCCTTTTTCTTTTAGTATATTAACTATTTCATTTAAAGTACTGGCTACATAAGAAATAGTTTTAGGAGTAGCGTGGTTTTTAGGGTTCTCGCCTAACAAACTACAAAGAACGTTTTTAACATAAATATAATCTCTAACGTTTATCGTTTTTTTATCAATTTGATATTTAATTAAATCTTCAATATGACTAATCATTTATTTATCTCTTTTTTTGATTTTATATTCACTATAATTAGTATAAACAGTGTTTTTATTTATTAAAGTGCCTAAACCTAAGTTATATGCATCATTTGGATATTGCGGTTCAAGAGCAATTCCTTTTTCTAACGATAAGACACCATTTTCAAGTTTTGTATTAGATGGCATATTAGTAGTATATATATTAATACCAGGATAAGATGTTTTAATTCTTAATTCTAATTCATTTGTTCTTAAACCAATTTCATTTATATGTTCTTTGTTGTTATTATTAAGAAAAAAGAAATTATCAACCCCATTAAATTTATTTTTCTTACTTGTTTTTAATATTTCTCCAAGAGATGAATAATTAGAATCACTTATCCCTAAAAGTTTTACATCTAAATTTTTACCAGTAGGTACTAAGTTATTATCTACTTCTTGAAATTTAGAAGAATGAATAAGTAATTCATGGTTATGAATATTAGATTCATTGCTTAAATTAAAGTATGCGTGATTAATTATATTAGCTATAGTGTCTTCGTCGCAATAATAAGAATATTTTATATATAGTGAATCACTATGTAAATAGTAATATACTTTTAAATTAAATGTACCAGGAAAAGAAGCATCTTTAGTAGTTTGTAAGCTTAGTACTAAACTAGTTTTTGTTTGACTAACTAATTCAAATTCTTTAAATGAAAAACAACCTTCTCCACTATGTAAAAAAGTAGAAGATTTAGATTTTAAATTATGAGTTACTCCGTTAATAACTATTTTAGATTTAGATATTCTTCCTCCTACCCTTCCAACAGTAGCTCCTAAAAATCCATATTGTGATGATTTATAGTACAAATCATCACTATGTGTTAAAATAATGTTTCTATTTAAAGGTTTATAAATAAAACGTTTTAGAGTAGCTCCTGTAGATAAAACATCTATTTTTAAATATCTATTTTCAATACTATATTCCATTTTATTTATGTAACTTCCTAAAGTCTATATCACTTTGTATCATATCTTTTAAAAATAAAGTTGGTTTAAAATTTAATAATAATTTAGCTTTATCAATATTAGCTATTAGTATAGCAGGGTCGCCATCACGACGTGGAGCGTTTTCTATTTTAATTGGTATGATATTATTAACTGCAGATGCAACTTCTAAAACTGAATAACCAGTTCCAGAACCTAAGTTAATTATTTCACTTTTTTTATTTTTTTCTAAATAACTTATAGCTTTTACGTGAGCAACAGCTAAATCAGTAACATGGATGTAATCTCTTATACAGGTACCATCCTTAGTAGGATAATCTGTACCAAATATTAATAATTTATCTTTTACTCCTAAAGCTGCTTGAACAGCTAAAGGAATTAAATGAGTTATTTGGTCTTTGTATAATCCAATTTTTAAGCTTTTATCTGCTCCAGCTACATTGAAATATCTAAAACATATATAATTAAAGTTATAAGCTGCAGCACTCCATTTAATTAATTTTTCACACGCTAGTTTAGTTTCACCATAAGGATTAATAGGGATAGTATCATCTGTTTCCTTACATTCTGGATTTTTAGGTTCGCCGTAAGTAGCAGCACTAGAAGAAAATACAAAATATTTAACTTTGAAATCTCTTACAGCTTCTAAAAGAGTTCTAACCCCTTCTACATTATTAGAATAATAAGATAAAGGGTCTTTTACACTTTCAGGAACAACTATTTTAGCAGCGAAATGCATAACTGCATCTATATTTTTTTCTGCAAGAAATACTTTTTCTAAATCTTTATATTTTCTAACGTCTCCTTTATAAAACTTTGCATCTGGATGAACAAAAGTTTTATATCCAGTAGACAAATTATCAAAAACTACAACTTCATAAGATGCTCTAATAAGCTCATACACTGTATGAGAACCTATATAACCAGCTCCTCCAACAACTAATACTTTCATTTTTAATACCTCCACTAATATTATAACTTATTTTTATACATTAACGTTAATATTTCATTATTTTTGGGTGTTTTTCAATTATTATGGGTGTTTTGATAATAAAATGTTTGATAGTAGTAAAAGTTACAATGACAAAAAGGACTAAAGCAATATCCAATTCCCAGACCATTTAGTCCCGTCACGATTTAAAATGTTTAATTCTTTTAATTTTTTAATGTTTCTTAAAATAGTGCTTCTGTCTTTACCAGTTGAATCAGATAATTCTTGAATACTAATGTTTTGTTTTTTTCTAATTAGTTCAACAATTTTTATTTGGATGTTAGATAGTTGCGCATCCTTTGAAAAATTGTTTATATCCTTGGGTTCTACTTTTTGAAATTCATTACTTGCATAGTAATTAAGATTTGGTAAAACAACTCTAAAAAAATTGTTTGAAACTTCAAACTTGGGTTTATATTCATATTTTTTGTATGCATCTAGTGTTCTTTCTAAACCAGTTGCATAATTTTCAATGAAGTCCAACTTGTCTAACAAATTAATTAAATTAGGGTTTCTAAAAGACTGTTTTCCTGATAATATATCTTCAAGTGAATATCCTCCGTAGATATTTCCTGGAGATGTAATTTCTACTCTATTAGTAAAAAATTCAACTTTTATATTAGATTTAACTGATAAATCACAATGACATAGAGAATTTAAAATAGATTCTCTTAATGAAGGTTTTGGAAAAGAGAGTAATTCAACTCTTTGGGGCTGATAATCAACTATTTTCGCGCTTACATCGTTATGCAACTCAGCATAATAGATTAAACTATCAATAATTCTTAAGTAAGAACCACTAAATTCTTTTTTAATTTTAAATTCAACTCGTGTTTCATCTTTATATACGGCAAATTTTACAATTCTAGTATTCTCATCGCTCATTAATTCAGCTAATTTTGAATAAGTATTATCTTTTGTATAAAAACCTAAAGTTTTTAATTTTGGTTTAAAACCCTGTCTATCACATATCTCTAAAAATTGTGTAAAATGTAGATTTTGGTTATCAGAAGTATCGGTTTCATATAAACCGTCACTTGATTTTCTAAAAAATTCCATTATTTCTTCTTTTGTGGCTTTACGCTTTGTTGAACCAATTCTTATATAAACACCTTCAGAAGTAGGACCCTTTCCAACTGAATAATATGGTTTATTAGGTCCTTCTTTAATACTTATAACTAGTGTATTGTTTTTGTTATATTCGTACTTAATTAGATTTTTTGTATCAGGAAAAATACCTTCTCTTATCCAATTGCTAATTGTTTGATCATACTCATCTTTTAATTCTTCCGCAACACCTTTTTCATTTCCATTATCATCCACACCTACCAAAATAATACCATCTCCAGAGTTAAGAAATGATATAATTTCTTCTTTCGTCTCTTTTGTAAGAATTAACTTCCACTCAACTTTACTGTTTTCTTCTTTCATATTTATCTCTCCCAATAATATTATTATACCATAGTTGGTGGCATTTTGGATAAAGTTGGTGGCATTTTGGATAAAGTTGGTGGCATTTTGGATAAAGTTGGTGGCATTTTGGATAAAGTTGGTGGCATTTTGGATAAAGTTGGTGGCATT
>JAITXV010000022.1 GCA_031284605.1 Acholeplasmatales bacterium | reverse complement strand
ATTTTATTTACGATTAAATTAATAGTTTTTGAGACCCAAGCACCAGGTTTCTTCCCTGCAAACTTAATAATTTGATCTCCGCTAATATTTATATCCATTTCACTTTTTATTGGTAACTTATTATATTTTTTTTCAATTTCATCGCTTCTTCTAATATCATATCCTAACATATTAGAAATAGTGTTAGCTAATTTACAGATTAATAGACCGTATTTGAACAAAGAAGTAACTTCTAGATAACTTCTAGCTTTAATGACATCATAAGTTTGGTAATATAAGTTTTTATGTAAATTAGAAAAATTATAAAAATCTAAAACACTTTCACCATTTAAATAAAATGAAGCAATAAAAAATACATCTACAGTTGGTTTAATATTATTGTTTGAAAAGAATTCAATTCCTTTAGCTAATCCAGGTAAGCAATTATGTATTTGGGTTAAAACCATACTTTTACACGCTAAATTGAAGTTAGGGTGTTTTATTATTTTAATTAACTCTGTTAATACTCTCTCTTTTGAAACTTTTGAAACTTTATCACGTAAATTATATATAGCTTCTCTTGTTTTCTTTTCTATTTGAAATCCTAATTTAGATTGAAAATAGAATGCTCTTAGCATTCTAAGCAAATCTTCATTAAATCTTTCACTTGGTTCACCTATTGTTCTTATTAACTTATTAGATAAGTCTTTTTGTCCACCACAAAAATCAAATATAGCGAAATTTTCATCCATTAAAATCCCATTTATAGTAAAATCCCTTCTTAATACATCTTTTTTTGCATTATTTTCAAATTCTACACTATCAGGATGACGCTGGTCAGTACTAACACTATCAACTCTATAAGTAGTTACTTCAATATTTTCGTTATTACAAACAATAGTAATAGTACCGTATTTAATTCCAGTTTCTAAGGTTTTAGGAAATAATCTTTGAATTTCTTTCGGACGTGCTGATGTAGTTATATCAATATCATTAAATTTAGTCTTTAGTATGTAATCTCTTACACAACCGCCAACAAAATATGCTTCATATCCATTATTTTTAAGTGTATTTATTACTTCTATTCCATTTTTAAAAACTTCTTCAAAATTTACCATTTTTTACCTCACACTCATTTATTATATCAAAATTCTAATAAATTTTGAGATACTGGCTCTTATAAGCAAAAAGTATTTTTGTTTAAATTTTTATTTTATTTTTTAAATTTAATTAAAAACTAGTTTTTTAGATGAATATGTCATAAAATAAAAAAAACAAATAACAAAATAAAAACAATTTTTGGTATAATAAAAATAAAATATAGCTAGAAGATTATATTATCTTCTAGCTATATAATTAAATATTTTTAAATATTAATAATTTTCTGCTCTTACTTCAAAATATGATTGTGTATATCCACATACAGGACATACTTTAGGAGCACTTTTACCTAGAACTAAATGTCCACATACACCACATTTCCACATAGTATCACCATCTTTTGTAAATACTAATCCGTTTTTAACATTAGCTAGAAGTTTAAGATATCTTTCTTCATGTGCTTTTTCAATTTTAGCTACTGCATCAAATAAAAATGCAATTCTAGTAAATCCTTCTTCTTTTGCAGTTTTCGCAAATCCAGCATACATATCTGTCCATTCATAGTTTTCACCTGCTGCAGCATCTGCTAAGTTAACACTTGTTTCAGGAATACTACCATCATGTAAAAATTGGAACCATAGTTTAGCATGTTGTCTTTCATTTAGTGCAGTTTCACTAAATAATTCACCAATTTGATTAAATCCATCAGCTTTAGCTTTTTCAGCATAATAAGTATATTTGTTGTATGCCTGACTTTCACCAGCAAATGCAGTCTTTAAATTTTGTTCAGTTTTTGATCCTTTTAAATCCATATATATTACCTCTTTTCTATATTTTATATATTTATTATATTATAAAAAATACAATATGTTACTATTTATGCACCATTTAAGGCTATTTAGTTTTTAAGATCAACTTCCAAATAACATAACTGGTTTTAAACTTTTTGAATATTTTATATTATTTTTAATAATTTATCGTATTAGTATCCATATTTTTTATTTTCATATATAATATCAATATGGATAATTTAAAATATTATATTTTGGAAACCTCATATAACGAAATAATTATTAATAAATCTAAGTTTATTAGTATTATTTTCTATGTCAAAAACGAAGAAGATATTAAAAATATATTGCTTAAATTGAAAAAAGAGTATACTGACGCTACCCACATAACTTATGCTTATGTATTAGAAGAAAACTTTTACCATTGTTTTGATGATGGGGAGCCTTCAGGAACTGCAGGAAAGCCTATATTAAATTCAATGCTTGAAAATAATATAGTATCTGCATTGTGTGTGGTAATTAGATATTATGGGGGAATAAAGTTAGGTGCGGGCGGTTTAATAAGAGCATATGGAAACAGCGCTTCTAGCGTCATATCTATATCTAAAAAGTATATCAAAGTTATTAAGAAACAATTTAATATATCTTTTAGTTATAACTTAATAAATGATATAGAACAATTTATTTCCAAGCACGATGGAGTTATTATAAACAAAACATATGATTCAAATATTACTTACATAATAAGTATTTCATCTATTGATGATATCAAGTACTTACTTAGCAGTTTTCAAGAGTTAGAAGATATAACAACATTTGTAAGAATATAAAAAAAGTGTATCTAACAAATTTTGTTAAATACACTTTTAAATTTTATGATTTTTTAATAATTTCTGTAAAAAATTCTAATAGATATACTACAAATGAAGCTAAAACGTGTGAACATATAATACATGCAATTATATAAAAAATTTTGATTTCCAAAATTTTACCCTGTTTAAATAAACCTTCCACATTTAAAGCTCTTAAAACCTTAAATACTAAATAAAAACTAAATCCAAATACTATAACGTATATTATATAATTCAAATAATCCATTATTTAGTACCAAATAGCCTGTCTCCACAATCTCCTAATCCAGGTACTATATATCCTTTTTCATTTAATTTAGTATCTAACGCAGCTAAGTATATAGGAACATCACTATGTTTACTACTTAAATATTCAACTCCCTCAGGCGCTCCAATTAATCCAATATAACAAACATTTTTAGCACCTGCTGATTTTAAAATATCTACAGCTCTTGATGCACTTTTACCAGTAGCTAACATAGGATCTACTAATAAAACAGTACAATCCTTAATTTCTTTAGGAAACTTTTGGTAATAAGTAATAGGTTCCAAAGTTTTTTCATCTCTATATAAACCAATATGTCCAACTCTAGCAGTGGGAATAACTTGTAAAATACCATCAACCATACCTAATCCTGCTCTTAAAATAGGAACAATTACTATTTTTTGAGCTAATACTTTTCCGACAGTTTTACATATTGGTGTTTCAACAGTAACATCTTTAGTTTTTAGACCTCTTGTAACTTCGTACGTAATCAAAGCACCTATTTCAGATACATTTTCTTTAAAATCTTTAATGTTAGTTTCTTTGTTTCTAATAATAGTCATTTTATGATCTATTAATGGATGATTAAATATAAAAACATTTTTATTCACAACCGCAGCCTCCTTCTTTATTAAGTTTATTTATCCTACGCAAATGCCTAGAGTTAGTATCATCAAATTTACTAGAAATAAAAGTATCTACTAATATAATTGCCTTTCTTTGGCTAGTTAACCTTGCCCCTAAACAAATAATATTAGCGTTATTATGCTCTTTCGCAAGTGTAGCAGTTTCTTTATTATATATCAAAGCAGCTCTTATTCCTGCTACTTTATTACAAGCAATACTAATGCCTATACCACTTCCGCATATTCCAATCCCAAAATCATAGTCTTTACTAATGATTTCTTCACCTAATTTATATCCGTAATCAGGGTAATCCACACTATCTAGAGTATTAGTTCCTAAATCCTCTATTTCGTGACCCTCTTTAGACAAATAAGCTACTAATAATTTTTTTAAATTAAATCCTGCGTGATCACTTGCTAGAGCTATCTTCATATTCATTTTCCTCCTTAGTATCTTCCACTATTTTTTCTTGTAAGATTTCATCTTTTTTCTTTTTTCCAAATAAATTGTTCGCTGTATCAAGTTTCATAATTAAATAACTCTTCAATGAATCAGGATTTCTCTTAGTTTGAATAAACGCAAATATACTAGTTACTACTGCTCCAATTATATTTAATAATAAATCTCTCATAGTATCTTCTAAGCCACTTCCTCTTATACTAGTATGTACATATAATCCACTTTGAAATACACTACTAGGTAATTGAGTAGTCTCTACAAAAACACCATCTTGAATTATTCCAACAAAAGAATCATTCCACCTTTGCATAAAAGCACCAGTTAATGAATCAACAACATATTCAAAGCATTCCCAAATATATCCAGTAGTAAATGTAAAACAAATAATAAAAATAGATACAAACAAAGGACTTAATTTCAACCTATTATGTGGCCAATTAGATGTTAATGATATAACAGACAAAGCTAATATTCCATATAAAAACCCAGAAATAAAATGCAAAGCTCTATCTAAAATAATAGAAGTATCATATACTCTGTATATTTCACCTACTATACAATTTAAAAATAACATAGTAATAGCTATCGCCATAATTAGTGGTGGAATATATAACTTAAACTTTCTAATTAATATATTAGGTATGTTTATAGTTAGTATACATATTGCACAAAGCATTGTGTGAGTCAAAGTTATTTCAATATTTTGTCTATCTAAAAAGTAAGAAATCCAAGATACAAGTAGTGTAACTATAGTAACAACAGTAAAAGTCCAATATAATATTCTAGATAATATAATAGTTTTACTTTTTGGATATTCTATTTTTTGTTTCTTATTATCTTTAGTCTTCATCTACTTCTGCAACGTTTCCGTATTTAAAGTTCTTTTTTCTAGATGCTAAAGTTAGAAAATATTTTCTAATTCTAATGGATTTAGGAGTTATTTCAACTAATTCATCATCATTTATAAAAGCTAAACACATCTCTAAAGTCATAGTTATATTTTTCTTTAAAACAATTGTAGTATCTTTACTGCTACTTCTCATATTAGTTTGTTGTTTTTCCTGGATTATATTAACTATAATGTCAGTATCTTTATTAGATTCACCAACTATCATTCCTTCATATACTTCTGTCCTAGGGTCAACAAACATATTACCTCTTTCTTCAAGCTTATGCAACGCATAAGCAGTAACCATTCCACCACTCATACTAATAAGTGCACCAGTTTGTCTACTACCAACTACATAGTTACTAGCAGGTCTATATTCTAATAAATTATGATTTAAAATTCCATATCCTTTAGTAGCTGTTAAAAATTGAGTTAATAAACCAATTAATGCTCTTGAAGGCATTTCATAATTAATTCTTGTATTATTTCCATAAGTATGCATACTTATCAAATCAGCTTTTCTATTTCCAAGTAAATCAATAACATCACCAACACTTTCACTAGGTATGTCTACTTGTACACTTTCATAAGGTTCGCTTAATACTCCATCAATATTTTTAGTTATTACTTTAGGACGTGATACAGCAAATTCAAATCCTTCTCTTCTCATATTTTCAATTAAAATTTCTAAATGAAGTTCGCCTCTACCAGAAACTAACCATGCTTCAACTCCGCCCATTCTTTCTATTTTTAAAGCTACATCTTTTTTAGTTTCTCTTGATAGTCTTTCTTCTATTTTAGAAGCAGTTACCCATTTACCTTCTTTTCCACTAAAAGGTGAGGTATTAGTTAAAAAAGTCATTTGGACAGTTGGATCATCAACTTTTAATACTGGAAGTTTTTCAGTAGACCCTACATTTGTTATAGTTTCACCAACAAACATATCTGCTAATCCACTTATTCCAACAATATCTCCAGCATAAGCTGTTGGAGTCTCTTGTTTTATTAATCCAATGTATTGAAATATTTTTTGAACTCTAAAATTAACTGTAGTTCCATCAAGACGTAAGCAACTAACAAAATCATTAGTACTAACTTTTCCTCTTGTGATTCTACCAATTCCTATTCTTCCTACATAATCATTATAGTCTATTAATGCACTTTGGAAAAGTAGCACACCTTCACTATCTTGAGCAGGAGTTGGAATATATTTAATAATAGTTTCAAAAATAGGAATCATATCAACAGCATCACTCATATCTTCTTTTAAACTAGCAATACCATTAAGTCCACTTGCGTAGATAACAGGGAAATCTAACTGCGAATCAGTTGCGTTTAAATCAATAAATAAATCAAATACTTCATTTAAAGCTTTAACAGCGTCGGCTCCATCTCTATCCATCTTATTAATAACAACAATAGGTAAAAGCTTAGCTTCTAAAGCTTTTTTAAGAACGAATTTTGTTTGTGGCATAACTCCTTCAAAAGCATCTACTAATAATAAAACCCCATCTACCATAGTCATTATTCTTTCTACTTCACCACCAAAGTCAGCATGACCTGGGGTGTCAAGAATATTTATTTTATATTCTTTATAATTGATTGCGGTATTTTTAGCTAAAATTGTAATACCTCTTTCTCTTTCTAAATCATTACTATCCATAGCTCTTTCAGCCATTACTTGATAATCTTTTACAGCATGTGATTGTTTTAATAATTTATCTACTAAAGTAGTTTTACCATGATCAACGTGCGCAATAATTGCTATATTTCTAATATCCATTTGTTTTCTCCTATTTCAAATTTAAGAAATCTTCTATTTCTTTTTCTTTAATTATTCCTTCTCTTATTATGTTTACTTTATTATTTTTTAAAATAATAACAGTAGAAGGAATACTTTTACTAATACTACCATCTTCAGCATATATTAAATCAATGCTATCTTTAAACTCATTATAAACATCGTTATAACTATTTAAATTTGGTTTTCCATGTATATTTACACTAGTTGTTTTTAGTGGTCCATATTTTTTAATAATATCAAGTGCTATGTTGTTTACAGGTATTCTAATACCTACATTTTCTTCTAAATAAAAATCTTTATATTTTTTTCTAGCATTTAACACTATAGTAATATCACCTTTAAATTTATCAAACAACCTTCTAGCAATATTTGTTACATAACAAATATTAGAAGCGCTTTTAATATCTGATACTAAAACGCCTATTTTAGCTTCTAAAGGTCTTTTTTTCAATTCATATATTCTTTCTAATCCTTTTTTATTATATAAGGTTGTTCCAAGACCATACACTGTATCAGTTGGGAAAGCTACAACAAAATTATTTTCATTCATTATCTAATACCCCACCTAATCCAACAAAAGTCATTCTATCTTTTCCACTTATATCTTTAATATTAATTATTTTTGCATGAGGTAAGTATTTATTAATTATTTTTGTTAATCCTTCCTTATGTTCAAATCCATGTTCAAAAGCTATTAGTGATGAAGACCTAGTGTATGGAGCTATATTTTTCAAGATAGTCTCATAATGAAGTAAACCATCATTTCCTCCGTATAAAGCTAAATCTGGTTCCTTCTTTACTATTTCTTCTATTTCCTCATTTATTGGTATATACGGAGGATTAGCTATTATTATATCGTAAGTATCAGTTACTTCACTAAACCAATCACTTATAAAGTAATTAACATCAGCATTTAAAAGTTTAGAATTTTGAACTGCTACTTTTAAAGCATTTTCACTAATATCTGTTGCATCTACTATTAAAGAAGGTTCTTCTAGTTTTAAAGTAATTGGAATACAACCACTTCCTGTTCCTAAATCTAAAACTTTAACTCCTTCAAAGTTAAAATATTTATCAAAATATATAAGTACATTTTCAACTAATTCCTCAGTTTCTTTTCTTGGTATTAATACATCCCCCGATACTACAAACTTTCTTCCATAAAAATATGAATATCCTAAGATATGTTGAATAGGTATATTATTAATAGTATATAGTTCAAAAGCATTAATAAAATCTTTTTTTAATTTTTCATCTATTTCTTTATTATATTGATTAAAAAATTCAGAATTTGAATAGCAAGAAAGTTCAAACAATAAAAAAGAAAGCTCGTCTTTCTTTTTTATATCTACTTTTTGTTGATAAAACTTTAAAAATGTATTAATTGTCATTATTGTTTTCGCCAATAAGTGCTCTTTTTTGCATTTCATTTATTAATGGTTCAATTACTAAATCTAATTTACCATCCATTATATAGTTTAAAGATTGCAAATTCAATCCAATTCTATGGTCTGTTACTCTATTTTGAGGGTAATTATAAGTTCTTATCTTTTCTGCTCTATCTGCTCTTTTAATAACTGAATGCCTAGCTGCAGCATCTTTTTCTTCTGCTTCTCTTACTTTTTCATCATACAATCTAGCTTTTAATAGTTTATATGCCATATCTTTATTTTCATATTGACTTTTAGCTACTTGACTATATACTGCTAATCCTGTAGGAATATAAGTTAATCTAACAGCACTTTGAGTAGTATTAACACTTTGTCCGCCTGGTCCACTTGATGTCATAGTATCAACTTTTATATCTTCCCATTTTAAATCAAAATCAATTTCATCTGCTTCTGGTAAAACTAATACAGCAGTAGTAGAAGTATGAACTCTTCCCATATTTTCAGTTTCTGGTACTCTTTGTACTCTGTGTACTCCTGATTCATATTTTAATTGTGAATAAACTTGGTCTCCGTTTATCATAAATTCAATTTGAGTAAAACCACCCATTGAACCAGCACTACTAGACAATACTTCTAGTTTCCATCCTTTTTGGTCACAATATTTTGAGTACATTCTAAATAAATCACCCGCAAATATATTAGCCTCATCTCCTCCTGCAGCCCCTCTGATTTCTACTATAACATTTTTTTCATCATTCGGGTCTTTAGGTAATAATAGCACTTTAAGCTCATCAAGTAATAAATCCGCTTTATTTTCTAAAGCGTGTTTTTCTTCTTGTGCCATTTCTATTAATTCTAAATCTTTTTCTTCTTTTATTATTTCTTTTAAAGAAATAACTTCTTTAACAATTGCCTTATAATTTAAATATCTCAAAACAACTCTTTCGAGTTTTTTTGCTTCTTTGGATAATTCCATGATCTTTTTTAAATCAGTAATTCCACTAGCTAGCATATCATTTATTTCATTATAGGTTTTTTCCATCAATTCTAATCTATCAAACATATTTAATCCCCATTAGTTTATTATATCGTAAAAATCAAAAAAAATGGGTATTTTTGTACTTTGAGCAATAAATTAATATAAGTTTGTAAGTAATGGTATAATATAAGTGTAAAAATATTTTAAGGAGAACACAAATATGAATAAATTACATGAATCATTAAATAAACAAGTGGCTAATTTAGGAGTTTTATTCACTAAGTTACGTTATTTTCATTGGTATGTTAAAGGTCCTGCTTTCTACGGACTACACGCAAAGTTTGAAGAATTGTATACAGAAGTTGAAGATTTATATGATACAATTGGCGAAAGATTGTTAGCACTAGGTGGAAACCCTGTAGCTAATTTAAAGTTATATTTAGAATTAAGTATAATAGGTGAAGCAGAAGGCGAATATGATGCTAAAAAAATGGTAGCTGAAACTGTTGCGGATTTAAATTTATTAGTTACTGAATTTAAAGAAGTTATTGAAAAAGCTTCTAAAGATGGAGATTCTGTTACTGCTGATATATTTAGTGGCGCTATCGCTAGTTATCAAAAACACGTTTGGATGCTAGGCGCATTTAATAAATAATTTAAAATACTAGAGAAATTAATATATAGGAGTTAGATTACTAACTCCTATATTTTTTTACTAATAAAAAATAGACACTTTATTTAAAATAAGGTGTCTTTTTTTCTATAAATATTTTAATAAATTTCTAAATACAAACTTCTAAACATAAGATATTAAATATATAATTATTTAATTGCTATCTTTAGTATCTTCAACTATATCATCAAAGTCTATTTTATTAATTATTGTTTTAGTGGTTAACAAATAAGTACTGTTATATTTTGTGTAATCTTTATAGCAATGTTTTATATGAAGTATTTATTTTTAAAATATATCATCACTTTTCATAAAAAAAGATTAGACTTATCAAATGTAGATATTAGTATAAAACTCAAAAGATTAAAATCTTAAATATTTGTATTCAGATCAGATAATTTTTATATAATATAAGTAGAAATGGTATAATTAAATTATAGTATGTAATTAGAATAATTAACAAACTGTACATACATATTCATATAAATGTACTAAAAAAGGAGAGGGTAATGTTTAAATGGATACGAGGATTTTTTAGATCAGATTTTTATATAATGATAAAGGACAATAAAGACAAATATGCATCTTGGGATTGTAAATATACTTGTGTTAGCTCTGAAGATATTTTCGTTTTTTCTAAAGGTTCAATATCAATTGAAGCTAGAAGCGAAATAAGGGAGCATATGACTAATTTGAAATTGTATAAAGACAATAAAGTCATTTTAAACAGTGGATCTACAACTGTAATTTATGCATCTGATGAAATTGATCCAAAAAAAGTAGAGCAACTTAAACAAAATTTATCGTATGTTAATAGAGATACTGAACAGTTGGTTGCGTACTTTTTCTTTCTAAAGAGTATTAATATTTTGTAATAACTTTTTTAGCCAGAAGAAACACATACTTGCAGTAAATAGCAAAAAACAATTAGTATTAATCACAAAAA
>JAITXV010000124.1 GCA_031284605.1 Acholeplasmatales bacterium | reverse complement strand
CCCTCTTCATAGTGCTTGAATATATGATATCGTATGGTGGGTAAGCATTAGAAAGATTTTCATATGCTCTAAGAGCGTCAAGGCGTCCTTGTTTATTTAGGTTGGGATCTAAACATCTACCTATTACTTTTCTACTTCTGTTACTCTTTGTTTGTCCGTGTCTTATCAAATAAATGTTCATTTTTTTTGACCTCTTTTTTAATTATAATAACTCTCATTAAATAGGCAGGCATCTTTTTTTATAAAAGCGCCTGCCTAATACCCACTTTACCTAAGGAGTTATGTATATAGTATACCATAAAAAAGGTATATTTGTCAATAAATAAGCATATTTAGGTAGGGAAGTAACTGCTAATTATAAGCATATTTATATTGTTACCTAGACAATAAATATAAGAATGCTATAGTTTATAACACTAACTATAACAAATAAAATAATAAAATATACTTTCATGATATCTATATCACCATTTTAAAGTGCTTATTCTTTAGTTTTAAATGTACTTCTTTTAAGTACCATATCGTTTTTTATTTATAGGGTTATTGTCATTTTTAATTAAAAAATTATGCATCAGGATGAATTATAAAAATAATAATCAGAACTAAGGTAACATTTTACTTAATATGTTTAGTACCTAAAAACCATAATTTCTAAAATAAAAATTAATATTATTTTCATCTATTTCATATGACAAAACATTACTTGTAACGCTATATTTATAACTAGGATCGTCTATATCACTTATGTTTTGGTTCTTTTTTACCATCCTTAGTACAAAATATATTTCTGCGTGCAATGCAGTTAATTTTGTGGTATCAATATTTATATATGTTATGTTTCTATAATTAATTTTAAGCTTATAATCATAAAAATTAAATATTCTAAGACCATATTTGTTTCTGTCTTTAAAATTATTTAATTCTATATTCTCTAATTCAAAAGTACTTTCTGATGTAGCGCATATAACTGCTAACTCAAATTTATTTGTTTCATCATTTATTATATTTTTACTTAATCGGTGAGCTATATATAATTTTATTTTTACTTCATCTTTAGAATTAAAAGAGAACGAATTAGTATCAAAAGTAAGCCATACTTTAAAATCTGGATTGTTAGAAGATGCGTGCATACAAGAAGATAATTGGATAAGTAATATTAATAATATAAATGTAATTAGTATTTTTTTCATATCATTTAATTATTCCTTACTTGTTTTTTGACAAAATTAGGGCTTGTAACAAAACCAACATATGCAAATAAATCAAAAAAATCATCTTTATTAGTAACAACTAAATAATTATAGTATGCCATAATAAAAGATGATATTTTTTTAGAAATATTAGCATAGTCTCTTGTAATACTTAAAACAACTTTGCTTATAAAAGTTTTTTCATTAAGTCTCCTCCCTAATTTTATGAAAATAAGGCACTTGTACTTTTATATATTTTTTTCCTTTTTTAGATTATTTAATTCTTTATTTTTTTATAATGAAGCTAAAATTAAACTAAATTATAATACTGTTTTCCATAATCCGTGAAGATTACAGTATTCATAAGCAGCTACTACTTTATCGCCATCTGTTAAACTAAATACAGCATTTGGACCTTTTTCTAAAGTTAATAATTTACGTTGATTGCCTTCTACAGTTTCTAGTGCTACCCATTCAATATGATGAGCTTCAGTCATAGGATGATCTACACTTCCAATATGAACGTTAACTACATTACCTTTTTTAGTTACAACAGGAACATGTTTTTCTAAAGCAGCATCAGCACTCTTAGGAACTAATTCTTCCATAACTTCACCACAACATACAATTTTTACGTGGTTATCTTTAACATAAGCCACGATATTTCCACAATGTTTACAAATATAAAATTTCATTTCTTAATCTCCTTTTCTATCTATACATCTATTTTAACACAAAAGATATTTTTTAATTGAAAAGAGAATTAAAAAATTAGTTATTATTTTTTAATGAAGCTAGCGCTTCTAATATTTTAGTTTCTGAAGTTTTCATTATTTTAAATTCGATGTTAGGTGTAGATATAACATCATTTTCTTTTGGCATAGCTTGACAATAATCCAAAATATAGCCGTTTACAGTTTGGTAATCATCAGTATTATCTATATCTAATTCCATCTTTTCATATAAAACATCTAACTCTGCATCACCTTTTACTAAGTATGTTGTATCATCGATTTTAGTGACTAATTCAACTACTTTATCATGTTCATCATAGATATCACCAACTAATTCCTCTAATATATCTTCTAAAGTTATAATACCTATAGTTCCGTTATATTCATCTTTAACTATAGCTATATGGGTTTTAGTTTTTTGTAATACAGCTAATAAATCTTTAATTTTCATATATTCAGTCACATTAAGAGGCTCTTTTACTATAGATTTAATACTTTTATCTCCTAAAATACAGTTATTAATAAAATCTTTATATGTGATAATACCAATTATATTATCAAGCGATTCTTTATAATAAGGTAACCTAGAATATCCACTAGTAATAAAAATATTTCTTATCTCATCTTTTGAATTGTTAGAAGAAGCGGCTACTAAACTAGTTCTAGGAACTAATACGTTTTTAACAAGTATATCATCAAATTCAATTACATTTTTAATCAATTCAGATTCATCTTTAGAAAATACCCCATCTTCTGTTGCGTCTTCAATATAATCTATTAAATCATCTTCACTAACATCATCTTCACTAGTAACATCAAGAGCTTTGGATAAAGAAGACTTCTGCCACATAAAAAGGGTTGTTAAAGGATAAAGAAGGAAATAAAAAGGAATAAGTAGCCATCCAAATAAATTAAAATATTTAATAGGATTATTTTGGGCAGTCTTTTTAGGAAAAAATAAAATAAAAGTTATAAGTAATATTGAAGATAATACGCTATATACAGTGTACAAAGAAATATTAAACTCTCTAAAAAACAAAACAAAAAATAAAGTAATTAAAACAGAGAATACTGTTTCTAAAATATTAACTGTAACTAAAGCTTTCTTTTCATTATTAATAATGATAACAGCTATTTTATTCTTTTTATTTTCTTTTGCATCTTTACTTGAAAATTCATTTATTGATTTATTGATTCCATCAAAAACGAATAACAATATAAATAGTACTACTATTAATACTATACTAACTATTTGGATATTAGTCATCGCTAACCTCTTTCGTTTTAACTCTTGTTGCTTTCACTTTTTCTATTATTTGACCATTATATTCTAATACTTCAAATATAAAGTCATTATAATTAACTATTATTTTTTCATTTTCTTTTGGGATTCTAGCTATTTGTCCTAAAATAAAACCGCTTAATGTATCATATTCATCAGTAGGAAGTTCTGTATCTAAAGCTTCTTTAATATCTTCTATGTTAGCTAATGCATTAACAATGAAATTATCATCATCTATTTTAGTTACATCATATTTGATTTCATCATACTCATCAAATATATCACCAACCAATTCTTCTATTATGTCCTCAAGTGTTATTAAGCCAGCAGTTCCACCATATTCATCTACTACTATTGCTAGATGATTTTTGCTAGTTTTCATTTGATTTAATAAAAAATTAGTTCTAGTATTTTCAGGTACAAAAGTAGGCTTTCTCATTATTTCTCTTAGATTTATTTTTTCATTAGAGTCATATAAATATTTTAATAAGTCTTTAACATTGATAACCCCAATTATATGATCTATATTACCATCATATACAGGATATCTAGTATATTGTTCTTTTACTACTAAATCAAGAAGTTTAGTCTTACTTATTTTAATATCTATAGCTATTATTTTAGTTCTATGTGTCATAACATCAGCTGCACAAGTATCATTAAATTCAAAAACATTATCTATCATTTTAGATTCATCTTTTTCAATTTCACCAGTGTCTCCGCTTTTATTCACTAAAATACGTATTTCTTCTTCACTTATTGAATCATTGTTTTCATCTTTTTTTATTCCAAACATCTTAGATATCAAATTAGCACATAGTGTTAGAAGTAATACAAAAGGTCTCATTAAAGCTTCAATGAAACTTAGAAAACCAATAAAAGCATAAGCTATCTTTTTAGGATATGCAAAAGCTATACGCTTTGGAATAAGCTCACCAAATAATACCTGGAAAAATGCTAAAATTAAGCTTAATACTACTGTTATTATAGGAGTAGCTACAGCCACGTTAGTAATGTTAAAAACTTCAATAATACGAGAAGAAAAAGCAGCGCTTCCAACCGCACCATTAATAAAACCAAAAAGTGTAATCCCTATTTGAATAGTGCTTAAAAACCTAGTAGGTTTTTTAATAAACTTGAGTACTTTTCTAGCCCTTTTATTTTTTATTGCATCTTCTTCAATACTAGCGCTATTTAAAGATACCAACGCCATCTCACTAGATGCAAATATACCATTTAATAATATTACGACAATAATAACTATTATACTAACTACCATTGTCTATTTTCTTCCTTTGTAGTAACGCTAGTAGGAATGCTACTGGGTTCACTAATCTCCATAACTTAATATAACTCCTTAATATAGATATATATTATTATACTATATTATCGTAAAAGTTAGTAAAAAAAGCATAAATATAGGCTTTTTTTACTAACTTTTACTTTTTAATCTAATTATTATTTATTTTAGAATATAATATTTATTAATATTTAA
>JAITXV010000080.1 GCA_031284605.1 Acholeplasmatales bacterium | reverse complement strand
AAGTGTTTGAGTTTGCATTTTAATTCTCCTTTTATCTGCTTTGACCTTCATTTTTATTAGGTTTTTTAAATCCTTCATTTAGAGTGTTGCTATCTTTAATAACTTCAGTGTTTCTTATGTGCTTGTCTTTAATATCTTTATTTATTTTTTTATTTTTCATTATTTGTCGCCAATCAACCTTACTTGCGTACTTCTCTATAAATTCTTCACTTAGTATTTGATTTCTTGATATATCCCACCAATCAACCTTACTTGCGTACTTTTCTATAAATTCTTCACTTAGTGTTTGGAATCCTGATATCCAGTACCAATTAACCTTATCTGCGTGCTTCTCAATGAATGCCTCACTCAACTTCTGTTTGGCAGAAATACTCCACCACTCCACTTCTTTAGCGTGCTTCTCAATAAATTCTTCACTTAGCTTTTGGTCTCCTGATATATTCTCCCACCACACATCTTCTGCGTGCTTCTCAATAAACCCCTCACTAAGTTGTTGGTATACTGATATCCAGTACCAATCCACCTTATCTGCGTGCTTCTCAATGAATGCCTCACTCAACTTCTGCCATCCTGATATTTCTGTCCATTTCACTTCTTTAGCATACTTTTCTATAAAACTTTCACTAAGTGTTTGACATTTTGATATCCACGTCCAGTCCACCTCGCTAGCGTGTTTGTCAATATATTCTTCGCTCAACTTTTGTGTATATGATATCCTATCCCATTTTACCTCACTAGCGTGCCTCTTAATGAACTCTTCACTAAGATTTTGGTTTTGATATATCATCTCCCAATCTACCTCTTTAGCGTGTTTTTCTATAAACCCCTCACTAAGTTGTTCGTCCCTACATATTGAATCCCATCCGATTAATTCAGCTATCTCTAATAGTTCTTCTTCACTTCTACTTTTCATTTTTCGCTTGCTCCTTTTATCTGCTTTGACCTTCATTTTTAGTAGTTACTTTCTTTGGCGAAAAGTAATCTACTTCTTCATTTTCATTTGACTTTTTTTGTAGGCTTGAATATTTATTAAGAAGGTAATCAAATATTCCATTCTTGTCAAAATCCAGATAAAGGTCCATATGAAAATCATCTATATTGTTTATCCATTTACTTAGGGCTTCTCTATTTTTTTCAAAAAATTCTTCTTTAAGTATAGAAGTATTATTTTCATTTTGTAGAACTTCAAACCAGTCCACTTCTTTAGCGTGCTTTTCAATAAATGCCTCACTCAACTTTTGTTTATTACTTATCCACTTCCAATTTACTTTGTCCTGATGCTTCTCAATAAATTCCTCACTAAGTTCTTTATACTCAGATATTCCTTCCCAATTAACCTTATCTGCGTGCTTCTCTATAAATGGCTCACTTAATTTTTGACGTTCAGATATCTTTTTCCAATTGACTTCTTTAGCGTGCTTGTCAATGAACCCCTCACTTAATGTTTGACTGTTTGATATTCCTTCCCAATTAACCTTATCTGCGTGTTTTTCTATGAAGGCTTCACTTAGATCTTGGTATACTGATATCCACCACCACTCCACTTCTTTAGCGTGCTTCTCAATGAACCCCTCACTAAGTTCTTGATATATTGATATACTTCTCCACTCTACCTTATCTGCGTATTTCTCAATGAACCCCTCACTTAATGTTTGACGTTCAGATATTCCTTCCCAATTAACTCTATTTTTATGTTTTTCTATAAACTTTTCACTTAGTGTTTGGTATCGTGATGTCATATTCCACCAATCCAGTTTGTCCTGATACTTTTTAATAAACTTTTTTGTTAATTTTACAAACGAGCTAACGTATCCCCACCCTTTTTCTTCTGCTAATTTTAATAATTCTTTTTCAGTTTTCATTTTAATTCTCCTTTTTTATTTTTATAAATCTCTTGACATTTGTTTTAAAATAGTGTATAATATATGTATAAGACTTGAAAGGTATCCCATAGGTGAAGGCAATTAAAGCCGTGTCCGTTTGGAAAGGGAAGACCAAGTCTTTTTTTATGTTTTATTATTTGAAACATTTTGTTGTACCACCTTCTTTTGTGAGAAAGCTTTAGCATCATTATTCTTATAATCATACAAATCACTCACACTATATTTCACTATTTCTTTAAATATATGTTTTAATGTTGCATAATTTTTTGCATCATAATCAATAAAAATTATTTCTTTACTATTAAAAGCTTGTTTTAATAGTATTATTTCTTTTGGGTAATTATTATCCCCACCATATATTGTAGATATATTAATACTAGCCGCTCTATTTACTCCTAATATATCTACTTCTGGATGGTCGTTTTGTAAGGATATAGGTACTACTAACTTATGACCGTATTCATTATCTAAATCTATAATCATTACTATAGAGTTAGGAACAGATTTAGACTTAATAATAACTAGTGGATTAGCTATCTTCTCTGGTAATTGTTTTAATATCTCTTCATTTAATTCATCTGAATGCTCTTCTAATATAGTAAAGAACTTTTTAACTGAAAGAGTCAAATTATTACCTCTA
>JAITXV010000115.1 GCA_031284605.1 Acholeplasmatales bacterium | reverse complement strand
GCCCGTTAAAAGAGTCGGTAACTCAGCTTTTTCAGGAACATAACTTTTCGTATATTTTGTCATCTTTATAAAACCTATGCTAGGTTTTATAAGACCACATAGCATTTTAATGAAAGTTGACTTACCACTTCCATTTCCTCCACTTACAACTAAAAAATCATTGCTATCGATAGCGATATTGAAACTAGTTTTCAAGTATTCTTTAGTTGCGTCTTTGAAAGTAACTAGATTAGTAGGCATTGATTAGTTTAGTATTTTCACTTAATATAGCATAATCATCAAAATATACAAAATTATCTACTACTTGAGTTAAAACTACATCATTTTCTAAATACTCAATAATGATTGGTGCGTTATTTAATAAATAGTCATCTATTTTAATGTTTATAGTAAGTTTATTATCAGTTGTAGCGTACGTATTTTGAATGTTAGTTCCTATTTTTACATTTGTAATATTAGTTAACTTTAAAAATTCAATATTAACTACTATTTTACCTAGTCTTGATAAATAATTACCCTCTAGTTTTTCACCGTATAGTTCTTTAATTTTAATACAGTCTTCAACTCCTACATTGTTATAGTATAATAAATCTAAACTACCTATTAAAAACTTGTATTCCTTATCATTTTTTAAAGTTATTTTTAAATAACAATTTTCAATAAAATAGTTGTTATCGATGTTTGGCATTCTTATACTTAGAATAAGTTTGTTATAATTTTCATTTTTATAAGTCTCATAAGACGGACTATCAACTGAGTCAAGTTCAACACTTATTTTTTTGTTTTCATTTTCATTTACAAAATAAACACTTTGGTAAGAATCTTTTGAATATAGCGGATGTTTGGCAGTACTCAAATACAAAGGAACGTTTATTTTTTTACCTTCTGTATATACATAAGTATAATAAGAAGAAACGCTCAATATTTTTTCATCTTTTTTAAGTTGACTAACTAATATAATTACCCCTAAAGATACCACAACTAAAACAACAAAACATATTATTAGTAATTTCTTAATCATATTTGTCTTTTCTCCATTCTGTAATACTGGGTAGTAACAGTAAATATCTCAAACCCACCTTCTGCTGCTCTTATCCAAAATATATAGTTAGCAGCTACTCCATTATATATTTTACCTTCACCATATATGTATATATCTAACTGAGTTCCTGGGTCTACAAGTATTTTTGTACTATAACTTTCTGTAACTTTAGATTCATAAGAATAGCTGACTTCAGCTTTTATTTTTGTATCTAACCCATTGCTAAAAGTCTTTTCTTTAGACTTAACTGATGTAGAACTATTAATACCTAATGAACCAGTAACAGAAATATCAAACTTTTGTTTGACTTCACTTTTCATGTCATAATGAAACTCCATAGCGGTACTACCATCGTTATAAAAACTATATAAAGTTTCAGTAATATACGTGGCTTTTAGTTGTTTTTTAATAAATTGAACGTTCCATCCTAAAAACTTTCTACTGCTTACTTTCTTTAAATAATCTTTATATTCGCTGCTAGTCCAATCTGACAACATTTTTCCACCAGCAACTTCTAATTTTTCAAAACTAGAATAGTTAGAGTTAGCCTTAATACTAGGAGCTAACAATACAACAAACATAAATAAAACACATAAAACAATTTTTTTCATAAATTAATCCCTCCTATATATATAATAATAAAAAACTTTCATTTTTACTTTTTTTATTTTATTTTAGTTTTTAGAAGTTAATTTTTATGAAAAAACACCCTATTAATAGAGTGTTTTTTCATAAATTATAATTTAAATTGTTCCATAAGTTTTTCTATATCGTCTACTTCTTTTTCTATATCTTTAGATAACACCCTGCAACCATCTTTAGTTATCAGTATATCATCTTCGATTCTAATTCCGATTTTTTCTTCCTTTATATATAAACCAGGTTCCACAGTAATAACTATTCCTTCTTTAAATGGAGTATTATATAAACCTACATCATGTACATCAAGACCTAAATAATGACCTAAACCATGATAATAATATTTAGAAATTTCGCTTTCTTCGTTAATTAATCCTATTTTAACACATTCTTTAGCTAAAATATCTTTACCAAAATCTAAAAATTCTTTAAAACTTACCCCAGGTTTTACCCAAGCAATAGTTTCTTTATTGGCTTTTAAAACTATTTCATATATTTCTTTTTGTCTAGGACTAAACTTTCCACTGCTTGGGTAAGTTCTTGAAATGTCTGATGCATAGTTTTTGTAACAAACACCTAAGTCACATAAAAGAAGTGAACCCTCACTAATTTCTGAATCATTTTTGGTGTAATGCAAAGTTGTTGCATTTTCTCCCGAAGCCATAATAGTTTCAAAAGATGGTTTTAAACCATACAAATTAAGTATGAAATTATAAAATGCTTCAACCTCTTTTTCTTCACATATACCATTAGCTAAAGCGTGCACAGCATTTTCTATCGCTTCTTTAGTAATAGAGATAGCGGTTTCAATATTAAATATTTCTTCTTTATCCTTATATCTTCTCAAAGAAGTTATTAAACTATAAGCTTCTTTCCTTACTAGATATGGGTATTTACTCATTATTTGGGCTTGGTTTGTTTCTTCATTCTTAGCTATATCAAAATAAATATTTGAGATTCCACTAGTTATAGAACGTCTTGAAATTTCTAGAACGCTTGATAAAAAAGGATAAAACTCATCTAAAAAATGGATATTTTTGATTTCAATATTAGATAATTCGCTAGCCTCTTCTTTAGACAAACTTTTTTCTACCCACAAACTTACGATATCTTCTTTTATAAAAAGGTGAGTAAACACAGTATTACCACTTTTAATTATAACAGAAATAGATGAATCTTGGTCTATATTGAAAAGATAATAAAAATTTCTATTTACACTAAAATCATAATATTGATCTTCACTTTTTTTAACTAGAGAACCAGCATATAAAACAACTACAGAATCATCAAGCAGTAATTTACTAAATTTATCTCTTCTTTTTGTCAAATAATCCATATTAAAACCTCTCTACTATTTTATTTATACTTTTAAAACATTCATTTACATAGTCACTTGCTTGATTTAGTGTTTTTCCTGGGAAACTAAAATATACTTTTAGTTTAGGTTCTGTACCACTAGGTCTTAACACTACAAATAAACCATTATCGAAGTAATATTTTAAAACATTTGACCACTCTAATCCTAGTTTACTTTCTTTATTATTAACGTAATCAATATGTAAATCTAAAGTACAATCATCAAAACCAATAATTTTAGTATTTTCAAGAGATATGCCGTTTTTTCTAACATAAGACATAATAGCAGCTATCTTTTCTTTTCCATCTAAACCTGGCTTTACATAATTATGGGTATATTCATAATAATATCCGTACACACTATAAATTTGATCTAAGTATGATTCAAAATCTAAATTACTATCTTCTAAATAACACGCTATTTCTGACAAGTTATAACAAGCTTGAACACTGTCTTTATCTCTTACAAAATCATTTAAAATAGAACCGTAACTTTCTTCACACCCAAAAACAAATTTTTCATTTTTTTTCATTTTAGCTATTCCATCTGCTATATTTTTAAATCCTGTTAAAGTAGTTACCACTTTACAATCAAAACTTTGGGCTATTACTTTAACTAAATCACTAGTTACATTAGTAGTAAATACTACACCATTACGGATTTTTTTATTCTTTTTAGCTAGTTCTGAAAGTTTATAGTACACCATTATACTAGCAGTTTGATTACCAGTAACTAATACATATTCACCTTCTTTATTTTTATATGCAAAACCTAGTCTATCAGCATCAGGGTCACTTAATAATATTAGTGAAGCATCAATTGTTTTAGCATATTTAATAGCTTCAATAAAGCTTTTTGGATCTTCAGGATTACTTGATAAAGTATTAGAAAAATCAGGATCTACAGTCATTTGACTTTCTAATGGGAACACATTATAACCTTCACTTTTTAAAAATTGTGGTATTACTGTACTTCCAGTACCATGAAGAGGAGAATATACGATTTTTAACTTTTTAGTAGGATTATTAATTTTATTTTTTCTTACTTGTTTTAAATAATCTTCTATTAAAGAAGGTTTAACTTCTTCTATTTTAACACTACTTTCTTCTATATTAAAAATATCAGTTATTTTTTCAATTTCTTCTATGCATGAGTTACTTTGGGTTAAGTTAAGCTGCGCACCATCTTCATTATATACTTTATAGCCATTATACTCTTTTGGGTTATGGCTAGCAGTTAGCATAATACCACCTTGACATTTTAGGTGTGAGACTGCATATGATAAAATAGGAGTTGGTGTAAGAGTGCTAAAAATATAAGTTTTTATTCCTTTAGCTTCTAAAACTTTACAAGCTCTTAACGCAAATTCATAACTAAAATGACGGTTATCATAACTAGCTACTACACTTATTTGTTTTATATTACTAAAGTTTTTTTGTAAGTAGTTTGCATAACCTAAAGTAACCTTTTTGACATTATAAATGTTCATTTTAGCACTTCCAGGACCTCTTATACCTCTTAAGCCTCCTGTACCGAATTCTATATCATTAATAAAAGATTCTTTTATATCGTTATCGCTATATGAATCTAATTGTTTTCTTAAATGCTCTTCTAAATTAGCATTTTTCCATAAATTATATCTTTCTTTGTAATCCATAATATTTTCTCCTTTTTTATTCTTCAAAATTCTTTTCTAAAGATTTTACCAATTTATGATCTGTTTTATCATATAGAAGTGGTGTAATAGTAGTATATCCTGCTTTTTGTGCAACATCATCTGAATTTTTAATTTCATTATTAGAATTAATTGAGTATGAGACAGCAAATGCATTTTCATTATTAATTTTCTTATATTCAGCATGGAAAGTCCTACTTCCAAGAACAGTTATTTTTCTACCAAGTGGTTTATCAGATGGAAAATTAATATTTAAAAGTGGATATTTTTTATATATATTTTTACTTATAATCACTTCACAAATTTTTATAGTCTCATCTATAATAAAATCTGCTTTAATATCAGCTGCACTAATCGCAATAGAAGGTATACCAAGTAAATAACCTTCAGTCGCTGCAGCTACTGTTCCTGAATATAAAGTATCCCTAGATAAATTAGGTCCGCTATTAATTCCACTAACTATTAAATCAAATTCAACATCGCTATATATTTTTAATCCTAACCTAACACAGTCAGCAGGAGTTCCATCAACAGCTATAGTTCTTTGAGTACCTGGGATGCTAGTAACTTCTTCATATTTTAATTTTTTAGCTATAGTTATTTTTTGACTAGTTGCACTTTGTTCTACTTTAGGTGCACATGCAAAAACCCTTCCTTGACCTGCTAAAGAATGGGCTAGTAATTTAAAACCAAATGCTTCATATCCATCATCATTTACTATTAGTATGTTCATGTTAGTGTTTCCTACTTTCTAATATTTTAGCGCATCTTTTACAAAGGCCATTATCTAAAACGCTTTCTACTACATTCCAGCATCTATCACAAACCTCACCTAATGCTTTATAAACTACAACAAATGTATTTTCGCCTTCTACTAATTTAACACTAGATACTATTAATACTTGTTCAAGTTTTATATTAAGACTATTTATTTTATCTATATCTTCCTTTGTAGCGTGGATTTCAAGACTTGCTTGGTTAGATTTTCCTATTATCTTTTGTTCTCTAGCTTCTTCAAGTTGTTTTAAAACCATTTCTCTAATATTAAAAAATACCAAAAACTTATCTTCTAAAACTTTATCTTCTAAATTTTCATATTTAGGAAAATCTTCTAAATAAACATCTTTCTTAGTTTTATAAGGCAATTCTAAATATGCTTCTGAAGTGGTAAAAGGTATAATAGGGTTTAGCATTATAAGTAAAGCTAAAAGAGTATCGTATAAAACTGATAAAACACTGTTTCTTTCAAAACTATTTTTATTTTCAATATAAATAATGTCTTTTGTAAAATCAAGGTAAAAAGAAGATAAAATATTTGTAATAAAAGGAACTATGGTTTTAATTACACTGCTAAATTCATAACTTTCATAAGCATTAGTAACACTTTCAATTACAGTATTTAATTTAATAGTCATTATTCTTTCAACGCTACCTCTCATACTGTAACTTATATATTCTTTTTTATATTCAAATCCTGC
>JAITXV010000111.1 GCA_031284605.1 Acholeplasmatales bacterium | reverse complement strand
TTCTACTGTTAAAATAACTAACAATATTGCCAATCAAAGCCAAAATATTGATTCTAAAGTAGATGATGGAGGTGCTGGTGACCAAGGTATTATGTTTGGGTTTGCAACAAATGAAACAGCCGCACTTATGCCTGCAGCTTTGTATTATGCTCATTTACTAGCAAAAAGATTAGAAACTGTTAGAAAAGAAAATATTATACCTTACTTACGTCCTGATGGAAAAACTGAAGTTACAATAAAATATGTAGATAATGTAATGGTTGGAATCACTGCTATAGTAGTTAGTGCTAGTCATAACGATGATATTCCAAATGAAACTATAAAACAAGATATATTACTTCACGTTATTACCCCAGTTATTCCTCAAAGCGTTATTATTAAAGATGAAATAAAATATTTTATTAACGAAAGAGGTTCATTTGTTATAAGTGGTCCTGCTGGTGACTCAGGATTAACAGGAAGAAAAAACATCGTTGATACTTACGGTGGATATGCTAGACACGGTGGTGGAAGTTTTAGTGGTAAAGATGCTACTAAAGTAGATAGAAGCGCTACTTATATGGCTAGATATATCGCTAAAAACATAGTTGCTAGTGGTGTAGCTTTTAGATGCGAAATAGAATTAAGTTATGTAATTGGCGAAAAACAGCCATTAAGTATATTTGTAGATACTTTTGGTACTTCTAAAGTTTTGGATGAAGTATTAATTGAAACTATTAAAAACAACTTTGATTTATCACCATCTGGAATAATTAATACTCTTGGTCTAAGGAAACCAATTTTTTCAAAAACTACTAACTACGGACACGTTGGTAAAGAAGATAGTTCTCTTAAATGGGAAAAAACAGATAAAACAGATATTTTCAAAAAATTATTAAAGTAAATTAAGCGTTTGCTTAATATTATATATATTAGGGAGGTATTAAAAATGGGATTTTTAAAAAATTTATTTGATTCAACTAAAAAAGAACTTAAATATGCAAAAATGGTTGCTAAAGAAGTTTTTTTACTTGAAGATGAATATAAGAAACTAACAGATGAAGATATAAAAAATAAAACTATCCAATTTAGGGCTAGATACAAAGAAGGTGAAACTCTTGATGACTTGATGGTTGAAGCATTTGCTTTAGTTAGAGAGGCTTCTAAAAGAGTTACTGGTTTAGTTCCTTATTTTGTACAAGTTTGCGGGGCTGTAGCTATACACGATGGTAACGTTGCTGAAATGAAAACAGGTGAAGGTAAAACTTTAACTGCAGTAATGCCTGCTTACCTTAACTCACTTTCTGGTGATGCAGTACACATAGTAACAGTAAACGAATACTTAGCCTCAAGAGAAGCAGAAGGCGAAATAGGACAATTATTTTCTTTTTTAGGGTTAAGTGTTGGTTTAAATTTAAGAGATTTAACTAGCGAACAAAAGAAAGAAGCATATGAATGTGATATTTTATATTCAACCAACAGTGAATTAGGATTTGATTATTTAAGAGACCATATGGTATTATATGCTAAAGATATTACTCAAAAACGTGGTTTAAGCTACGCTATTATTGATGAAGCAGATAGTATATTAATTGATGAATCAAGAACTCCTTTAATTATATCAGGTGGTGAAAAAAGTAACCAAGATACTTATCAAGCAGCTGATAGGTTTGTTAAAAGTTTAAATCAAAACGATTACCTAATTGATATAGAAGCTAAAACTATTGAATTAAGTGAAAGTGGAATTGATAAAGCTGAAAAGATTTTTAAATTTGAAAATCTTTACGATTTAGCTAATGTTGGTATAGTTCATCATATCAATAACGCTCTTAGATCAAACTATATAATGGCTAGAGATAAAGACTACGTTGTTGAAGATAATCAAGTATTGATAGTTGACCAATTTACAGGTAGAATATTGCATGGTAGACAATTTAGCGAAGGTTTACATCAAGCACTTGAAGCTAAAGAAAACGTAATAGTTAAAAAAGAAACTGTAACTGTAGCTACAATTACTTACCAAAATTTCTTTAGAATGTATAAAAAATTAAGTGGTATGACAGGTACAGCTAAAACAGAAGAAGAAGAATTCAATAATATTTATAATATGAACGTTATAGTAATACCAACTAACGCTCCAGTTATAAGAAAAGACGATAAAGACTTTTTATTTGTTACCGCAGAAGAGAAGTTTAATGCATTAGTTGAGGAAATTGAAAAAAGACATAATACTGGCCAACCACTATTAGTTGGTACTATAGCAGTTGAAACAAGTGAATATTTATCAGGATTATTAAGAAAAAAACATATTCCACATGAAATATTAAATGCTAAAAATCATGAAAGAGAAGCAGAGATTATAGCTAAAGCAGGACATAAAGGTAGTGTTACTATCGCTACTAATATGGCAGGTAGAGGTACTGATATAAAACTAGGAGCAGGTGTTGTTGAATTAGGTGGATTATGTGTATTAGGTAGTGAAAGACATGAAGCAAGAAGAATAGATAATCAGCTTCGTGGTAGAGCAGGAAGACAAGGAGACCCAGGTTATTCAAGATTTTTCTTATCAGGCGATGATGAATTACTTGTTAGATTCGGTGGTGAAAGATTTAAAAACCAACTTGATTTATTATCTCGTATAAACGGGGCAGGTAAACCTATAGAATCTAAAATAATTTCAAACTTAGTTACTGGTGCACAAAAAAGAATTGAAGGTAATAACTTTGATTTAAGAAAAAATGTATTAAAATATGATGATGTATTAAGAAAACAAAGAGAGATAATTTATAAAGAAAGAACTAATTGTTTAATCTTACCATCTGTTGAAGAAAATGTTTTAAAATGGATTAATGATACTATAGTTAACGATGTAAAACCATATATAAAACATATTAAAGGTAATGAGTATGACATAGATGATAACGGAATTATTGCTCATTTTGATGGTGATATTTTTAATAAAGGTACTTTGAAAAAAGAAAATCTTGAAAAATTAGATGAAAATGAAATAGTTGAGTATTTACATAATTTAGTAATAGCTGAAGTAAATCATAAGAAAGCACAAACACCCGAAGAAGTATATAATGAATTTTTAAAAGTTGTTATGTTAAGAGTAATTGATACATATTGGATGAAACATATAGATACTATGAGTGAACTTAGACAAGGAGTAGTTCTTCAACAATATGGTCAAGCAAATCCACTTCTTATTTACCAAAAAGAAGGATTAAGATTATTTAATGAGATGATTGAAGGGATGGCTAGAGATGTTACTAGATATGTAGTAAGAGCAGTTATTCAAGTAAATATCCAAAGAAAAGAAGTAGTTAAAAATACTGCTACTAATCAAGGAACTGAAAATACTTCTTCAAAACAAAAAAATCATAAACCACCAAAATATCAAAAAGCTCCATGGCATAGATAATAAATATGGAAAGATATGAAATTAATAAAATCTTAGAAAAATATAAAGTTTCACTTATTTCTTTAAAAGACAAAATTAATATACCTAAACTAACTATTTCATTAAATGAGTTGTCATCTCTTATGGAGAGCCCTGATTTTTGGTCAAATTCTATAAAAGCTAAACAAGTAAGTAAAGATTATTCTAATTTAAGAAGTATAGTAACAGAAATTGAAGAATTAGAGAAAAATTATCAAAACATAGTGGATTGGTACTCTTTAGTTGAAGAGAAAACTTCTGAATGGGACACTTTAGAAGAAGACATTAATAATTTTAGTGTTTCATTAGAAAACTTTGAAATAAAAGTGTTGCTTGATAAAGAATATGACAATTTAGATGCATTTTTAGAACTTCATCCGGGTGCAGGCGGGGTTGAGAGTATGGATTTTGCACAAATGCTTTTTAGGATGTATTCGAGGTATGCTAAAAAGAATAATTTTAGTGTAGAAATAATTGATTTTACTGCAGGTGATATAGCAGGATATAAAAGTATAACTTTTAAAATAAAAGGTGATTATGCATACGGAAATTTAAAAAGCGAAAGAGGAGTTCACCGTTTAATAAGATTGTCACCCTTTAATAGTGGAAACTCAAGAGAAACTAGTTTTTGTAGTTGCGATGTCTACCCAAGCGTAGATGACAACATAAAAATAGATATAAAAGATGA
>JAITXV010000094.1 GCA_031284605.1 Acholeplasmatales bacterium | reverse complement strand
AATTGGTTTTGAGTTGACTAGCGAACAAAAAGAAGCTACAAATTCTATTTTTAGATTAATAAATAAAGAGAATGTTTTTTATCATTTATTACAAGGAGATGTAGGAAGTGGTAAAACAATAGTCGCTATTATTGCATCGTATGCATACATAACTTCTTTAAAACAGGTTGCATATATGACACCCACTGTACTGCTAGCTAATCAAATTTTTGATATTATTAGTAAATACTATTTAGAATACTTTAAACCGTGTTTATTAACTAGCAATACTAAAAATATAAGTCAGGTGCTAGAAAAAATTAAAAATAATGAATATAATTTTATAATTGGAACTTCTAGCTTAATAAATGATAGTGTGGTTTTTAATAGTTTAGGATTAACTATTTTAGATGAAGAACAAAGGTTTGGTGTAAATACTAGGCTTATGTTAGAAAATAAAAATATTTATTCGGATGCACTTTATTTAAGCGCTACCCCAATCCCACAAACTTTGGCTTTAAGCTATTTTTCTAATATTAGTATATCTAGCATAAAAACTAAACCACATAGCGCTACTAAAGTAACTTCTAAATATATAGATTATAAAGATATAAACATAGTTTATGAAAAAATTAAAGAAGAATCAAAAAATAATAACCATATTATTGTAGTGGCACCATCTATTTCTTCTAATACTAGAGGCACTAATATTAAAAAAATATATGATGAATTAAAAAAAGAATTAGATATTCCTATTTTTGTAATTCACGGAGAATTAAAAAATAGTGAAATTGATAGTATTTATGCTAAGTATTTAGATACTTTAGGAAGTATTCTTTTATCTACATCGATAGTTGAAGTTGGTATTGATATAAAAAGCGCTACTGTAATGGTAATAATGGATGCTAGTTATTTTGGTTTATCACAACTTCACCAAATCCGCGGAAGAGTTGGAAGAGGAACAAAAGATTCAATATGTTATTTTGTAGATAAAAATAATAATAATTCTAAACTTAAATTTATGGAACAAAACAATGATGCGTTTATGCTTAGTGAATTTGATTTAAAAGAAAGAGGACCTGGAGATTTTATTAAAGATATCCAAAGTGGATATCATTTTAAATATCTTAATTTTTATGAGGATTTAGATATTATTAAAACCTCTATTGATGATGTTAATTTAGTCATAAATGAAGAAAATTACAAAACTAATAAAGAATATTATATTTTTAATAAAAAAGAGTTATAAACCCTAGAAAATGTGATAAAATATAGATAGTAAATAAAAAAGGGAGATATTTTTATGATAGGACATTTTAAATATGTTAATAAGATTAAGTTTGCATTATGTAAGGAAACATTCACTGGTGTGTATTACGATAGATTCAATTCTATTTTTAAAGGTTTTTACTTAGTGGTAAGAGAAAATAGTATGTCAAATGTTGAGAGTATTGATGCTCTTAACAATAATGTTTTTATTAAAATTCCTTCTACTGAATGTTTTGGTAGTCAAGATGTATTAGAAGTTGAAGAAGTTGAAGAACATTTTTTAAGTGAAAAACAAAAAAGAGATATTAAATTACTTAATTTAAAAATTAAGTAAAACAAGGGGTAAATTAATGATTAAAATTGGCGTTGATGCAATGGGTGGAGATTATGCACCCGAAGAAATAATTAAAGGTGTAAATGATGCTATAAAAAAATATAGTGATATTGAGATAACGCTATACGGTGACAGCACTAAAATCACTCCCTTACTTATTAATAATCCTAGGGTTTCAATAGTTCATACTACTGATGCTGTAAGTATGGGTGAAAAAGATCCTATAAGTGTAGTAAGAAATAATAAAACTGCTTCAATGATTTTAGCATTAAATGATTTGAAAGAGAAAAAGAATAGTGCAGTAGTTAGTGCTGGTCCTACTCAAGTATTAGTAGTAGCAGGAAGTTTAATAGTTAAAAAAACTGCTTTTATGAGAAGAGTTGCATTAGCAGCTATTATTCCTAGTTTAAATAGTAAAGGTAAAGTTATTTTAGATACAGGAGCTAATACTAGTATTGACCCGATTTATTTTGTGGATTTAGCAGTATACGGAAGTGAATTAGCTAAAAGATTGTTTAATTTAGAAAGTCCTAAAGTTGCGCTTCTTAACATTGGTACAGAAAAAGGAAAAGGTAGAGAAGTAGACAAACAAACTTATGAATTATTAGAAAAAGTAGACAAAATAAATTTTATTGGAAATATTGAAGGTAAAGAGATACTAAATAGTGAAGCAGATATTATATTGCAAGATGGTTGGAGTAACAATATAGCTATTAAAACATTAGAAGGTACTGCTAAGGCTAGCGGAGAAGTTTTGAAAAAAGAAATAAAAGCATCTTTTTGGGGAAAAGTTGGATATATTTTTATGAGAAAAAGTTTGAAAAGATATAAAGAAACTTTTAATACATCTAAAGTTGGTGGTGCTTGTATTTTAGGTTTAAACGGAATTGTAGTTAAAGCGCATGGAAGTAGTGACGCAGAAGCTATAACAAGCGCTATTAGACAAGCAAGAGAACTTGTAGCGTCTAATATTATTAAAGAAGTAGATAGCATACTAGAGGGTTACAGTACTAAATAAATATGGAACAATTACTTAAAAAGTTAGGAATAAAACCAAATAATATAGACATATATAAAACTGCTTTTACGCATTCTTCTTACGCTAATGAACTAGGTATAGAAAGTTATGAAAGATTAGAATTTTTAGGTGATGCTATAATAGAATTACTTACTAGTGAATATCTATACTTAAAAAGTGAATACAAAGAAGGGGATATGACTAAAACTAGAGCTAAATTAGTTAAAGAAGAGGCGCTTGTTTTTTATTGTGATAAACTTAAACTAAGCGAGCATATATCTTTAGGAAAAAGTGAGTTACAAAAAGGTAGTGCTAACAAAACAATTAAAGCAGATGTAGTAGAAGCACTTTTTGGGGCTATGTTGCTTGATTTAGGATTTGAAAAAACTAAAGAAAAATATTATCAGATATTAGTTCCATTTTTTGGTGATTCTCTTGAATTATCAGATGATTATAAAACTGAATTACAAGAACTTATGCAGTTAGATAAAAGAACTATAGTATACAAAATAATATCAGAAAGAGGACCAAGCCACGATAAAACTTTTGAGGCAGAAGTTGAAATTGACGATATTGTTTTAGGAAGAGGTACAGGAAGAAAGAAACAATCTGCAGAACAGAATGCAGCTCTTGATGCTTTGAAAAAGTGTGCTAGGAGAGGATAATATGATAATTAAGAAGTTATATGAATATTATAATTTAGATTTATATAAAATATTACAAAGTGAAAGTAGTAATTTAGGTATTAATTATAATGAACTAAATATTCTTAGTTCACTTTTATCTTTTTATAAAGATAAGAAGGGGTTTAGTACCAGTTCTTTTTGTAAAAAGATAAATGCTAAAAAAGATTTTGTAGAAGAAAATATTAATTCTCTTCTTGAAAAACAATTAATTCATTTTAGTATTAACGATACAATTGATAAAGTAAAAGAAAATATAATTTTTGATAATTTATTTGAAAAATTAGAAAAAATTATATTAGATAAAAATTCTCTAAATAATTATAGTATTGATGACACTCATGCTCGTGATATTGTTTCAAACATTGAAAATTTTTTGAAAAGAGCTTTAACTAGTATTGAACTTCTTGAATTAAAAGAAATCTTTAATAGTAAAAAAGTGTCGTATTTACAAATTAAAGATAGTATTAACTACCTTAATGATAAAAATAAATTAACTATTTTTAATTTAAGGAAAGAACTATTAGTTGAAAAAATTGAAGGTTCTAAAAAAACTTTATCAGAAGATGAAATAAAAAAGATGGATAGTATGGTTAAGTTTTTAAAAAATGATAAGTAATACAGAATTTATTAAATATTTAGATATATTATTTGAAAATCCAAAGCCTGAATTAAATTATAGTAATTTTTATGAACTTCTAATAGCAGTTGTTTTATCTGCGCAATGTACTGATAAAAAAGTTAATAAAGCCACTGAGATTTTATTTAAAAAATATCCTAACTTTAATGCTCTTAGCAGTTCAAAATTAGAAGATATAGAAAGTATTGTGAAACCTTTAGGGTTATACAAAACTAAAAGTAAAAATATTAGAATTATAGCTTCTAAAGTAATTGAAAATAACATAAATGAATTTAATATGGATAGAGATTTGTTAGAAATGATGCCAGGCGTAGGAAGAAAAACTGCGTCTATTATTTTAAGCACGTATGGTGTTTCTAATGAACTTGGCGTAGACACTCATATTTTAAGAGTCAGTTATAGATTAGGTATTACTAAAACTGCGTCTAACCCTTTATTAACAGAGACTTCTTTAAAACAATTTTTTGGAAACCAAAATTATAATAAGTTGCATATGCAACTTATATTATTTGGTAGATATATATGTAAGGCTATTAAACCTTTTTGTACAGAATGTAAAATAAAAGATAAGTGTAATTATTATAACTCATTATTATTAAACAAATAATATTAAATTATTTGTTATTATCCATAAGATATTTTATAATTCTTTTTCTTGTTACAATACCAATAAAATGATTTAATGCATCAACAACTGGAATAAAGTTTTGTTCAAGAACTAGTTCTAATAAATTATCAATATCTTCAAATACGCTTATAGCTTTTACGGGACGTTTAATAACTATATCTTTTAAATTAATTTTTTCAGTAGATGCCATATTGAGATTCATATTTCTTTTTAAATATCGTAAGACATCTCCTTCCGCAATTGTATTAATATATTCACTTTCACTATTAATAATTGGTAAAGCAGTATATCCCGTGTCATCAAAAACTTCTATTGTTTGACGTAAAGTAGAAGTGTTAAGCAAATGCTTTACTTCCATTGATGGTATTAATAACATTAAAATATTCATTATGTTCACTCCTTTTTTTATTTTAATAGAATTTGTTTTTTTAGTGCTTGTATAACATACTTAAATATTTTAGCATATTTGTTATTTTTTTTGTTAAAAAAGGTCAATTAGATATTTTTTGTTATATAATAAAGTATGAGGTTTATAAATGGAAAAATTAGAAAGGCAGTATAAAAAGAGAATAATTGTTGGTATTATCTTAGTTATTGGGTTATTGCTTGGAATTGCAGGAATGATAGTAGGGCTTACAAATAATATAGTAATAATATGGGCTTTAAGTATAGTTTTGATAGTTGCTGGATTTTATGGAATTCCTATTTGTTTTGTTTTTGCTTATTCTTTAGTAGATATTAAAAATACTATTATTTTAATAGAAGGCGGCGCTTTAGATATTAATATATTATCAAGAACTGTTAAAAAGAAACCTAAAACTGTGGTTAGTTTAGTTTCATCTTGGATTACAGCAGGTTATTTAGTAGGATATGTATTTAATGAAGACTGTACTTCATTAGTGAAAAATGTTAAAAAAATTGAAATAAATGCTTTAAAGTGCCCTTCTTGTGGGAAGATGCTAAATATAGAAGTATTTAGCGAATGTCCTTATTGCGGATTTATAATTAGTAAAACAAAGAAATTATAAAAGAAAGATGGAACCATATTATCTTATTTATTAAATTTTTTATTACAAAACTAAGCGCATATATAGTTAATTTAAATATGGTGCGGCCGATGAGATTCGAACTCACAAGGCATAAGCCATACGCCCCTCAAACGTACGTGTCTACCAGTTTCACCACGACCGCATTAGTTAAATATTTTTAGCTAACAATAAAGCACTAATAATAGAGTGCATAATATTATACCCTCCGCACACCCCACAAACATCTAAAAGTTCTCCAAGTACATAAATATTTTCATATTTTAATAAATTATAAGTACTATGATTTATTTCACTTAACAAAACTCCTCCAATAGACACTTGAGCATAATCAAAACCGTATACATTATCTACAACAAAACAAATAGATGATGAATTGTTTTTATTAACTACTTTATTTTTAGATAACAAATAATCGTATAATTTATCATTCATATTATTTTTGATATTAGTGATATTATCGTTTTTAAATGGTTTAATAAGCAATTTTACATTTTTTTTATTTTCAAGAGACTGGTATAAATTAGATGAGTTCATTATAACTATTCCGCCTATTCCGTCTTTTTTAAAATTAACTTCTCCATCTTCACTAAATATAATTTTATCGTCTATTACTAATTGTACACTGCATTCAAGTCTTACTCCAAACAAACTATTAACATCTTCTTTTAAAATATAACCAGTTAATCCAGGAATAAAATCTTTAAATTTTACATTTAAAGTTTTAAGAGTCTTAATAATTCCTTTATCGTTGTTATAATCTTTATAATATGATTTACCACCTGCAGATAATATTAGTTTTTTAACTAGATAATTGTTATCGTGAGATTGTACACTAATAAAGTTAGTTTCATTTTTAAATGAAATAATATCATCGAAAATTATCTTTATGTCTAAATCCTTAATTTTATCTGCATATGCATTCACTACACTTTGGCTCATTTTAGAATATGGGTATATAGAATTATCTTCATAAGATAATTCTATATTTAAATCATTCTTTAAAAATGAAATAAAATAATTGTAATTATTTTCATTAAATACTTCTTTTTGATAATTTAAATCATTTAGCGATTGTTTTGTAATATCTTTAGAACCAATATTACATCTACCATTTCCAGAAGCTTTTATTTTTCTAGCAATTGTTTTGTTTTTATCAACAATACAAACACTCATACTAGGATATTTTTCTTTAATTTTGATTGCTGCAGTAAGCCCACTAGGACCAGCACCTATTATCATATAATCTATTAATTTCATATTACTATTATACCAAGAATATAACTTTTTATTGTATATGTGGTAAAATAAATAATATACGTATAAAGGAAGTGTTAATATGAATGAAATATATGAGTTTTTAAATAGAGCAGGCACATACTACTTAGCTACAATTGGTCTAGATGGATTACCTAAAGTAAGACCTTTTGGTACTATTAACATATACAATAAAAAATTGTATATCCAAACAGGAGCAGTAAAAGATGTATGTAAACAATTACTTATAAATCCTAGTTTAGAAATTAGTGCTTGTTTAGAAAACAAGTGGATTAGACTAAGTGCTGAAGCAGTACTAGATAATGACATAGAAGCAAGTATAGATATGTTACAAAAATATCCTAGTTTAAAAAGCATCTATAAAGCGGGTGATGGTAATAGCACAGTATTTTACTTAAAAAATGTAACTGCTATATTATATGAATTTGGGAAAGAAAAAAGAGAAATAAAATTTTAATGACAGATATTAGTGCTTATGAGTACGGCATTGGATGGCTATATTACACAGACAATCAAAATAAGAATAGATACGTTCTTGGACAAGTATTTAAAAATACATCTAACATTTTAGTGTGTTTTGGGTTAAACCCATCTACAGCTACACCTTTAGTTTTAGATAATACTATAAACAAAATAATTAACGTAGCTAATCAAAATGCTTATGATGGGTGGATTATGTTAAATATGTATGCAGTTAGAAATACAAATCCTAATATGTTAGATAAAATAATTAATACAAATGTTCATAATACCAATATGAAAGTTATTTCTAACATATTAGAACATTTTGATATTAGGGAAGTATGGTATGCATATGGTGATATAATCGAAGTTAGAGATTATATTTCTTCATACATCTTAAAAGATATTAATAATTATCTAGACCAAAAAGGAATTAAAAGATTTACGTTTTCATCTATAACTAAGAAAAATAATCCAAGACATCCACTATATTTGTGTTTAAAAGAGCTTATTAAAGAAAATATTAAATATTTATAATATAATTATACAAAGGAGTAATTAAATGAACTTAAATTGGGACTTAACAATATATTACAAAACACCAAGCGATTGGGAAAAAGATTATTTACAATTATATAAAGATATAGAGGTATTAAAAAATTATAAAGGTAAATTAAACAAAGCAAAATTCTTAAAAGAATATTTTTTAAAAAGTGAAGAATTAGAAAAGAGAATGTTGCCGTTAATAGGATATGCGCATCAATCATCTGATTTAGACTTAAGAAATATAGAAGCTAGTGGGAGAATGCAACAAATTAGCGCTATATATTCAAAATGGGGAGCAATTACTAGTTTTGTATCACCCGAGTTAATTAGTACCGGACAAAAGAAAGTAAGCAAAATGGTTAATAAAGATTTAAAAGAATATTCTTTTAAAGTAGCAGAACTATTTCATAATCAAGCACACGTGCTTGATTCAAAAGCAGAAGAAGTAATATCTAACTACAATACTGTAAGTTCGGCTGTTTTAGATACTTATCATTCATTATACGATATAGATAGAATAAATGAGAAAGTTATTTTAAGTGATAAAAGTGAACATACTATTTCTTTATCTACATATAGGAAACTTCTTGAAGAATTAAAAAATCAAGATGATAGAAGACTAGTATTTGAGGCTGCATTTAAAAGATTTAAAGATAATAAAAGTGCTTTTTCAAGTATTTATAATTCAATATTGTTAGATTTACAAGCTTCTTATAAATCAAGAAACTATAAAAGTGCTTTAGAAGCTGCTTTAGATAAAGATGACATTCCTGTGTCTTTATTTATTAGTTTAAAAGATGTAGCTAGAGAAAATACTAGTCCTATAAAAAGATATATTAATCTAAGAAAGAAATATTTAAAAATTAAAGAGTATCATACTTATGATAGATTTATTAAGCTAGCTTCTAGCAATACTAAATATAATTATGAGGACGCAAGGGAATTATTTTTTGAGGCTATTAGCGGTTTCCCACAAGAATACATAGATCATGAAAAAGAAGCATTAAAAGAAAACTATGTAGATGTATTACCTAGAGATGGTAAAAGAAGTGGTGCATATTCAACTGCTTTTTATGGGTATCACCCATTTATTTTATTAAACCATTTAGGTACTTTAGATTCAGTGTTTACTTTAGCTCACGAAGCAGGTCATTCTGCTCATAGTATTTTTTCTTCAGAAAATCAACCTTACGTTACTAGCGAATATAAAATATTTGTAGCAGAAATTGCATCAACTTTTAATGAACATTTGTTACTTGATTATTTATTAGAAAAATCTATTAAAAAAGAAGATAAAATATCTTTGCTAGAAATGGCTATTGATAATATTATGAGTACATTTTACCGTCAAACACTATTTGCTACATATGAATATGAAGCAAATAAATTACTTGAAGATGGAAAAGCAATTAATGATGAAAGTTTATCTAAAATAATGATAGATTTATATAAAGATTATTATGATATAGATATTTCTAAAGAAGATGGTAAACAATATGTCTGGGCGTATATCCCTCATTTATTTAATAGTCCTTTTTATGTGTACCAATATGCAACTAGTTTTAGTGCAAGTTTAAAGTTTTATGAAAATGTAAAACAAAATAAAAACAATGCATTTAAAAATTATTTGGATTTGTTAAAATCTGGTGGAAGTGATTTTCCTGTATCTTTAGTGTTTAAAGCAGGAGTAGATTTGACAGATAAAGAAACATTTTTAGCAGTTATTAATAGATTTAATGAATTATTAGATATTCTTGAAAATTTATTATCCCAAAAGTAGTATAATTAATATATAAGAATAGTAATTATTATTTATTTGTTAAGAGAATTAGTGGATGGTGAAAACTAATCAAATATAGTAATGAATGGACTTATGTTATAAAAAAGTAAAAAGATATAAAAAAAGCGTCTATTAGCAATAATAGGAACTAAGGTGGCACCGCGGAAAATATTAAAGTTTCGTCCTTAATTGTTTTTTAAAAAACAATTAGGCGAAGCTTTTTGTTTAAAAAGGAGAAGAAATGAGAATATTATCAGGAATTAAACCAACAGGAACCCTAACTTTAGGAAATTACATTGGAGCAATTAAAAACTTTGTTAAGTTACAGGAAGAATATAAAGACGCTGAAGTTTTAGTATTTATCGCTGACTTGCATGCTTTAACTACGCCTCAAGATAAACAAGAATTAAGAAATAGAAAAAAAGAGATTGCAGGAATGTATTTAGCGTGTGGTTTAGATAAAGAAAAAACTATATTATTTAATCAGTCAGAAGTAAAAGAACATCTAGAATTAGGATATATTATGGAATGTACTAGTTATATTGGGGAAATGGAAAGAATGACCCAATATAAAGACAAAAAACTTAAACAAACAGCTGGAATTAAAACTTCATTATTAACTTATCCTGCACTTATGGCAGCTGATATTTTATTATATGATGCTTCTTTAGTTCCAATTGGAGATGACCAAAAACAGCATCTTGAATTAACAAGAAATTTAGCAGTAAGATTTAATAATGAATATGGTGAAACTTTCACAGTTCCCGAAGGTTTTACTCCTAAGGTTGGCAAAAGGATAATGGGCTTACAAGATCCTACAAAAAAAATGAGTAAAAGTGATGAAGGAAATCCTAAAAACTATATTAGCCTTTTTGATAATCCTAGTGAAGCTAGAAATAAAATAAAAAGTGCAGTAACAGATAGTTTAACTAATATTAAATATGATGCAAAAGAAAAACCGGGTATTTCTAATTTATTGAATATATACAGCGCACTTACAGATACTAGCATATCACAAATTGAAAAAAAGTATGCTAATTCAAATTATATGGAATTTAAAAATGATTTAGGTGAAATAGTATTTAATTTTTTAAGTGATTTACAAAATAAATATAATAATATTATTAGTAGTGGGATTTTAGGTAGTGTTTTAGATAAAGGTGCTGCGTATGCAAGTATGCTAGCAAAAAGAAAAATAGAAAAAGTATATAAAAAAGTAGGACTAAATAGATAGTCCTACTTTTTTATTAACAAATATTATTTTGCTTCTTTGTTGTAGTTATATGTTTCAACTCTCATGTTGTAGGTAGGATAAAATGTATCTCCGTCCATTTGTGCGTAAGTAGCTTCTGAGGTTTTTATATCAATATACCTTGTTATTTTAGTGATACTAACATTTTTTAAAATACCGTGCCATCCTAAATATATTAGAGGCATTGTTAAAAACAAACCTAATTTAGACATTTTTTTGACTAATACTAAATATAAATCACTTTCTAGTCTTGAAGCTTTAGGAGCGAATTTCATTCCGCCACCTTGAAACTTAGAGTTCATTACACTACAAAACCAAACATTTTTATAAGTATTTTCTTGTCCGTCACAATCTATAGTAACTTCTTTTATTTTCTTACCTTCTATAAATCCACTTAAAGTTTTGCCTAAATAATTGAATTTATTGTTTTTACCGCCTGAGTTATTAACTTTGTAACAAACATAAGCATCCAAACCTACTCCGGAACCATTCATATATTTTTCATATACATTGTGTTCTGGAAGTATAACAGTAGGAAGAATTTTGATATAGTTATTAATATTAATAAACTTAAATGAACCTTTTTTAACACTTCTATAAAAGTCATTGCCTGTTCCTGCTTTTGTAAAAAATATATCATTTTTTAAATGAATATTTTGAATAGCGTTAACTAATCTTCTAATAGTGCCATCTCCACCTATAACCACTATTTTATCTTGTGGTAGTAATGAATCAACAAATCCATGAATATCAAGGATATTTAAAATGCTCATAATATGAGTTTTATCAAGTTTCTTTTCGATTTTATTAGCTAATTTATAAGCATATTTAATTGTTTCGCCTTTATTAGACAAAGGGTTGTATAGTACATAGTACATTATTTTTCACCTACCACAAATTTCTTTTTACCTCGCCTAATTACTATAAAATTATTATGGTAATAGTCGTTTTCTTTAATCACATAATCTTGATTAGTTATTTTTGTTGAACCTACAAAAATTGCTCCTGAAGATATAAATTCTCTAGCTTCTCTTTTACTTGATGAAAGTTCTAATTCAACTAATAAATCAAGAAGATTTCTATTTACTTCTATTTTAGAAGAACCAAATGATTTTGTTAAATCTTTAAATTCTTCTTTTGATAAGTCTTCAAATTTAAAACCAAATAATGCATTTGATATTTTTATAGCACTTTCTAAATCTTTTTTAGAATGAACTAGTTTTACTACTTCACTAGCTATAGTTTTTTGAGCTAATCGTTTTTCTGGTTCTTTTAGATGTTCTTGCATCGTAGCTTCTATTTCTTCTTTACTTAATAAAGTTAGGAATTTTAGGTATGTATCACAATCTGCATCATTAGAATTAATGAAATACTGGTATAATTCAAAAGGAGTAGTTAAATTTCTATCTAGCCATAAAGCTCCACTTTCTGATTTTCCAAACTTAGCACCATCACTTTTTAGTAATAATGGACTTGAAAACCCTAAAGCATTACTATCGGGATGGGTTTTTCTTATTAAATCAAGACCGCTCGTGATGTTACCCCATTGGTCACTTCCACCAGATTGCATTCTTACACCATATTTTTCATATAGTGTTAAAAAGTCAATAGCTTGGATTATCATATATGAAAACTCTGTATATGAAATTCCGTTTTCTAGTCTGGCTTTTACTACTTCTTTATTTAACATATAGTTAATACTGTAGTTTTTACCATAATCTCTTAGGAATGTTATCAATGAAATATCTTTTAGCCATGAATAGTTATTAACAAATATTGCTTTTGGTAAATATTTTTTAATTTGATTTTCTATTTTTTGAGCATTCTCTAGGCTTTCTTCTAATGTCAAAAGTTTTCTTTCACTAGTTTGTCTAGGGTCTCCTATTAAGCCTGTTCCACCTCCTATAACAACAACGGGGATGTGCCCATATTTTTGTAAATTCATGCTTCTAATAAGCTGAACTAAATGTCCTACTGTAAGACTTTGACCTGTTGGGTCATATCCTATATAAAACTTAACTACCTCGGTATCTAAAGCCTTCTTAAGTGCTTCTTCATCAGATACGTCTTTTATTAATCCTCTGTATACTAAATTTTCATAACATTTCATTATCTTGTTGACTCTCTTTCTATAATTGCGTGTGGCAATACTATTTTTATATTTTCTAAACTTTCACCGTCCATTAGTTTTGTTAACAATCTCATTGATACAGCACCTATATCATAAATTGGAACATCTAACGTGGTTAAAGTAGGACTTGATAACAATGTGTATTTTGAATTTTGAAAACCTACAACTGCGATATCTTGTGGGATTTGTTTACCATATTTTTTAGCTACATTTAAAAAATTTACAGCAATTGAATCTCTTACACCTATAGCAGCATCAACTTTCTTTTTGTTTTCAAAAAATTCATTAAAGTGTTCTTTTGAAGTAAGTACATCTCCTGTAGTAACAAAAACCTTAGGGACTATTTTAAATTCATTGCATGCTCTCAAGTAACCTTTTTCTTTAGCCATATTGACTGAGTATCTTCTTTTAGTAGATAAGAAATAAATATTTTTTCTATTATCTTCTGCTAGTATTTTAGTTATTTCATAACTTGCTTTTTCAAAATCTACTGTTACGCTTGGAATTTCTGGATCTTCATAATATGAATTACCAAAAACAAATGGAATTCTATTTTTGCTTAACCATTCTTTTATTAGACCAACTTCTGTATCAGATAATTCATCGTCTAAACATAACAAGCCATTAACTTGTTCGGAAACTACTTCTAAAACTGTCTCTATAAAAGGCTTGTTATAATCAACAGCAAATAGTTTTATAGAGTATTTATATTTTTTTGCGATATCTATTATTCCACCTAGAAGTTCACTTATGTTACTTCTAGTTACATCACTTACTAAAACACCAACCGTAGTGGTTTTACTAGTAGCTAAATTTCTAGCTATCACATTTGGTTTATATCCTAATTCTTTAATAGCTTTTAAAACTCTATTTTTAGTTTTTTCTTTTACTACTTCTGGGTTGTTTATTACCCTAGAAACTGTAGCTAAACTTACACCCGCTAAGGCAGCTACATCATATATGGTTTTATTCGCCATAAAAACACCTCTTTTTATATTCTTATATTTAAATTATATCATAAATATGTAAACGTTTGTCAAATTATGTAAACATTTTCATTATAATGTAAAAGAAGTCTTTATATGCTTTTACTATGTTTTTTTATGATGATTATAAATATGTATATTTACCAGTAATTAATGCTTTCTTTCTAAGGTATATATTTCGTTTTCTAAACAAATACTATATTCAGATTTTCTTGATTTAAGTTACATAAAATAATTATTTTTAAAATTTGTAAAAATAAAAGAGAGCAGTCAAACTGTTCTCTTTTAAGATACTACTTGTCTCTTTTTTCTTTGATTCTTGACGCTTTAGCAGATAGGCTTCTAATATAATTAAGCTTAGCTCTTCTTACATTACCTCTTCTAATAACATCGATGTGATCAATAACAGGTGAATGAAGTGGGAATGTTTTTTCAACACCAACACCATAAGATACTTTTCTTACTGTGAATGTTTCTACAATTCCGCCACCTTGTTTTTTAAGCACTAAACCTTCAAATACTTGTAATCTTTCTTTATTACCTTCTTTGATTTTGATGTAAACTTTGACGTTGTCCCCAGGGATAAAATCAGGAACCTCTTTTACATAAGGTTTAGCAAGAGCATTAAATAAATCTTGACCTTTTAATTTTGACATCTCTTTACCTCCTACTAGTAATTTTTATTACTAGGATGTTTTTATTATAACATAATTATAGATTATGTTTAATATTTTCTAACATTTTTTCTTGCTTACTTGTTAATTTCTTATTTTTAAGTAAGTCTCTTCTTTTTAAGAATGTATTTTTAATACTTTCATACTCTCTATATTCATCAATCTTTTCATGATTTCCTGAAAGTAATATTGGTGGTACTTCATAACCTTTATACTCTTTAGGTTTAGTGTACTGGGGATATTTTAATAATCCATTATACAATGAATCTTCAGTTTGGCTTTCTTTAGTTATGACTCCATCAAGCAGCCTTGTAATAGAATCTACAACAGCCATAACTGGTAACTCACCACCTGTTAATACATAATCTCCAATACTTATTTCATAATCGACTATTTCTAACACTCTAGCATCGATACCTTCATAGTGCCCACATATGAATATTAAGTGATTTTCTTTAGATAATTTAATTGCTTTTTTTTGATTAAATACTTTACCTTGTGGAGATAAATATATTATTTTTGAATTATCGGTTTTTAAGCTAGCTACAGCATCATATATAGGTGGAAATTGCATAAGCATTCCAGCTCCTCCGCCGTATATTGAATCGTCTATTGTTTTATGCTTGTTGTGTGAAAAATCTCTTAAATTTACTATATTAATAATTATTTTATTATCTTTTATTGCTCTTGATATAATTGAATTGTTCAAAAAACAAGTAAACATTTCAGGAAATATAGTTATTATATCAATTTTCATAACAACCCATCAATTGGAGCAATCACAATTTTAGTTTTTAATACTCTCTTGACAAATTCTTTAACAAATGGTACTAATTTTTTTTGTTTATTAAGTAATTCTATTTCTAAAATATGACCTTGAGGAACTTCTATAATATTTATAGTTATACCAATTAAAGTCTTATCTTCTAAAAATACTTTTTTATTTAATAAATCTTCATAATAATATTCATTTCTAGGGGTTTCTAATTTAGTGTCATTATATAACTTACAACCTTTTAAAAATAAAACATCATTAATATTAGAATAACCTTTAAATAAAATTAAATATTTGTCTTGATGAACTCTAATATGCTCAACGGTTAATTCTAATTTCTGCTCTTTAATAATAGTGTACATAGTTGCTCCAACAAAAAAGCGATTAAAGTCACTTTTATTAATAACAGTGAGTTCGCCTTTTATACCGTGAGTATTGCTAATAATCCCAATTTCATACATAAGAAGTTATTTAGAGTTTATATCTAAGTGAATTCTTTTTTTATCTAAAGTAGCTGCAGCGTATAGTATATTTCTAATAGAATTAGCGGTTTTACCATTTCTACCTATAACTCTACCTACATCTTCTTTATCTAATAATAAATTTATTGTAATTTCATTTACATTCACTTTATTAACTATTTCTAAATTTTCAGGATGCAATATTAATGGCACAATTATATTTTTTAATAATTTTTCAAAATCAATTGCCATAAGTATTCTCCCTTTATTTTTCTAAAATATGATATTTTTTAAATAAACTTTTAACAGTTTCAGTAGGAACAGCTCCATTAGAAAGCCAAACTTTAACTGCATCAGTTTTAATATCTAATTTTCCGTCAAGTGGGTTATATGTACCTACTATTTCAACAAATTTTCCATCTCTAGGTGCTGAGCTTTCAGAAGCTACAACTCTGTAGAAAGGTTTTTTATGTGAACCAAATCTTTGTAAACGTAATTTTACTGCCATAATACAATCATCTCCTTCATTTAATATACTAAAATACATAATGTATACTTAATATTATATTATAAATGATATGTATTGTCAAGTAAAAAGACTTGACAGTTAAAAATACTCTATTTACTGTTTTTTTTCATAAAATTGTCAATTGCTAAGTAAAAATCTTTTTTATTTTCAAAATCATTTACAAATGTGTAAGATACTTCCTTAGAAAATGCAAATATGTTTGAATTCTTCATTCTTTCTATATCTCTTATGTTTCGGTTTATGAATTTTAGTTCTTCATAATCTCCTCTTGAAATATTTCTTTGTTTTCTAATGATCTCATTAGAATCTAAAAAAACTATAGTTACTAATGAAGAAGAAAATAAATCTTTCAACTTAGAAGCACCAATTGGGTCTAAAATTAGTACTTGTTTTGTATCTTCTTTAAAATATTGTTTTTCAGTACCGTAGTACCATAAACTATTTATCCCATCTTTAGAAACAACTTTATAAGAAATATATTCTACAAATTTTGATTCTTTTATTTTGTTTAAAAAATCTTCTTCAGTGACAAAATGATATTCTAAACCATCTTTTTCATTTGGACGCATTGGTCTAGAAGTAGTAGTAATAAAAGAATGGTAGCCATATTTTTCTACTAAATAATTTAACATTATGTTTTTTCCTGAACAGGTTGGTCCTGTTATTATTAAAATATTATTAATCATATCAAGCAAGTTAGAAATCTAACTTCAAATCGCCTTTCTTTATAATATTTAATTTTCTAAATAATAAATCTAATAAAAATACTACTAAAGCAGGAGCTAAAATACAAAATATTATAATACCAAGCCAAGCATCTAGTGAATATCCCATTGTTTCTAAAGTTTGTAATGGTCCTACTAACCCACAAGTTCCCATACCAGCTCCAATTTTTGATGATTGTAAATCGAAAACTAGTACAGCAATTGGACTTAGTATAGCACTAGCTATAATAGTTGGCAGCCATATTAATGGCTTTTTAACTATTTTTGGAAAAAATACCATTGATGTTCCAAAAAATACACTAAAGAATATCCCAATTTTATTTTCTCTTATGCTTTGTATCGCGAAGCCTACCATTTGAGTACAACAACCAACTAAAGCAGCTCCAGCACCTAAGCCAGTTAAATTAATAGCTATACAAATAGCAGCGCTTGAAATAGGTAGTGTTAATAAAACTCCTACAGTTACGCCTATAATACTTGCGAAAATTATTTTTTGATAAACGGGAGCAGAGTTTCCATTAGAACCGTTCATTGCCCAACTTAAAAATGAACCTATTTGTTGTAAAATCCAAGTTATTTCAGGACTTAGTAAGAAAGTTATTATAGCAGCAGATATTACACAAAATAGTGGTAATATCAATAAATCAAATGGTGTTTTTTTAGTAAATACTAAAGTCATTAAAATACCGACTATTAATACTACTAAATACACTATAACTGGATCGTTATTAAATCCTGTAACAAAATTACCAATAACTATGCCTTCCTTAAAAGTAACTCTAAATGTTGTAGCTACAGCTCCTGCTAAACTTAAACTAACTAATTGTAAATTAGTAAATTTCATAGCAATACCCATACCAATACCCATACCAATACCTAATAGGCTTTTTAGCATAGTTCCTATTCCATAAATTAAAGATACAAAACTATTGTTTGTAGCACCTTGAACAGTACTGTATCCACTTATTGATGCTATTTGAGTAAGTATTGTACCAATTAATAGTGTAGCAAATAATCCCCATACCATACCAGACATTGATTTAGAAGCAAATTCTTTAATCTTTTTAAGATTGACTCTTTTTTCTGCTTTTAGCGGTGTCTGTACTTCTGCTATTTCTATAGTGGTATCTTGATTTTCGTTATTGTTGTTGTAATTGTTGTTGTTGTTCTGGTTTTCCATTTTTTTCTCCATCTTCGAAATAATGATTTTCATTAATTATATTGCTAAATTCATATCTAGCAAATCCATTTGTAGAAACTATCCTTTTGATTACTTCTTTTTGTCTATTAGTATAAAAATAGACAACAAGATATTGCATATTTTTGCATATATAATGAACATTCATATCAATTGTTGATATATGATGCAAAAAGTTGTCTGTGTTGTAATAAATTATTAGTGATTTTCTTGAAATTATCATATTATAAAACCTCTCGCTTTCCTTATTTTTATTTGTGGTGAAATAGTAGTAGTTATTTGGATTAATATATTGTCTAAATACTCGTAACATTCATTTTTAGCTTGAATATATTTTTTATATAAAATATTGTTATCTAGTGTTTCCTTTAGTTTTGTTAGAGAAGAAACATTTTCATAAAAAGCAGGCGTTTTTGGAGTTATACTAAGTGATTCAACTTTAAGTTTATTGAAATCAGATATAGTAGAACCAAGTGATTCGTATACTTCATTTTTCAGACGGATATATGTTTTATATATATCGCTAGAAAGTATGTTTTTATTAAGTTCGCTAGAGAAGTAACATATTTTATTATCCATAACACTTAATATTTTATCATATTTATTTTTTTTGGTATAATTAAAATATGATATTAATGAAAGATATATTAAAAGAACCGAATAAGAAGCTTTTTAAGAAGAGTGAATACGTAAGTATTCCTTTAAGCAATCGTGATAAAAATACTTTAAAAGAGATGCACGAGTTTTTGATTAACTCCCAAGATCCTGAAATTTCTAAGAAATATCATCTTAGAAGTGGAGCAGCAATTGCTGCACCACAATTAGGAATATTAAGAAAAATGGTAGCGTTACATATTGATGATTTTGACGGAACAATGTACTCTTTTGGAATTATTAATCCTATTATTACTTACAAGAGTGAAGATATTATTTATATGCCAGATGGAGAAGGTTGTTTATCAGTTGAAACTGCTACAACAGGGATAACTCCTAGATCAAAAACTATAAAATGGGAAGGATTTATTTATGATTTTGAAAAAAATGAATTATTAGAAGTAATAGATATGGAACTTTCAGGATATATAGCTATAGTATTTCAGCACGAATATGATCATTTAGATGGTATCCTGTTTACTAGTAAAGAGTTTAAAAAGTTAGACAAAGCAACTAATGTATTAGATTTAGAACAGTATAGTTTTTTAAAAGAAAAAAAATAGGATAGATTATATCCTATTTATGTTTTCTTAATTTTTTTAACACTAATTGATTTTTCTTTAAATGATGACCTCTATGATCTTTACCCATATTTTGCATAATATTAACACCTCTTTCAAATATATTATATCATATCTTGACAACAATAGATAAATTGTGATATAATTTATATGCGGTTATTTAGGATGCGGGTGTAGTTCAATGGTAGAATTCCAGCCCTCCAAGCTGATTATGGGGGTTCGATTCCCCTCACCCGCTCCAACTTTAACATATATTGCTTGTTTGAATTATCCCATTTTAAGTAATAATAGTTGAATTTAGACCTAAACTGCAATAAAAGGAACTAGAAATAGTTCCTTTTTATTTAGACTACATTTTAAGTTATCTTTTATAATAACAGTTAACTTAATTTTTAATAATATTTAGTTAAAATAAGTGTATTTAGTGTTAAAAAAATAGACAAAACACCTGTATTTACATAGAATATAGGTATTTTTATGCAAATTATGGATATATTAAAAAGGTAGTGTGATAAAGTCTTTTCACTATTTTTCATTTATGCTTTTAACGGTTAACCTTTTAATTAGTTTTTATTAAAAAATGATAGTTGCTTATAACTCTCCTTATTTAATAAAAGACTATTATGTATTAATTTTAATTCAATAATCACATCATAAATAGTAATTTTATTTTAAAGCGTGCTCTTTTATTTAATTTTATATTTATCAAATTGTTTATAATATTGTTTTTTCTTATAAGAGAAACTTTATTCTAACAAAAATACGTTTTTATTAAATCGTATTTTATACTTAAAATGAATAATTGTTGTATAATATTGCTGAGGTAATGAGATGAAAAAAGTATTTATTATATTAGTTGTAGTTTTATTTAGTTTAGTTGGTTGTGATTCATTTAAAACTGTGGATAACATTAAGGCAGGTGAAGATGATACAACTGTTTCTTTTGTGAAACTTTCTGAAACATTAAATAGTAATAATAACAATGAACCTTTAAATGGTCATTTTTTAGATTTTGAAATTGATAAGAAAATTTCTAATGAATTAGAAGAAATTAATTTAAAATTGTTTATAGGGCATGCGCAGGAAGTAAAAAATTATTGGGTAGATGAAGTAACAAATGATGAATTATCGTTTTCTATATTATTATTTTCGAATGCAAATATAGAAAAAGCATCAGTTTGGTATTTAGAAAAAGACTTAATAAGTTTGTCCATTTTAGATGGATTTGATTATTACACAAACGGTTATAATGCTAGATTGGGAGAAGGAAAAATAGAATATGATTATAGCAATATTTTCTCCTTATCCAAAAATGAGTTCATTATTGGCAATCAAGGTCAAATAATTATGCAAATTGTTGTGACTAGAGGGTTAGAATCTATTGATTTAGCTCAAAGAGAATTTTATTATTCTATTAGTGATGGTAATATTTTATTTTCACTAACTGCTCCAACATCAAAATTAAACAGTAGTGATGGATGGACACAAAGTGAGATAAGCATACAAAATTCGGTCTTAGGATTCGTTTTGCCATTCCCTTCAAACACAATCTATCATTTTGTTATTAAATATGAATTGGAGGGATCTTTCTATATTCAAGTAAAATTTGAATTTGATAGCGACAAATTATTGGAAGAAGGATATCCGAATTTTTATTGTAAAATATTAGAAGCGGAAGCCTATAAACAAATTGGAGATGTTGAAGGGGCAGCAGTTTACCAAAAAAATATTGACGGGAAAATAGTAGAGATCAAAATAGCACCTTTTTCTGGGATTTTTGGATATATGCTTGTTGCAGGTGTAAAATAATATTCTTACTTATATTTAAATATTTAGAAAAAACATTATTATTATAGGAGAAAAATGAGTATAACTAAGTTAATAGGAGAGCAATTTCATAATCCAAAAGGACTATTTGGTCGCTTTTGTATGGGAATTATTATGCCATTGTTTAATCGTAAATTGTGGATTTCAACTTTTCAAAACATTAAAGAAAATAAAAAGGTTATGGAAATAGGTTTTGGTTCTGGAAAATTAATCAAAAAAGTAGCCAAAAAATCTCAAATTTGTTTTGGTATTGATCCATCTTCTACAGCAATTTACCAGGCATCAAAACGAAATAAAAACTTTATAAAAAGGGAAATTGTTAAACTTAAAAATGGTACAGAAAAACAAATCCCTTTTAACGAAATGTTTGATATTGTTTACACAATTAATACAATATACTTTTGGGATAATATTGATGATGGATTAAATAATATTAAATCAAAACTTGCAAGCAATGGTATTTTTATAAATGCATTTTATACTAAAAACTATTTAGATACTTTAGCATATACAAAAAAAGGCTATAAGAAATATACACTTGAAGAAATAGTAAATATGACTAGGAATAACGGATTTGTTACGAAAGTTATAACCGTTAAAAAAAATAAATCGTATTTAGTTATTGGCACCAATATATTAGAAAATAACTGATTTATTTAAGTAACGACTCAGCAATTAACCCAAGTCTCATATTATATTTATACAATTCTTTATTTTTTGAAATTGTCTAAATAATTAAAAAAACTACTAATAAAAACAAATAGTAACCATAAATATTGATAATAAACAAAATAATATTTTAACTGTGATTCTATAAGAGTAAGTTTTTGAAACTAATTTTTATTCCAAGGTTTTTTCCCATCAAGCCAACCGTTCCTTTTCCAGTAAAGATAGTCTACTGATTCGCTCTCTCCTTTTTTAGTAAGGCTGTTATGTATTAGTTTTTGTGCAATACTCATAACTCTAAATAATAATCTTATCTTAAAACGTGGTCTATTAACTTCATTTTGAACTTTATTTGATATTTTGTCACATTGTTTTTTAATATTATTTTTTCTTT
>JAITXV010000052.1 GCA_031284605.1 Acholeplasmatales bacterium | reverse complement strand
ATCATTGTCATATATTTGATTCATATGTTATTTATACTGGATTAAAACAGCACTTTAGACATTTAGTGCTATGGCGCACTATTAGAGAAGGAAATTATGCACAACCTGGTAAAATAGGATTTTTTATGAAGCATTGTAACTCTTTACCGCTTGCAAGAAAATATGAAACTATGAAACTATGCTTCGCTGCTATAGAAACATTAATGGAGAAAAATAAACAAGTTTTATTTTATCCAGAACAAGGTATGTGGTGGAACTATCGTAAACCACGTCCTTTAAAAGTAGGTGCCTTTACTTTTGCTTCTAAACATGACGCTCCTGTTATACCTTTCTTTATCACTTTAAATGATAGTGATATTATAGGTGAGGATGGTTTTAAAGTTCAAGAGTTTACAGGTCATATCTTACCTGTCATTTACCCAAATAAAGAATTATCTAAAAAAGATAATGCTGAATATATGAAAAATGAAAATTATCGTCTATGGAAAGAACTTTATGAGAAAGTATATAATAAAAAGTTAGAATACGAGAAATAAAATGATATTATATCTAATAACTATTTTAATATGTGTAATTATAATTGTTACTCTTAATTTCTTTTTTTCTATGAACCCTTTAGAATTTAATATTTGGTTTAATATTGGCGCTACTTTATTAAGTACGGTTGCAGTTATTGCGCTTGATGCCCTAACTGCAATACTAATAAATATATTTGTAAAAAAGAAACTAAACACAAAATCAAAATTTTTTGTTGTTTCTAAAAAAGAAAAAAATTTCTTACAAAAATTGGGGATTAAAAAATATAAAGCCTATCTTCCAGATTTAGGAAAATTAGGAGGATTTGCGAAAAATAAAATAGAGGATCCTAATAGTAAAGAATATATAGGAGCATACATATTAGAAAGTTGTGCAGGTGAGATTACTCACATTATATCTCTTGTTTTAGGAATAGTTATAATTTTTATATTTCCGCTAAAATATATGATGTGTTTTGGTTTTCCGGTGTTTGTAGTTAATTTCTTTTTAAACTTAATGCCAATTATGGCACTAAGATATAATAGATACCAGTTAAGCGTAGTATACGCACGTTTACAAAAGAAAGAAAGTAATATTATCAAAGAAAATTAGTATATCCTCTCTAAAAAAGGTTCTATAAAGCAATTCTATATTTAATATTAATATATATATTTTTTTAAAAATATATATATTAATATTTTTATATGTCTAATGTGATATAATTATTAAGTATATGAAAAGAGTAGTTTTATGAAAATGTTCTATTTTACTGTTTCCTGCAAGTGTTTATTAGTTGCAAGAAAACTAAACACACAAATTATATAGTCGTTACGCACTTAGAAAAGATTATTTTAATTAGGTGGTGATACTAAAAATGTTTTATTCATTGCAAGTGTGTTAATATTCATAAAATATGGGTTAGTCTTTCTAATACAAGAAAAAATAAAATAGTAAATAAATAAGAAAGGGAGAATTAAAAACAATGGAAAAACAATTTATTTATACGACTTTAACTAAAAAAGCTTTAGAGCTATCATATGCCGCACATGGTATGCAAGTAGACAAATCATCTACTCCTTATGTTTTTCACCCTTTTTATTTAGCTTGTCAAATGGGAGATGATGAAAATGCAATCTGTGTAGCATTACTGCACGATGTATTTGAAGATTCAAATGATAAAAAAATAATACAAACTATTAGAGATACATTTCCTAAAGAAGTTATAGATGCTTTAGATATATTAAACCATAATAAAAATGATGATTACATAAAAAAATACATACCTAGAATTAAAAGTAATGAATTAGCTAGAAAGGTTAAATTAAGTGATTTAAGGCATAACTCAAATATTGATAGATTAGAAACAATAACTTGGGAAGATGTAATTAGACTTGCGAAATATAAAAGAGCAATTATGATTTTGGAAAATAGTATGGATTTAGATTATTATAATCCTTTAATAGAAAGTATGATGAGTGCAGTTCCTAATTATGACCATGTTATATGTGTATATATAGTTAACAATGAAAAATGGTGTACTGTAGATCCTAGATTTGGAGAATCAAAAATTACTAGGTTGCATGATGAAATGGCTGCTAATCACTATAAAGAACTACTATCTAATGTAACAGATTGTAGTATTGATTTTAATGATGGACAAATAACAAAAACAGGTCTAACAAAATATAAATTATTTTATGAAATTGAAATTGGAGAATAGTAAAATATATATAGTTTTATAATATGACAATATTATTAGTTTAATTGGAGGAAAGTATATGGATACAATATATAGAATTGCTAGTTTATTTAATTTAAAAAAAGATAGTGAGTCAGATATTTATTACGGAAAAATTGAAGGATTAGATGCTTTATTAATAAATGAAAGAAATGGATTTTCTAATGCACCATTTATGTTTTTTCATTTAGATAATGAACTTCTAAAAAATGAATTAAAAGAGATAAAAAAGAATTTTTCTTTACTTAGAAAAAATGGAATAAACTATATTAAAAATGACAAAACTACTGTTTTTATAAATCTATTTTCATTAGCTTCTTTGAATGTTTGGGGTAGTATGAATGAAAAAAGCGACCAAAGAATTATTGAAACTGTAAAAATTGTTACTTCGCATTTAGTTAACAAGAACTATCAAAATAGTTCTACTTGTAAGTATTGTAATACAGTATTAGAAGATAATGATAAAGAAATATCAGTGTACGCTATAAACGCGTTAGTTATTCCGTGTTTTATACATAAAGAGTGTCTAAAACAAATAGAAGAAAGAAATATATAAATTTATCAAATACTAAACTATGTCTCGAGAGGTTGTATAATCTTTATTTATTTTTATTAAATATACTATTTTTGTATTTTTAATATCTTATCTTTTGGGCTTTAATATGAAAGTAATATTTGTAACTATAATACTTAGATATAGATAACTAAAGTACCTAAAATTAATAAAAATATCAATTTATTTTACTGTATAAAATACAATTTTAGTTAGATAAATTAGATGGCCATTTTTATTGACAATATCCAAAATTAGTAATATAATAAAAATATGGTATTTAATATATATAAACGGGCAGTAAAACAAAACTTACAGATTGGATAAGAACTACAATATTACAACAGTGCACTGAAGCTACTTCTTTTTGTGATTTATTTGGTGGAACTGGGGTAGTCACATACTCAATGTTAAACGATTATAGTGATTTTATTATCAATGATTTTTTGTATTCTAGTGAAGTAATATACAATGCATTCTTTGGTTCTAAATATTATAGTGATTCCAAAATAAGTAAATACTACACAAAATACAAAAATTTAGATTCCAAAAATTTAGATGAAAACTATGTTTCTATTAATTTTGGTGGAAAATATTTTTCTGTCAATGATGCTAAAAAAATTGGGTATATTAGAGAAGATTTAGAATTATCAAAAGGAGTATTAAATACAAGAGAATTTGATATATTATTATCTTCCTTAATTTATTCATTTGATAGATGTGCAAACACAGTAGGACATTATGATGCATATATCAAAGGTAAAAATGTAAAGGATAGTTTTTTATTCGAATTAATAAAACCAGTTACAGAAAATACTGAAAATAAAAAGATAAAGATTTTTAGAGAAGATGCGAACAAATTAGCTCTTACAATTAAGAGTGATGTTACTTACATTGACCCTCCGTACTCTTCAAGACAGTATAGCCGTTTCTACCACGTAATTGAAAATATAGTTAAATGGGAAAAGCCAATTTTATACGGAGAAGCACTAAAATATGATGCAGAAAATATGAGTGAATATTGTAAGTCTAAAGCAATTGATAATTTTCAAGAACTTATTTATTCTTTAAAATCTAAATATATTGTGGTTTCATATAATAATACATATAATTCAAAAAGTAGATCTTCAGAAAATAAAATGAAATTAGAAGATATTAAAAAGGTATTAGATAAAAAAGGAGAAACAACTGTATATATGACCGAACATCAAGCATTTAATGCTGGAAAAACTGAACTTAAAGACCATATGGAAATTCTTTTTATAACAAAGGTTAATCATGGCTAGATCTCCATTTTTTTATGTAGGTGATAAATACAAGTTAATTGAACAGTTAGCTACTCATTTTCCTAATAAGATCAATACTTTGATTGAACCATTTTGTGGAGGTGGAAGTGTATTTTTAAATGTTGGAGCTACTAAATATATTGCGAATGACAAAAATGATTATATGATACAACTACATAATTTTTTATTTTCATTTAGAAATAAAAGAGAGATATTTTTTAATATGCTAGAAAATGAGATAAAGAAATATAATTTGTCTGCTTCTGCTTTAGGAACTATTATTCCGAATGAATTAAAAATAAAATATGTTAAAACATATTATGCAGTTTATAATAAAGAATCATATAGAGAACTAAAATCTGATTTTAACAATAACAAATCTGACTTAATAAAATTGTATATGTTAATAATATATGGTTTTAACCATATGTTAAGATTTAATTCTAAAGGAGATTTTAACTTACCAGTTGGAAATGTTGATTATAACAAAAATGTTATAAAAGCTCTAAACGATTATTTTGATTTTACCAGTCAAAATGAAATATGTTTTGTTTCTTCTGACTTCTTAGTTTTTTTAAATAATTATAAATACGAAAACGATGATTTGGTTTATTTAGATCCGCCTTATTTGATTAGCAATTGCGAATACAACAAAGGGTGGAAGTGGAAAAATGATATAGAGCTGCTAAATGCATTAGACGAACTAAATAGTAAAGGAATAAAATTTGCTTTATCAAACGTTATAATGCATAAAGGAAATAAAAACAATTTTCTTGCTTTATGGTCTAGAAAATATAATGTCTATGATAACATTAAAAGCAACTATATTAGCTATCGTGATAATACAGTTAAAGATACTGTAGAAGTACTTATTACTAATTATTAGGATTAAACAATTGCTAAAAAAGAATATAAACATATAAACAAATGACATTTGAAACTGCAATAAGAAATCCTGAGAGATATAGAGATATCTTATCAGTTTTGAAAGAATTCGAAGGAACTGTCTTAAATGATTCAAATCTACTAGATATTTTATATTATCTTTACCAAACAGGAATAGTATCATCTCAAAGCTATAATTTTGATACTGCTACAGAATATGCTTCTAAACAGTATATCAAAAAAATAAATTCTACTCGTAATTCTGATGGAGGTTTCCCAAAAGGATATCAATCTAGATTTTGGACTTACGTACGTACTTTATGCGAATTAGGATTTGTTTATGCAAGTTACAACGAGAATTTGCTTATTTCAAATATCGCAAAGAGTTTAATAGAAGGAGACATAGACGAACAAACAGCATTTTCTACACAGTCAGTTATATATAATAGACGTTCTCCGTACAGAAATGTATTAAATGATTTCAACTATTTTAGGTTCATAATTGAAGTACTTAAGGAACTTTGGAAATTAGGAAGAGAACTATCTTATGAACAATTTATTGTTTCATTATTTAGTAAAACTGGAAGTGTTACAGATTTTATAGAAGTACTCAATTCTAACCATTTTGGTGATTCTAATGAAGCATATAACTATTTAAAAAATAATTACAGTTTTATTACTAAAATTAATACTGTAACAAAAGACTATCCAGATGTAGTTCTTAGACTTTTAAGAATTACTGGTTTTGTTAGCATAAGATACACTGGTAAAACCTATATTAGGCTTAATAGCGATAATACGAATTATATTGAAAAAATATTTGCTCACTGTTATACATTTACTAAAGAAGAAAAAGAAGATGGAAAACAATTTTTTCTAAAGTTCAATATTTATTCTAACTTAATTATTTCTGATAAAAAAATAAAATATATTGAAGATCCTAATGACTATAAAAATAAGTTAGAACAAATTATTAAAGAACATAATATTGATAAAGAAAGAATTGATGATCTAATCGATAATTTGGTCAAAGAATCTAGCATAAAGGGATTTAAAGATGAATTCAAGTATGTCCCAGAACCTATTAGGCTTGAATTTTTCTTAACTATTTTATTACATATATTTTATGGAGATAATTTTACAATTAGTCCAAACTATAAATCGGATTCATTAGGGTATCCTATTTCACAAGCTCCAGGAGGCAAAGGTGATATCGAAATATTTTCAGATTCTATATATTGGCTAGTTGAAGTTACACTTCTAAGAAACAAAAATCAACAGCTTAACAATGAGACATCGAATGTAATTAGACATATGCAACAAAATGATAAAACATCTTACCTATCACTAGTTGCTCCTATTATTCACGAAGATACAAAAAATTATTTTGATACACAGATAATAATGTTCTTGATGAACAGAAAAAGTATAGTAAATATAAAAACTTTTAGTATTTTAGAATTCAAAATGGCTATACAAAATAAAGATGCACTTAAAATTATCAGTACATACACCAAAGAAATAATAGAAAAAGCAAAAAGTACAATTAATTAAAATAACCAGAGTAGTTGAATATACTTTTGAACGCTACCAAACAAATATTTATTTATCTTTTTGATTAATTAATTATAATAAACAATGAAATTTTTTATATATTATAACTTCTAATATACCAGAACGTTTTTAAAAATTTTTTTATATTCTTTAAATACAAAATAACTAATTAGAAGTTACTATTATTAAAAATGATATACAAAAAAATAGATATGTGATATAATTATAATAATGCATAGATAAAGGAGATTATTATGGCAAACGAATTAGATGAGATTAATGGTTCAGTGAATAAAGATGGAAGAGATGTTAACGTTATAGATAAACAAATTCCTGTTAGTGTTGGAGTTGGTTCTCTTATTTTTGAAATAGTACTTTGGGTTTTAGGAATAATACCTGGTTTAGTATTTTTATTCATAAAAATATCTGCTAGAAATTATTTAAGAAAGTTACAACAAAGAATTCAACACGATGCTTCTCAAATTGATAACTATCTAGAAAATAGAGTTGTAATACTTCAAAATGTTGTTGGATTAGTTGAAAAATCTGTAAAATTAGATAAAGACATTATGCTAGGGGTTGCTGCATACAGAAGTGGTATTTCTATACAAAACGACAATGAAAGAAATACTGTAGCTCAAGGAATTGAGTCTACATCTTCAAAAATTAGAGTAGCATTAGAACAATATCCAACTTTAAGTTCTCAAGCTACTATTGCTAATGCGATGCAACAAAATAGTTACCTTCAAAAAGAAATAACTGCAGCTAGAGGATTATATAACGATACAGTAAGTCTTTGGAACCAAGAAATATTTTCATGGCCTGCAAAAATGATTGTAGCTGCTAAAGCTGGATATACTACTAGAATTCCTTTTACTGCTTCAAGTTCTGTAAAAGAACAAGCACGTACTAATTTCTTTAAATAACTTTTTAATAAATAATGCAAGATAATCAAGAAAATTATATTTATGATCCTGATGAGAAATATAAAAATGAGTATAAACAATTATTTTTAAAAAATTGTACTGCTTTTTTTGATGATTTAGTGAAAAATTCTAATATTGATGTAGAAAAAAATATATATACTAATAAAAAAATCACTGAATACATCAGTATAGTTGATAAATTAGATAATATGAATGATAAACTAAAATCTAATAGCAAGTTTCTTTTAACTTTGATAATACTTTTTTCAATAGGAATTTTTTTAGATGTAGTTATTTTTGTTTTATCATCTGAAAGTTTTGTATTAGTTTTTATTTTATTGTTAGTATTTTTTATATCTGGAATTGTTGGTTTTAGTTTAATTAGAAATATTACTATAAAAAATAAAATGGCTACTACAAGCTACGAACACGGTGTTTCTAGCGGTATTTTAAATGATTTAAAAAAAGAAGCAGCAGACCAACTTGTCCCGTTAAATGCACTATACAAATGGGGTATGACTAAAAAAATCATTGAACAAACTGTTCCAATAATCAAACTTAATGATATTTTTGATATTAAAATGTATGATTATTTAAAATCAAAATACTACCTAGATACCTTTATCGAAAACGACAAAACTATAACCCAAATTCTAAGCGGAAATATAATTGATAATCCTTTTGTCATTGTTAAAACATTAATTAAAACTATGGGTACCAAAACCTACTACGGTTCTATAACTGTCACATGGACAAGTTGTCATACAGATTCCAAAGGTAACACAGTATATACCCAAAATAGTCAAGTGTTAAGTGCTTCCGTAACAGAACCATGCCCATATTATACTAATGGTTCTTACGTTGTATATGCTAATGAATCTGCTCCTAATTTAACATTTACTAAATTGCCTTCTAATGCTCCGTTAATGAGCGATAAAAAACTTGAACATTTTGTCAAAAAAGAAGAAAAAGCAATTAACAATATTGCAAGAAAGGGTGTTGGTACAGCGAGTAACTTTACTCCAACTGGTAATCCAAAGTTTGATGCTGTTTTCAAAACAACTTCTAGAAATAACGAAATTGAATATAGACTTTTATTTACTCCTTTATCACAGACCGCTATGGTAAATCTAATTTTAAATAATTGGGACATATATAAACCAGATTTTTATTTTAGAAAAGATAAAATGCTAAACTATATTAAATTTGAAACATTAGAAAAAATAGATTTAGTAGATGCTCCAAAAAAGTTTAAATCATCTTCGGTGCTTGAATCAAAAAATAAATTTATTTCTTATAATACTACATATTTCAAGTTATTATACTACTGTTTAGCTCCTTTGTTAACAATTCCGTTATATCAACACCAAAGACCTCAAGAATATAAATATTCTACAAAATATAAGTGTAATATATCACCGTGGGAAAGAGAAGCACTTGGTAATTATGCAATAAGACGTTTCAAAAAATTGTCAGAATCTGACACTTATTGTATAAATAAGACTAAAATTACTTCTAAAGATGATACAACAGACATAATTGAAATTACTTCTTACGGATTTACAACAGAAAAAATGGTAACACATTTTACAAAAATGGCTAATGATGGTAATTATCACGATATTCCAGTATATTGGACTAAATACAATCCAATAGAAAACACATTTAAAATTAGAGTTATAACTGTTATTACAGATAACGACATTTCCACAAACAAAAATAATCTAAATGCTTTCCTTTACAAAGGAACTTTGTGCGAAATATTAAATGATTAAATGAGATATTTATTACTAGTCAAAATTATTATCATAAAAATTTATTAAGTGGTTAATTAAAACAATTTTATATTTAATAAAAAATAAAAACTACATGAATATATGTTCTTCATGTAGTTTTTATTTTTTTTATTTATTTAATACAATCTTATAGTACTTATTAGTTAAGAATATAAAAATATTAATATATTATTTTAAATCACTATTAGTAAATGATAAATGACCTAATCCTAAAAATCCACCAATTAAGATAACATTACTAATAATAATTGTAATAATTTCTTTAGTTTCAAACATATTTCCACTAGGATTAAGATATGTACTACTAAGTAGTGAAGAGTGTTTGTTCATTTGTAAGAATGGTATAGCATATATTATATCTATTAAAGTTTGTGAAAAATTAGTAGACATTTGAAGAATGGAAACAATTAGATCGATTACTAAAAACATAACTAAACATCCAATTCCTATTCCAAGTGGAGCACCTATATTTTTAAAAGTAGTAGCTAAAAAATAAAAAAATGTATACAAAAATACCATCCATAACAATCCAAACGCAAAAGTTAATAAAAAATCTGAAGCGTTTATAGAAGATGCACCCAATATTGCAGTTGATATTCCAAACCCTAAAAAACCACAAATAAAAGTAATACCCACTCCAAATGCTAAAAATACAATATAAGATGAATAATATACTTTAGCTCTTGAATATCCTGTAACTATTTTATTTCTCATAGTGCCTTGATTATAGTCTTTAATTAATATAATCAAACCATTTATAAAAATTGAATATGTAACATAATTTTGAGTTGAAAATGAATAACTAAAAATTGATACTGGAGTAAATAGATGATTATTTTCTCCAAAACTATTATTTACTTGAGAAAGTAATAAACACATAAATATAGTAACGGCTGTAGATACAATTAAAGTAATAAGAAGACCTTTATCTTTAAAATATCTTCTAAATTCTAATCTAAGTAAACTAGACATTTCTATTTCCTCCTATTAGTTTTAAGTAATAATCTTCGATACTCTCATCTATATTTTCCATTTTAATTACAGTAATATCATTGTTAACTAGAGCTTTCATAATATCATTTATAACTATATCACCAGTTATAGTAACAATTTTATCTTTATCATTTATTACATAATTATTAATATTAAGTTTAGAAAATATGTCCTTAACTGTACTAACGTCGCTAAGTGTAAAACAAACTCTTTTATTATTTGAAGCATGAAGTTCAGTAGAAGTTAGTTCTTTAACTATTTTACCTTTATGGATAAAACCAAATCTAGTAGCTACTTTAGCTAATTCATCAAGAATATGAGAAGAAATAAGAAATGTTATATGCTGTTCCTTATTAAGTTTTATTATTAAATTTCTTAAACCTACAATTCCTTCTGGGTCTAAACCATTCATAGGTTCATCAAGCACTAAAAACTTAGGATTACCTGCTATAGACATAGCTACAGCTAAACGCTGTTTCATACCTAAAGAAAATTTACCTACTTTCTTTGGATCATTTATTACATCATCTAATCCGACACTTTTTAATATATCATTAATATTTTCATAGTCACGTCTATTAATTAAAATAAATTGGTTATATAAATTATCATAAGCACTCATATTTGTGTTTAGAGATGGTGTTTCAACTATTGCGCTAACATCACCGTAATATCTATTATGGCTAGGTAAAACACTAAAAGTACCAGAAGTTGGTAATATCACTTTAGTAACTAATCTAATAAGTGTAGTTTTACCAGCACCATTTTCACCAACAAAACCATAAATATCACCTTCATTAATTGTCATATTTAAATTATCGACAACTTTTTTATCTTTATATATTTTAGTTAAATTATTAGTTTGTAAAATAATACCCATATTAGATTCTCCTTCTTATAATATAACAAATAAATACTTATTTTAAATTATGCAAAATATGATACTTTATATCCGTTTGTCACTATAAACTCTAAATTAACTCTATCACTTAAACTATATACATTTTCAAATATATTTAGTAAATCAGCTCTCTCCATTACTTGTGTTGCATAATTGTTATATATTTGATGAAAGAATTCGAGAAGTTTAGGAGTTCCGTATTTTACTCTTATTTGTTCTAATAAAACAGAAGTACCTCTATAAACTGTGAGAGCCAAAACGTTTGAATCTCTTGAATCAAAGTAATCCATATTTTGACCAATATATCTGTAACTAGTAGCTGTAATTTTTTGATATGCTTTTAATTGTAAATTAGAGTTAGTAGCTAAATATGTTATATATTCTGTGAATCCTTCATCCATAAAAGGATTTTCTTTAGAATTAGTTCCAATTATACTAT
>JAITXV010000034.1 GCA_031284605.1 Acholeplasmatales bacterium | reverse complement strand
ACTATGCTTGAAAGTGGTAATGGATGGAATACAATGCCTGTACACACTCATGAAAGAAGAATGGAAGTTTATTTTTATTTTAATTTAGATGAATCTAATAGGGTATTTCATTTAATGGGAACTCCTAGTGAAACTAGACATATAGTAGTAGCTAACGAACAAGCTGTTATTAGTCCTAGCTGGAGTATACACTCAGGAATTGGAACTAGCAATTATATATTTATTTGGGGAATGTGTGGTGAAAACTTGACATATGATGATATGGACAAAGTTAAAACAAGTGATTTAAAATAGGAGGATATTATGAAAGAAAAAGGAATTTTAGAATTATTTAAACTTAATGGTAAAGTAGCTATTGTAACAGGTGCTACTCAAGGTTTAGGCCAAGGTATGGCTATAGCATTAGCAGAGGCGGGTGCTGATGTATGCGGTGTTGGAATAGGCGATATGGCTGAAACAAGAGTAAAAATAGAGGCTCTAGGAAGAAAATTTCATTCTATTGATGCTGATTTAGTAAATGCTAGTGTAGAAGATTTAAACAAAATAGTTTTAGACACTGTTAGCGTTTTTGGTCATATTGACATTTTAGTTAACAATGCTGGTATTATTAGAAGACAAGACACTATAGATTTTAGTGAAGAAAATTGGGATGATGTTATGAATATCAATTTAAAAACTATTTTCTTCTTATCTCAAGCAGTTGCGAAACAATATATTAAGCAAGGTAAGGGTGGAAAGATTATTTCTATCGCTAGTATGCTTAGTTACCAGGGTGGTATTAGAGTACCTAGTTATACCGCTAGTAAATCGGGTGTTAAAGGAATAACTATGACTTTCGCTAATGAATGGGCTAAATATAATATTAATTCAAATGCTATAGCTCCAGGTTATATGGCTACAGCTAACACTGCTCCTATTAGAGCAGATGAAACTAGAGCTGGAGAAATATTAGAACGTATACCTGCTTCAAGATGGGGAACTCCTCATGATGTAGCTGGGGTATGTGTATTTTTAGCTAGTGAAGCTTCTTCTTACATAAACGGTTTTACTATTGCAGTAGACGGTGGATGGTTAGCTAGATAATTATTATAGCCTTAAATTATGAAAAAAATTTGTGTACTTATATTAGCGCTATTATTTGTATTAAGCAGTTGTGGCGAAAAAGAAATAAAAGAATATTCTATATATTTTCATCCGTATGACTACGTTTCAAATTGCGAATTTATAGTAAGTAGTCCTGCAGATTTAGAGTCATATCATGATGATAACCGTATAAATAGATATACAGAGGAATTTTTTAAGAATAAAAGTCTAATTGTTGTAATTCATTCCTTCCCTAACGGAGGAGATGATAAGGATATCAAAATAAAAAAGATGATTGTAAAAGATGATACTTTGTATATAGATTTATTGCTTTATGATGAAGGATTTACTACAATGGTTATTCCGTATATTTTATATATTGAAATATCTAAAATTAGCGCTACTAAACTTGAAGTAACTAAAACATATCACGAAAAATAAACAGATTTACTACTTATAATAAATAACGCTTCATGCTAGACGTGAAGCGTTATTTATTATAGTAAAATTACATAGTATATTTTGTTTATTTTTTAGAAAAAATATTATCTTTATAAAACGCTATTTTGAGGTTGTGTTGTATAATATAATATTAGTTATATATTGTTATGAAAGAAGGCTAAATAATATGAAAGTTTGCGGAAATTGTGGGGTTGGGAATGTTGAAGATAGTATTTTTTGTGTTAAATGTGGTTTTAAATTTGAAGAACTAAAATGCGAATCATGCGGTGGAACTTTAGCTTTCTCAGATAAATTTTGTCCGCATTGTGGGAAAAATATTTCTATTATTAAAAAAGAAAAAGAAGAAACAGTTTTGCAAGAAGAAAAACATGTAGAAGTTAAAACTACTGTTTTTTCTAAGAAAGACGAAACTACTAAAAAAATAGTTTGGGTTGTTTCAATTTGTGCTAGTTTCATAGCTTTGGCTTTTATAGTTATATCGTTTTTTTCTAATTGGCTTGAAGTTAGCGGTCTTCTAAAAAATAATGTTTTTATCAATGCTTATGATGTCTTTTTTGATAGTTTGAATAAATTTAATTATTATGAAGTAGAAATATTCCAAACTATTAGGGCATTAGGAATAGTATTTACCAAAATGAGTGACAACATTTCGCTAAGTACTGATATTTTGACTTTATTATTTCCGTTGTTAATTATTTTTGTAGTTAAAACAGTATTGTTTTTACTAGGTACTAGTTTAATAATTATAACTATCACTACTGCTGCTAAGAAAAATACAATACCTCCGTTGGTAGCTAAATTTTTTACAGGAATTGCATGTTTATATGTGATTGTTATAGTTTTTGTAGGTAATGTTACAACTGGCGTTTATATTACACTTGTAGTAACTGTGCTTTGTGTTGCTTTGTTAAAAGTAGGTAATTATTTATTACAAGAAAAACGTAAATCTGTTATTTCTTTTATTCCTAATATAATAGGTTCTTTTTTCCTTATTATTTCATTTATTCTTCTTAGCGGATATTCAAGTTATGTTATTAATATTGATGGATTAGTAGTTTCCTTAAAAAGTTTTATAAAATATCCTCTTATTAGCTCCTATTTACTTACTGAGCATTCAACTGTTCTAGATATAAATATGGTTTTATTTTTTGTAACAACTATTCTTTTAGTTGTATATATGGTTATTAGATTGTTTAGTACACTTACTAAAGTAAAACCTTCAATTAAGAAATTAGGATGGACTTTACAAGCTTTTATGACACTTTTTTGTATAACTAACTTACTTGTTATGAATTTACTAACAAGAAATGGTTTTACTTATATGCATTATGGTACTACTGTAGTTATATTGGTGTTTTTGTTAATAACTGGCATTTCTGATGCAATTAGCATAAAGCCAAAAACAATTAGTGCTGTTAATATTAAAAAAGATAGTAACGAATAGGTTATTATTAAGGTATTAAAAGTTTTTTTTGATATAATATATGTAACAATATAAATAAAAAAAGGAAGGTTCAATAATAGTATGAAATTTTGTGAAAAATGTGGTAATGAAATTCAAAATGATGACGCTACTTTTTGTGGCAAGTGTGGTAACCGTGTAGGTGCTTTAAAATGTAAAAATTGTGGGGCATCTATATCTAAAGATGATTTGTTTTGTATTAGCTGCGGACAAAAAGTTGATGAAAATAAGGTAGAAGAAAAAGCAGTTGTTTCAAAAAAAGTTCCTAGGAGTAATTCTGATAAGGAAAAAACTAAAAAACTTATATTCTGGATTATTTCAATTTTTGTTGTAAGTTTAAGTTTGTTGTTTGTTTTTATTTCTATATTTTCTAACTGGATAAGCTATTCAAACCAAGTCATAGATGAATACAGAGAAGGTGTTATAATTGAGTATAATCTTTATAATCAATTTATTGAATCTTTTGACACTGTTACAAATAAAGGCACTGGTATTATTAATAGTATATCTACGATAGCTAAAATATCTACAGAAATAGGAAAAAATGCAACTGGTGAATTTGGTAGTTCAGTATATATATTAGTTCCTTATATAATAATATTTATTTCACAGTTTTCTCTTTTAGTTCTACTAATAGTTAGCTTAATTTATTTTATAATAGCTGCTGTAAAGAAAAGATCGTTTTCTAAGGTAATAATAAAACTTACTACTGCTTTCATAGTTATTTACATCTTTTCTATTATTACCATAGGTTCTGTTGCAGCATTCCCTGTTTTAGCACTTGTTACTTGTGCTATAAGCGTAATTACAATTAAAGTGTTTAATTATTTATCTCAGGAAAATCGTATTCCTATTAAGAAATTGATTCCTAACATAATTGGTACTGCTGTGATTGTTATTAGTGTATTATTCTTAAATGGTTTATCTAAAATTTCTTATCCTTATTTTGGTGTTTATAAAATAATTATATCTGGAATATTAAAATTTCCATATTTTGCCGAAGAAATTACTAGATATGGTTATGGTGATCTTTACATTAAAGGTACGGCATATATTGTTGCAAACTTGATTAGTTTTATAACAACAATAGTTATGCTTTGTGTTTTCATTCCAGCACGTATTTCAAATACTTTACAAAAAGTAAAAATATCAACTAAAGTTTTAGGGTGGATATCTATAGTTTTACTATTAATGCTTTCTATAACTAATTTAATGCTTGGTTCATTTATGTACAAAGATTTGGGATTAAAACTTACTTACGGTTTCACAGTTGTAGTTTTAGTATTAATACTAGTTACACAAGTAGTTGATTGCATTAAAGTTCCTAATCAAGATGCAGTAAGCAAATTAAATTAAATTAAATTAACTAATAAAAAAAGGAATGTTGGATAATAGTATGAAATTTTGTGAAAATTGTGGCAATGAAATTGTGAAAGATAACGCTACTTTTTGTGGTAAGTGCGGTAGCCGTGTAGGAGTTTTAAAATGTAAAAATTGCGGTGAAACATTATCTAAAGATGAGGTGTTTTGTACAAACTGCGGACAAAGAGTTGATGAAAATAAAGCAGAAGAAAAAGCAGTTATTTCAAAAAAAGTCCCTAGTAATAATTCTGATAATGGAAAAACTAAAAAACTTATATTCTGGATTATTTCAATTTTTGTTGTAAGTTTAAGTTTGTTGTTTGTTTTAATTTCTATATTTTCTAACTGGATAGGTTACTCAAACATAGTAATAAATGAATACACACATACTGTAATTAATTATAGTATTTACGATGAACTTATTGAGTCGTTTTCAACTATTACAAATAAAAATACTGATATTACTAATAGTGTAGC
>JAITXV010000066.1 GCA_031284605.1 Acholeplasmatales bacterium | reverse complement strand
ATTCTTTATTAATCCAAGATGCCTTTTTAATAAGTCTATCTCTTGTAACTCCGGGGTAATCATCAGTAATTGAGTCTCTATATCCAATTATCCTATTAAATAAACTAGATTTTCCAGTGTTAGGACGTCCTATAATACCAACTATGTACATTATTTGTTTTTGTTTTTCTTACTATTTTTGATACTTATTTCTTCAATATCAAATAATGTATCATCTAGAAAACTTCCTAAAGTTTGAGTAGAAGTTTTTTCTTCCTTCATATACTTTTCAAAATTTTCTCTTTCTTCTTTTTGTTTAACTACTCTAACAGATAATTTTACTACCCAGTTTTCAGCATCTAAATCTACTACTCTAGCTTCAATATTGTCACCAACTGTATAATAAGTATCTGCTTTACTATTTTTATCAGTAAATAATTCCTGATTAGAAATTTCTATTTCTAATTTTTGGTAGCCTACTTTAATACCATCTCTAGTTACTTCTAATATTTTAAAAGAATAAGTTAAACCTCTTTTTAAATCTACGCCTTCCCAAGGGTTATCAAGTAATTGTTTTCTAGATAATCCAACTCTTTCAAGTTTAGGATCAATTCTAACTATACGTAAGTTTAATTTATCGCCTTCTTTTAGAAAATCGTGTAAATTATCATTAGGATTCCAACTATATTCATTTTGATGTAATAAACCAGATACTTCATTATCGATATCAAATATCATACCGATAGCTAATTTTTGTTTTAAAGTACATTCAACCTCTTCACCAACGTGATGAGCTTCCATAAATTTAGCAAACGGAGGAATAATTAAAGCTTTTCTTGAAACACTTAGTTTTTTACCATCTCTAGAAATAACTTTTACATCAAATGTATCGCCTTCTTTAACTGCATTTCTAGCATCTTTAATATACTTATGATCAATTTCACCAATTCTTAGAGTCGCAAATATCCCACCTATTCTAACAAATGCGATATGTTCTTCAACTTTTGTTACAGTAGCATTATGTACACTACCAACGCTAATATCTTCTATTTCTTTAAGATATGCTTTGTCTCTAGCTTCTCTAGCTTCTACTTTACTTTTTTCTCTTTCAACCATTAAAGCAGGTATTTGGTTAGCTCTGATATCAAAACGATTATTGTCTAATCTTTCTGCTTTATCAATAACTACTTTTAAGATTTTGCCTTTTAAAGTATTTTTCTTATCTTTAAGATTATGGTCTAAAAGATAATCAGGTAATACTAGATTATAATCTAAATAACTAAGTAATAAATATTTTTCTTCATATTTAACTACTTTAGCTTCGATTACTTCTTTAGTCTCTGCTAATTTTTCAATATCTTCAAATGCTACTTCTTTAATAGATGTAGCTCTATTAAGATATAAAGAAGAAGATGTTTTACCACTTTCAAATTTACCACCTACTATATCGCCTTTATTAACATGGCCAATAAAGCTCTCCCATGTAGGTTCACCATAGTATTCTAAATGCATTTGTACATCTGGATAACCATCTACATCAATATAAAGAGTTTTAGGCTCTACTTTCATCACTTCACCTTCAAGATAAGTTCCTTTTCTAGGTGCTTTCACATCACTGTATTTTACTTCATTTTGTTTGCTCATATTATTTATTTAACCTTTCGTTTATTAAATCAATTATTTTATTTGTAACTTCTTCTATATTTAACTTAGTAGTATCAATAATGATTGCTCCTGCTGGTACTACAAGTGGGGAATTAACCCTGTTTGAATCTAATTCATCTCTTCTTTTTATATTTTTTTCTTCAACTATCAAATCAGTTTCATTTATCGTTTCATTTTTTTCTTTTAACCTTCGATAGGCTCTGATTTTACTTTCTGCAGTCAAAAATATTTTTAAATTTGCGTTTGGCAAGACTACACTTCCTATATCCCTACCATCCATTACTATTTTACCAATAGCTAATTTCTTTTGTAAACATACTAACTTCTCTCTAACTATACTAATACTTGATACTAAACTAACATTTTCTGTAACATGGCGGTTCCTTATATCTCTAGTTATATCTTTTCCATCTAAATATATTTTATCACCCGAGAGTCTTATATTTATTTTATCAATAAATGAATAACTGTTTGGATCATCTAACACCAGATTGTTATTGATAGCATATAAAGTAATGGCTCTATACATTGAACCCGTATCTATATGAATAAATCCACATCTTGCGGAAATGTTTTCTGAAATTGTAGATTTCCCACTTCCAGCAGGACCATCAATAGCCACTAAAAAATTACTCATTATCTATTTTTACCACCTTTTATATTATATCATTATTTTTTAATAATAGCCTTATTATATCAATTAAATTATTTATTTAACATTTCTATATATATTTTTAATCTCATGTGGGGTTAAAGGTCTATATTCACCTTTCTTAATATCTATAGTTAAATTGTCATATCTAGTTCTAGTAAGCTTTAATACTTTATGTCCCAAAGTAAGAAATAAATCTCTAACCTCATGATACTTACCTTCAGTTAATACTAAAGTTACTATACTTGAACCATATTCTTCCTCATATTTAACAAACTTAATACTTTTAGGTTTAGCTAAATATGAATTATTAATTAAAACTCCTTTTTTAACTAATGCTATCTCTTCTTTTTTAAGTAATCCCTCAATTCTAGCAGTATATTCTTTTTCTACCATATTCATAGGATGAGTTAAGAATTTAGTCAATATTCCATCATTTGTGATAATAATAAGTCCTTCACTATCATAATCTAATCTTCCTACTGGGTAAAGTCTATCAACTTTATCGCTTACGTTGATTAAATCAAGAACAGTTTTTCTACCTTTTTCATCTTTAGTAGAACTAATATAACCAGTAGGTTTATTTAGCAAGTAATATACCAAATGAGATTTAGCTATCGGTTTATTATCAACTAGTATAGTATCAGTACTGGATATTTTAGTTCCTAAAGTAGTAACTACAACCCCATTAACTTTGATTTTACCTTCTAAAATTAATTTATCACTAGCTCTTCTTGAAGCTACGTTTGATTTACTAAGAACTTTATTTAGTCTTTCCATTTCATCCTTCTTGATTATTATTTATCTCTTGATACATATGAGCCATCATATGTAGAGACAATAATTTTTTCACCATTTTCTATAAACATTGGAACTTTTACTAGTAATCCTGTATTAGTAATAGAATCTTTTAAGCTATTAGTTTTTGTATTATCACCTTTAACTCCTGAGATTGTATCTACTATTTCAAGTGTTACTTTATCAGGTAATGTAATACCTAATATTTCTGTACCATTTTTTGAATTAAATATATTTACTAATACTTCTAAACCATCATATATGAAATTACTTTCCCATTCAATTTGTGAAATAGGAATTTCTACTTGTTCATAAGTTTCCATATTCATAAATACTTGATTTAATCCATCTTTGTATAGATAAGACATTGGTGTCTTATCAATTACAGCTCTTTCTACTTTGATACCTGCATCGAAACGGTAATCTGTTAAAAGTGCTCCTGTTCTTAAATTTCTAATTGTTGTTCTTACGAATGTATTCCCTTTTCCAGGTTTTACATGCATAAATTCAATTACTTGATATATTTGTCCTTCATATATAATTGTCATTCCTGTCTTAAATTCGTTAGTTGAAACCATTTTTATTACTCCTTATTTTCTATTTTATTTATTCTATCTATAATATAATTTATAGCATCTATATAACTTTGTTCTTTTTTACCAAAGAAACTAGCATTTACCACATTTTTTATGAAATTTATTTTTCTAAAATCTTCTGCTCTTTCGTAGATATTAGATAAATGAACTTCAACTTTTATTTTATTTATCATTTCTAAACAATCCGCAATGCAGACACTAGTATGTGTAAGACCGCCAGGATTGATAGCTACTGCATCATAATCTAATTTTTGTAGCCTATCTAAAATATTACCTTCACTATTTGACTGATAAAACTTTATTTTAACATTTTTATTAGCACTGATGGTTTTTTTGATTGAATTGTTTAACTCTTTTAGTGTCTTAGAACCATAAAAAAGAGGATTTCTTAATCCTAAAGCATTCAAATTAGGACCATTAATTATTAAAATCTTTACCATAAACCGCCTTTAAATAATTAATTATGACTTTGATTGTAGTGTTTACATCATAATTATTAGTTACTATTATGTCTGAGAAATCTTTGTATAAAGGATATCTTACATCGTGGAGTATTTCTACACTTACAGTTTTCATAAGAGGTCTTTTATCTTCTTCTGATTTTAATCTAGTTTTTAATGTATTGATATCAGTATCTAAAAATATTTTTAAACCATCCATATATTTTTTATTTTCTATATCTAATACAATACCACCTCCACAAGCAATAACATAATTTCCTTGATTAGGTATTTGATTTTTAAGATTAGCTTTTTCTAATACTCTAAAATAAGGTTCACCATCTGTAGCCCATATTTCTTCAATTAGCCTTCCCTCGTTGCGCTCTAAAATCTTATCTAAATCTAAATAATTGAATTTTATTTCTTTCGCAAGTGCATTACCGATAGTTGTTTTTCCACTACCAGGTAAACCTATTAAAAATATCTTCATAATATACCCCTTATATAATAAATCTTATTTATTATACCATTTTTATCGTTTTAATATGAAAAAAGAACATTTTTTTCAATAATAAAAGCCACTTTACTTTATGTAGGTGGCTAGAATTATTGAAAAGAGTAATTATTTAAGTAATTTTTTGATTTGTTCGTGATTGCTTCCATCAACTATAACACAAGCTTCTTCATCTACTTCGCCTGAAACAATAGCTTCTGCACAATCAGCGCAAGTAGGATATCCACATGCTCCGCAATCAACACCACCTAATAATCCAATAATATCATCAATTTTTGGCATAAATCATTTCTCCTTATTTTATATGTAAATATTTTACCACAAATAAGATAAAAATATTTAAGAATATAGTAGTTAATTTTATTATATATAAAATATATAAATAAGAATTATATTAGTGTTATTTTTTCTTTCTTTTTTTATCTTTTATATGATTGCTAGATTTATTTTGAAACTTACATAAAATTTAAGATAAATATTTTTACAAATAATAATGCATAAATAACTACTATTTCTTTTACTATCTCAAAAAGAAAGAATATTATTTTATAGTTCTATATATATTTTCATATCTTATTTTAATTAAAATAACAAATCCATAAAAAACAAGTTGATTATAAAAAACTCTCTAATATAAAAAAATATGGGCTATTTCTTAAAAAAAATATGGCAACACAAAAATAACACACCAAAAAAATACTTTTATATTACTAAAAACGCATAATAAATAAAGTATTTTACATACTACAGTGTTTTTGTGTTATAATATATATGTTATATTTTCTTAGGAGGATTATGTACTTATGGCTACAACTAATAAACAAAATAGAAAAACTCAAAAAACAGGAACCGCTAGAAAAATCGTAAGATGGATTGGACTCTTAATATTTTTAGTTGGATTAATATTATCTTTCGTTAATTACTTTACTACAAACTCAGCTACTTTAGCTAAATCTTGGCCAGTTGTCAATGACTATATCCATTATGTTACTGATGTAATAAAAAGAGTTACCGAAAATGTTGCATTTTTAGGTAATCCAATATTTATTACTGGGATGTTTTATGGTGGTTTATTATTGCTAATATGGAGTTTAGGAAAAAGAGTATTAGGTAGAATAATAGCTACAATTATGCTTCTTGCATTAGTACTTGGTCAAATGTATTATCCAAGTCATTCAGAAGTTCTTATATTTACATTATTACCTAGTTCTAATTTAGGTTTTGACTTACCAAGTTCAATTACTTCATTTTTAAATACTTTAATAGATACTAACGTTGCAAAAGGTGTAATAGCATTTGTTATTTATCTAGTACTTATTATATGGATATGGGCAGTTATAGCATTAAAGAGACCTAAAAGATTTTCAACAGGTTTAATAAGAGCTGGATTTGCATTTCTAATGCTTACTGTGTTAGTATCTGTTGTATTACATTTTATTCCTACAGATTTCTACGCAGAACAAATGGTTTATGTTTATAGTGTCTATTTTTATGTATCTTGTTTATTTTATGTACTTAGTTCATTAGGCAGTATATTCGGGCTAATATTTTGTTGGGTTAAATAAAAAATTAATATAATTAAAAAAGCATATTTGTATGCTTTTTTTATGTGAAAGGAACTAAAATGAATAGAAATGTATTATTAATGGATTATTATGAATTAACTATGTGCAATAGTTATTTTTTGAATGGAATGCATGAAAAACAGGCTGTATTTGATTTATTCTTTCGCACTATCCCCGATAACGGAGGCTACGCTATATACTGCGGATTAGAAAGTATTGTGCAATATATTAAAGAATTTAAGTTTGGAAAAGAGGAAATAGAATATTTAAAAAGTAAAAAAGATTTTGATCCATCTTTTTTAGAATACTTAAAAAACTTCAAATTTAAAGGAGATATCTATTCATTTAAAGAAGGTTCAGTTATTTTTCCATTAGAAAGTGTTTTATGTGTAAAAGGAAATTTAGTTGAATGTCAATTAATAGAAACTGCTCTCCTTACTTTTTTTAATCACCAAAGCTTAATAGCTACTAAATCAGCGCGTATTGTAAGAGCTGCTTTAAATAAAACAGTTATGGAATTTGGTGCTAGAAGAGCTCAAGGAAATGACGCTGCTACACTTGGAGCTAGAGCTTCTTATATAGCAGGATGCATTGGTACTAGCAACGTTTACGCAGACTTCTTATATAACATAAAAGCACTAGGTACAATGGCACACAGTTATGTTCAATCATTTAGTAGCGAATATGAAGCATTTTGTGCTTATGCAAAAACTTATCCTGATAACACACTTTTATTAGTAGATACCTACAATACCTTAAAAGAAGGAATTCCAAATGCAATAAGAGTGCATAATGAAATCTTAAAACCATTAGGTAAATATTTAAAAGGAATAAGAATTGATAGTGGAGATTTAGCATATCTTTCAAGAGAAGCTAGGAAAATGTTAGATAAAGCAGGTCTTTATGATACAAAAATAACTGTATCTAACAGTTTAGACGAATATTTAATTATTTCTTTAAATGAACAAGGTGCTAAAATAGATAGTTTTGGAGTTGGTGAAAGACTAATAACAGCTAAAAGTGATCCAGTTTTTGGAGGAGTATACAAACTAAGTGCTATAGAATTAGATTCTCATTTAACACCTTCTATTAAAGTTTCTGATAATCCTAAAAAAACTACTACTCCTGGATTTAAGAAAGTATACAGAATATTTGATGAAAACTCTAAAGCCATAGCGGACTTAATAACTTTAAGAAATGAAAAAATTAATCCTTCATTACCTTATGTACTTTTTGATCCACTTTTCCCTTATAAAGAAAAAGTGATTAAAGATTTTAAATTAGAAGAAAAATTAATTCAAATATTTAAAAAAGGTAAATTAGTTTATGAATTGCCTAATATAGAAAGCATAAGAAAATATTGTAAAGAAGAATTAGGTACAATGTGGGAAGAGGTTTTACGTTTTGATTCGCCTCATGAATATTATGTAGATTTATCTAAACCTCTATATAACTTAAAACAAAACCTAATTAAAAAACATAAACATGATTAATATAGTTTTATATGAACCAGAAATTCCTCAAAATACAGGAAACATAATGAGGACATGCGTCGCTATTAATGCAGTATTACACATAATAAAACCTTTAGGTTTTAGTTTAGAAGATAAATACCTAAAAAGAAGCCACTTAGATTATATAGATTTTCTTAAATATTATGTATATGAAAACTATGAAGATTTTATAACTAAAAATAACAATGGTAAATTTTATTTTCTTACTAGATATGGTTATAATTGTTATACAGATATAGATTATAAAGAAGAAGAAAATATTTATTTAGTATTTGGAAAAGAATCGACAGGCATTTCAAAAGATATATTAGCTTCTAATTTAGAACATACATTTAGAATTCCTACTTCTAGTAACGTAAGAAGTTTAAATTTATCGAATTGCGTAGCGTTAGTTAGTTATAGTTTGTTATCAAAAGCAGACTTCCCATCTTTAGAAAAATATGAACCTGAAAAACTAAAAGGTAAAGATTTTTTAAAACAATTTATAAAAAATAGTTAAAAATAAAGGAGAAAAACAAAATGAAAGTATTAGCAGTAAATGCAGGCAGTTCAAGTTTAAAATTTCAATTACTAGAAATGCCTGAAGAAAAGTTACTATGCTCAGGCTTAGTAGAAAGAATAGGGTTATTAAATGAAGGTATGTTCAAAGTAGCTTATAGTGATAAAAAACAAGTTAAAGAACACATTGATATTCCTACTCATAAAGAAGCAGTTAGTTTATTACTTAACGCACTTCTTGAATTAAATATCATATCTTCATATGAAGATATAG
>JAITXV010000004.1 GCA_031284605.1 Acholeplasmatales bacterium | reverse complement strand
ACTATTAAAAAAACAAGGAGTTTTTAAAGATGAAATTAAATGTTAGGGAATTAGTTATTAATGCTTTCATAGCAAGTATTTATATTGTGCTAGTAGTAGTAAATGTTGTTTATAGTTTTGGGGCTTTACAGTTTAGAATAGCTGAAATATTGATGATTTTAATACTTTTTAATAAAAAATATATTTATGGTCTTACACTTGGATGTTTTATCGCAAATGTTTTTTCAACTCTTGGATGGATTGATATGGTATTTGGAACTTTAGCTACTTTTATACCTCTTTTACTAATGATATTAACTAAAAAAATACTACCAGTTTACATTAGGCTATTGTTATTAAGTATATTTAATGGTATTATTGTTGGAATAGAATTAAGTATAGTATTTGGAGACCCTATTGTGTTTAATATGATATATGTATTTGTTGGCGAATTTGTGGTTACATTTATTTTAGGATTACCGTTATATTATCTACTTTTAAAAAATAAAAAAGTAAAATCAATTTTAGAAAACAAAAATGAAATAAGTTATTAAACTATATATTTAAAAAAGTTATTTGGCTTTTCTATAATATAATCAGGCTCTAGCGATATTAGTAAATTAGGTGTTCTAAAACCCCAAGTTACTAGCATTACATCAATTTTACTTTTTCTTGCGGTCTCAAAATCAACTTCTGAATCACCTATGTAAAGTGCATCTGCTTTATCTAAATTAAAATGATTTAAAATAAAATTATTAGAAGCTGGTGATGGCTTTTTTTGATATAACGGAGATTCTCCAATTGCGAAATCAAAAAGTCCTTTGAAAAGGTGATCGTTTAATTCTTTTACTAAGTTATCAGGTTTATTAGAATTAATAGCTAAAGAAAAACCTCTTTTCTTTAATTTTTTAATTAATTTTATAATTCCTTTGTAAGGTCTAGTATTATCAAGACTATGAATTTCATAATATTCTCTAAAAACTTCTTTAGCGCTTGTCACGTTTATATTAGCAGCATCTTTTAGAGAGTTTTTTACTAAATATTCAATCCCGTATCCTAGATTTTTTAGAACTTCTTGAATACTTAATTTAGGAAGTTCGTAATATTTTCTCATATAGTTGACTGCTAAAGTTAAATCTTTAGAAGTATCTAAAATTGTACCATCCATATCAAATATTAATAATTTATATTTTTTATTCATCTGTTAATCTCCTTAATTTATGAAAATGGAATATTCCAATTTCTACAAATAACAACACTTCTATAAAAAATGTCCAAGCAAAATATTCTTTAAAATTGGCTAATAAACCTATTAAAAACAATATTAAGGTAGAACCATATATGATTCCTATTACTATATAGAACTTATCATAATTACCATTTTTATATTTTGGTAAATTAAAATATAAAATAATAATGAACATAATTATGAAATAGGTGAATGCGCTAGATACGTGGACTATGTTAGAATATTTTACATCAATATTAAATAATCCTACATTTCCACTTATATTAGCTCCGCCAGTCGGAAACATTATTACTAGAGTTCCTAGTATACCTAACATCAAGTGAAATATCTTTTCAGCTTTTTCTTTAGAAGGATATATGAAGTATAAAACGTTGCTAGCGGTGATTAGGGAAAATACAAATGTTCCTATATTAGTGTAATATGTAGCAGATATACTTGGTGGAATCTCTAGTTTTACGAACGCAATATACAATAATATATCTACAAAAGGTATAGATATATTAATTATTGCTTGTATTAAAATCGCTAATTTCATATTTTTATAATAACTCATATATCTATTATACTAAATTTTTGTTATTTTTGTTATATTTTAGTCATTTAGTTGAGTTGTTATTCTTTACCACTTATCAAAAAATTATATTTTGTAGGTTTTATATTAATAAAATCTGCTATAATGCTTAAAATCAAGAATACCAAAATAGCAGCAGTTGTACCGTAGTGAACTTCATAATTAGACTTTTTAATAGATATTCCTAAAGTTAGATTAGAAATACAAAGAATAAACATAAAACATACTAATATGATACCTAAAACTCTAGTAGAATTTTTAACTTTTTCAAAAAAACTAGATATTCTAGCCTTTATGTAAATAGCTAAAATCACAGATGTAATTACAAAAAAAGCTAAATTTACATAAACTACTGCACTATGAGAACCAAAAACACGTGCAATTAGATATGGATACTTAATGTAACTTTTTAAAGAAGTAAATCCGTATCTTGAGATAAGAAAACTTGATAAACCTCCAAGCAACATAATACAAATAATAATTAAAGCAGTTCCAACAAAATTAGGGATATATGGAATGATATTTGCGCGTTTTTGAGGTTCTAAGTAAGCGCATAATTTTAAAACAATTATATTTATAATACAAAATATACTAGCTAAGTATACAGTAATATTAACATTTCCAACTGAAATTATACCAGCAACAAATAAAGCAACTAATATAGCATTTATTTTAGAAATAATCTTAGGAACTTCTTTCCTTTTAACAACAACTATAATCATATTTACAAGCAATACTATAAGTAATGGTAAAACTGCTGTTTTAATTAATAAAATTATGAAGTTAGGAATAAGAAGAGTCCAAACAACTTTATCATAATCATTTATTTTTCTAAAATTTCCTAAAACTTCTATAATAGTTTTTATGGATGAAAAATTACCCCCGCGATCACCCGATACATTTCTTATTATATTTAAAAATATATAATATACATTAGTATTTCTATTAAGAAATGAATGTCCGCTATCTAAAATCCATCCTGTGCTAAATGCTAAAAAAATAAAAATAATAGATAGAAAAGAAATAGAAACAGCCACTATCCAGAGTACTTGTTTCTTTAGATTAGCACTTTTAGATATATTATCATTTCTTAAAAGTTGTTCTTTTTGTACAACTCCGTTATAAACACCTCCATTATTTGTTTTATTTCCACATTTTGGACAAAATACATCGTCTTCTCTAAGTTTAGCACCACAACTCACGCATTTTAATTCTTCCAACCTATTACCGCATTTTGCACAAAAACTGTTATCGTCATTGTCCGCTTCATAGCCGCATACATTACATTTTTTCATTTTTTCTCCTTTTTCAAACTGTATTTTTTTTATTTTTATCTTGTTATTTTAAATTATCTTCACCTAAAGAAGGTTTTGAAATTTCGATTTCAGCACTCACTTTTTTATTAATCTTAATACTATCAGCGATTTGGGTAGCTAGGATTAAGATAAAAATAGCTGCAGTTGTTCCGTAATGAACGTATGGTGATTCCGAGGAATATTTAATATTTCTTCCTAGTATAAAATTAGTAACAGCTAAAACGAAAAGCAATCCTACTAAAATCCATCCGATAATTTTAACTGACTGATTTACTTTTCCAAACATACTAGCTAACCTTTTATATCCAAATAATAAAAGAAATGGAATCGTAACTATATAGAAAAAATAATTAGCATAGAAACCTTTGCCTCCTCCGATAAAGTCATTGACGTAATAGAATTTAACAATCCCACTTGCAATATGAGTATCCTCACCAAATATTACAGCTAATCTAGAAAAACCAGTTAACAAGAAAAAAGAGACTATAAGAGTAAATGAAGCTAAAATGTTAGAAATCAAAAATTCAATTTTAATTTTTTTATCATTTTCTATATAATTAAAAACTTTAACTGTAGTATAACTAAGAATACATAAAACAAGAACCAAAACCACAAAAAACGACACTGATCCTATAAGAAGAATTGTAAGTGAATATAAAAGAATAAATACTAATAATACATTAACACATGAGGAAGGTATTTGTTTTTTCTTAATAGTTATTAAAATCATTTTTATAACGAAAACCAAAACTAATACTAAAAGGGATATTTGGATTAATATTATGAAAACAAAAGGGAAAAACACGTAAAAATACAGTGATGAAAAACTAGTGCTACCTCTAGCTAAAGAAACAATATACGAGAGGGTAGAAATGCTAGAAATAATTCCAGTATTGTGTGATATATCAAAGCCATACATTAGGTCATACACATTATATGAATATCTATATACGTATATATCAGTAAAACTAATCCAGTTTGTAAAAACAGAAATAAAAACAAGCAACAAACATAAAAAGATTGAACTTACAGAGATAATCCAAAATAATTTCTTTTTAAATACCTCTTTTTTAATGGGGTTACTATTTTTAACTGTATTAAATCCATCTTCTTTAACTGCGTTAGTTTTAGTTCCGCATTTAGAACAAAATAAATCTTCATCATTTCCTATCTCATTTCCACAAAAATTACATGTTTTCATATGAAGTCTAGCTCCTTTTTTTATTAAAACTGATATGTATATTATACTGCATAAAGATGAAATTGCACCATATAAAGATAACATTTTTAAATGTATTTAAGTAAAGTGAATTCATCTGTTTTAATTATTATAAAATGTTTATATTATTTTGTAAATTTTAATATTTGGGAAGCTTGTGCATTAAGAATGGGAATTCAATTAAACACACATTTAGTATGTAGTATAATTTGATGGATATTCTTAAAATATGAAAAAAATAAAAAAACTTTAAAAACTTAAAACTTATTTACTAAAATATCAACTTATAATTATAGGTCATTTTTTTATTAGTTAATTTAATTTGCCTATAACATCTTGCTCAGGAACATTTATGGAATCAACTATTTGTGTAACTAGTATTAATAATAAAACTACGACAGTAAAACCGTAAGTAGGCTTTGGTGAATAATTTTCAGATAAAAAAGAACCAAAGAGTAAATTAGTTATTGAAAGCATTATTAATAAAAATACGGCTACCCACCCTAAAACTTTAGTTGGAATTTTTACTTTTTGTAAAGTATCGGAAATACGTATTGGAATGAAAACACAAAGTATAACCATTGTTGTTAGATAACTCATCAAGTTTATAACAACATATGTCATAACTTTAACGTAATAATCACTAAAACCATAATTTGAAATACCTTCAGCAGCATACGAAAATTTTAATATTCCTGATATAGTAACAGTTTCGTAGTAACTACTATAACTATAAGAAATTTTTGATAATCCGTTTAAGAATAATAAACTAATAACAATTGCAGCAGTGCCAATTATATTAGGAATTAATTTATTAATAGAAATACTTTTTTCGCTTGATATATAATCAAACACTTTAAGCGTAACTACGCTTATAGCACAAGCAACTAGGGCTAAAGCAGGATATAATGTAACAGTACCTATTGTAATAATAGAAAAGATGTAAATAACTATGAAAGCAGAAGTAAGTTTTGTTATTACATTAGAAAATGATTTTCTCTTTACTGCTGTTACTATAAAATATATTAAGCTAACTATTAGTAGAACTAAAAGTGAAAACTGTGCAATAACTATTATTATATAAGGAATTAATATATAGGCTGCACTATATAT
>JAITXV010000079.1 GCA_031284605.1 Acholeplasmatales bacterium | reverse complement strand
AAAGTTTTTTAAATTTTCTAATCCCGTTACTCCTTTATAAATAACAACTTTATTTTTAATTAATGACTTATAAAACATAGATACCCAACGGTTAGCTAAAGTTGTTTTTAGTTTACTGGTAAATTTTCTATTTAAATAATCAACTTCCTCAGGAAGCAATGGTTCTGATGGTGGGTCTTGTTCAACATCTTCATCAAATCTACCCTCTTTTTCAAATTGTTTTATTCTTTCTAATATATTTAATCTATCTTCTGATAGTTTTATTTCTTCCATATTATAGCCTCCTTTACAAAATAAGCTATTTATTATATAGCCCTTTGTTAGCTTCACTTGCTGCTAGTTCAATTAGTTTTCTACCAACAAGATCATCTTTTAAAACATCTTCTTTTGTATAGTTTTTTCTTGCTTCTAGTATTTCATCAAAAAATTCAGTGCTTTCAGCATATTTCCAAAATAATCTTTGATATTCAATATTATCATAGTGCCATGGTTTAAAAGATAAGTTATAATGGACAATTTTAACGTTATCTTCTGTTATATCAAGACTAGGAAAAGGCATTTTATTATAATTTAGGGGTAAATATAAAACTCTATCTTTACAGATTACATTAAGATAATCTTGGTCTTGTGCTACTCTAAATTTATAGTTGTTAATACAATCAATAAATTTAGTCTCAAAATTATATTTTCTTAATTGTTCTAAATTCATTAATAAAACCCCAGCATTAAAATATTTTGTATAGTGAATTCCTAAATGATTTTGGGTGTATGCTCTAAATTCAGGAACTAAACTAACTGCTTCATCACTAACTGCAGCTAATAAGTTATCATTTAATTCAATATTAAACATATTTACTATATCTTCATTTAGTACAACATCACAATCTAAATAAATAGCTTTTTCATATTCTAAAAATATATTTGGAATAAACAATCTGTAATATGTAGTTTTAGAATAGTAGTCTCTAGTAAATAATTTGTTAGAAATAGCATCAAGTTGTTTAGTTATATCATAAAAATAGATTTTTATGTTTGAATCTTGATATTTATATATTTTTTCTTTATTTTCTTGAGATATGCTGTTTTCTGAATATAAAATATAAATAGTGTAATATACATCGCTTACAAAAGCTTTAAGCGAACTTAAAGTCACTGCTAAAAACTTGATATAATTATCATCTGATGCAAAAAAAATTGGTATTTCTTTCTTAATATGTTCTTCTATGTTTAAACTTTCGTTTTTATATCTTTCTTTCTTAGTCATATACACCTCTATTACTGTACTATCTTATTATATCATAGGATATAACGAATATATGTATATATGCGTAATAAAGTAAACGTTTGTAATACGAATGGGACTTTTATGTATTTTTATATTTATAAAAAAATAGATATGTATCAGTTAACTAGGAAAAAAATATTAGCAAATATATTATAAAAAAATATTATAAATATTTACCCATTTTTTCTAACATTTCTTTAGCTATTTCTTCGTCTATTTCACCTTTGCAAGCTTTTCTTAAACCTTTGTCTATTGCAGACCTTCCGCTAATAAATAATCTAGCTTTAGCTTTATTGCTACAAACCCATCTTTTTACATAATGCTTATAAAAAGAAATATTTTCTAAGCCGGTGGTACTATATTCATCTTTCAAAGATAATAAGAATTTCTTTGCATTATCGTCAAATTTAAAGTATAAAGTTTTTATTATGGTTAAATCTAAACTACCATTTAAATCTTTAAACTCATAATCTATGCTAAATAAAGATTCCTTTAAATCCTTAAATTCAACTTTATTAAGTTCTCTTTCATTTTGTAACACTTTTTGATTTTTGCTTATTGAATCAAAAAAGATATTTATTTTTTTAATTTCGTAAGCATATTCCATAAATCTACAAAGTGTAACATTATCTAATTTTAAGGTGTTTCCTTCTAGTACCGAATAATCTCTTAAAAAATGATATGGAACTCTTTCTAGAGATTCTAAATAATTGTCTTTAATCATATCCATAATTTTATCTAATGAAGGTAAATGTAATTCATCTTTTTTTCTAGAATAAAATGCCATAGAGGATTGTTCTACGTAGTATATAGCATAATCTCTAAGACTCTCTAGTTCACGTGCTGGAAGCTTATATTTTCCATTTGGGTGTGTTTTGTCAACTCCAAAGTTAACAATACATTCAAGAGAAATGAATTCAAAATCTTTTACTTCATCTAGGAATTGTTCTAGTGGAATAGTGCGCAATTTTATTTCGTGAAGTAACTCTTCTAAAGTTTCATAATTTTCTCCATATTCTTCCACATTTACATAATCATCAATTATAATATTTTTAGAAGTCAGATATTTTAACAAACTATCATAAGTTTTAAAAGTTTTAACTGCTATATCTGTACTGCTATCTTCTGCAGAAGTAGCAAAATACGAATTTCCATCAAACACTGTATGGTAGCTGCTCCCTGTAGCAAGTATTTTGTTACTTCTAGCAATCTTAAAATAGGCTTCATCATTGTTACTAATTATTTCTATTCCTTTAGGGTAATTATCTAATATAAATTTTAAGTCTTTTAAATATAATTTTTTCATACTTATATTTTAACAAAAAAATATAAATTTTTATCAAAAATGAATTATTTTTGATGTCATTATATTTTTTAATTAAATTTTATCAATTTTCATAATAATAAAATTTAATTGTTGAATACTTGCTTGATATTTAGTACTAAATAAATACATTTTTTAAGATTGTAATTAAAACATACGCAAAGATATCTAATATGTTTTGTAATTATGGTCTAGTAACTATCATTTTTTGCATAAAACAATGAAATTTCGTATATAATTGCATAATAGTGCTATAATATTAATAATAGGTAAAATATAATTATAATATAGCCTTTTTTTAGGAGAAAGAAATGAAAAAAATTAAATTATTAATAACAATATTAATACTTTTTGTATGCTTTGGTTGCGCAAACATTCCTTCAGGTGGAGGTGATGAAGAAAATCCACCAATATATCCGTATCCTGGTGATGGTGAGACTGAAAATCCACCAGTAATTACACCTAAATATACTTTAACACTTCACGTTGTGAATGATGAAGAAGGTACTATTGATGATGTTAGTGGAGATTATGAGTACGGAAAAAGTGTAACATTGATAGCTTACCCTAACCCTGGGTATATGTTTGGTGACTGGCACGACACAAGTGGATTTGTAGCAGTATCTGATAATCCTTATACATTAGTAATAACTAAAAACATCAATATAGATGTTCACTTTATGTTAATACCCGAAGATGATCATTATGAATATCACATAATAGATGAAAAAGTTGAAATTACAAAATATATTAATAGTAGTTTTTTAGATGATGGCAATGTTGTTATTCCTTCAACAATAGAAGGTTATCCTGTAACCACTATTGGATATATGGCTTTTTCTTTAGCTGGAATCTATAGTGTAACAATTCCTTCTTCTGTTACTAGAATTGAAGAAAGAGGTTTTTATTTAAGTTCCCTTAACAAAATTATTTTTGGAGATTCACTTACCTATGTAGGAGGTGAAGCTTTTCTTGGGAATAATATAGTTCATCTTAATTTACCTTCTTCTCTTACTGAAATAGGTGTTAGTGCATTTTCTGGTAAATATTTAGAAGATATTTATATTCCTATTTCGGTTATTAAAATTGGAGAAAGAGCATTTGGTGATAACTTTCCACAAACAATTACTACAGAACATATGAAAAAGCCAGTCTTTTGGGCGTATAATTGGAAAAATATTAATTGTGAAGTTATTTGGAGTACTACCCAAAATGATTTAGTTTCTGATGAACTTATCTTTTCTTTAAATAGTGATAATACTTTAAGTGTTGCTAGTTATTATGGTGAGTATTATACGCTAGTTGATTTAGTAGTTCCATCGCTACATAAAGGCAAACAAGTTACTAAGATTGGATATAGAGGTTTTTTTAATTGTACCGGATTAAAAACAGTTGTTATTCCTTCTTCTATTACTAGTATTGGAGAAGAGGCTTTCTATTATTGTCACCGCTTGATAAGTGTAGAATTATCAAGTAATGTAACAAGTATAGGACAAAGAGCTTTTTATGGGTGTATTAATCTTATCTCTATAATATTACCTAGTAGTTTAGTTGAAGTAGGAAACAGTGTATTTTCATATGACTCTACTTATTTAAGTATTTACTGTGAAGCAGACACTGCACCTGAAGGATGGGGTTTAGATTGGGCTAATGAATTATTGGTAGTATATTGGAATGGTGAATGGTATTTAGATGAAGCAGGAGTTCCTCATCCATTTGAATTAGCAGATTAGTTAACTTAACACTTGTTTCATAAAAGTATTTATTAAAATATAAATAACTCATTTTGACACAAAAAAATTTTAAATATAAAAGAATATCCTGCATTTGTAAACACAAGCGCAGGATATTTTAAAAAACATAATGGTAAGAACACCTTCAAATATTGATAGTACTAAGTTCAGTTTATAGTAATACAAAATTTAGGGAAAATAGATGCTAAACTGCGAACATTATAAAAATAAATAGGAGTGATTACTTGATAGTATAATTTCAAAGAAAAAATCAATTATTTGATAATTTACTCGTACCAATCATTAATTATTATTTTCGTACAATACATTAGATGTTTTTTGATAATAAAAATCTAATTTAATTATTATTTTATAGTTTCTTTTAAATACTCATAAGACAACTAAGACCCAAGTGTGTGAAATAAGAGTATTTGATACTATATCTAAAGAACCATTATATTATGAGGTATTGCCTGGTAATGTTATAGATAAAACTGCATTTATTCAAGTTTTAGATAGATTTGATACTAAAAG
>JAITXV010000033.1 GCA_031284605.1 Acholeplasmatales bacterium | reverse complement strand
TCTATTATCACGTAATTCTAACCTTATAGGATTTGTAACTTCCCATATGTCTTTCTCATTTTTTAGATAATCTAAATATTTTATCTTGCCATCTTTACAAATTACACATAGGGATCCTATCCAAAAATCTTGATTTTCATATTCATAGTATTCTATATTTTTTATTAAATATATAGAGGATAGTTTTTTTAAAAACAAATCTGATTCGCTTTTTGCTAATAAATAAACCCCATTTATTTGCAAATATTTATTTTTAAATTTATATTTGTTTGGATTTCCAACACAAAATACATCACTTTGTATTAGTTCTGGAGTTGAACTAAATATTGAATTTGATTTTTTAAAAATGTTGTAGTTATATAAATCATCCTCAAAATCTCCAATTTCCTTTTCATTCATGGACAAGCTTTCTTTTAATTTCAATTTGTTATTAGATAATATTTCGACTATAAATTCACTTTTTTTATCTCCAATATATCCTATTTGTGGTCTCCAATAAACCCTTGAGTTTTCACATACTAGTGGGCATCGATCAAACTGTTCTTTCATTGCAAACTTAATGATACTATTTTCAATACCACGATATATAAATTTTATTTCTGCTATTTTTGTATCTTTAAGATTATAAACAACTCTTCCTATTTCAAATTTTTTTCCTTTCTCTGTAATTTCTTTGTTAGTTTTATTAGAATCAGTTTGTAGTATAAGACTGCTGACACTTAAACCCACAGGACTTATTATTTCTAGAATAGAGCTTGCACTCAAATAATCTTTGTACCACTTAATTTTTTCGCATGGTTTATTTTCCCAATCATTATCAGTTATTTTCCAACAGATATATGGAATTTTAATAATTAGTTCGCCTTCTTTGTATTGAGTTACAATTTGATTTTCGTCGTTTGTCCAAGTTATTTCTTTTTTATATTCGTCACCCCCTATTATTAAATTGTGGAGGCAGTCTCCATAATAATAGTTATTATTAAACTTTAAACTAAAATTATGAAAAACAACTATATTTTTTGTCAGTATAATATCATTTTTAATATATGAAAATATCGAAAATTTGCATGGTTTATCAGTAGAAAATAGTTTTGATATATCAAAAGACATAAAACCATTTTCAGTCGTTTGTGCAATTAGTTTTGCTAAGAAGATTTTATTATTATCAACATTTAGTTCTATTTCTTTGGGATTAGTTGTTTCAGGAATTTGTAGAATAACAAGATCACTAAAAATTTCGCAATTTATATCATCATTATATCTCCATTCTGCGTTTTCTAGACCACCTAAAAAGTTGGGGTTATTACGGTTTGTAGGACTAGAGTGTTCAAAAAAATATATTTGTTTAGTTAAACCAAAAAGTTTTTCGCCATCTTTTGGGTATATATTATATAAATTGGTGTTTATTCTGTTAAATTTTTCAGGCTTTTGTAATAAATAATCTGGTTTAAGTGAATAAACAAAATAATTATTAAGATCGTTGTATTGGGTAAATATTTCCCTTTTATTGTCAAAAAGTATAAAATCTCTATCTAGCGTGTATTTGTTGCTTGTTTTAGAATCAAATATTGCAACATTGTTTTCTTTTATAATAACACGTATTTTTATTTCTTTTTCTTTCCTAACAATATCATTAAGGTCAAATTCCAACTGCTTAGTGGTTACAGTTATTTCTCCAATCTTTGTAGGAATTTCTTGAGAATGCACTAAAAACTCGTTATCGCCTACAAAAATTTCTAGATATAATTTTTGATTAATACTGTCAATTCTTATAGCAGGAATAATGATCAAAGTTTCATTTTTTGAATGAGCATATTTTACATTAATATTTTGTTTAGAAACAGTAGCAATATGTATTTTCTTATCATCATTGAATTTCTTATCGATCTTAGTTATTTTGTTTATCCATTCACTTAGTTGTCGCTCAATCCTTGTCTTATGTGAGTTTAATTCATCACAAAAGTATTTGTCGATTAGTATAAATATGTGTTTAAAAAATTCAATATAATAATCAGATAAATCTTTATGCATTGATAAAGCGCGTAGTCCTATCTTTATTGAATATACGCTAGATCCAATAGTCACCCCGTTTTTGTTGCTTTTTATTTTCGAAAAGATATCGCTAGTTATTTTTGCTGCTATAGCACAAAATTCTATGTCGCTTTCAGTAAAACTTAAATCTAAATCTTTTTTGTAAATATTAAGACATAACTCGAAAAATGCATCCATACTTTTTTTAGGAGCAAGCGCATGCATCATTATAGTAGCGTAATATTTTTTTCCTTTTTCAACAACTGGAATAATTTTTTGCATTCCAAGAGATGTAATAATATTTTCAAACATCTTATAAGCTTTTTGAAAATAATCAGATCTAATCCTTAAAATTTTGTAGACATAATTCCAATAGCTATATTTGTTATCATCACTTTCCTCGTCGTCACATTCATCCTCGTCTTTCCAGCGTTTAGTAATTTCGACAAGGACTAAAAAAATAAGTTTGTGATAAGTTTGAGGTACATTGGAAGGATTTTTATTTATGCAACTATTAACAATGAATGAACATTTTTCTAAAAAAGATGAGTAGTCATCCTCTGAGAGGTCATAATTTCCTATTAACTTATTTTTTTGAAATATTTCCTCAGTTTTATCTAAAAGATATTTTTCCATTTGCACTTTTTGCTCCATCGTTGCTTATTTTATAACAATTCATTTCTTTATTAAAGAAAATATGTACAACAAATTTAAATTTTATTCTATAAAGTATTTATATGATACCACATTTTTATCATTTGTTAATTAGTTAATGCTAAAAATCAGATATTACATAATCAAATTTGAAATAATGATTATTTGGACTTTTGTTAATAATAAAATAAAAACACTCTAAATCTATATAAATAGCTTTAGAGTGTTTTATTAAATTTGTTTTATCTAATATTATTTATATATAAGCCCAGTAGTTAAATTAATTCTTGTAGTGCCATATTTAATATTAAAGCTCTTTTGAAGTTGTTCAACCTCTTCCTTTGTTTTGTTTCCTAACTCTACCCATAAATAAACAAACTTGAATGTAGTAGTACCTTCTAAATTAGCATTAACTAAAGCAGTTTCAACATCTAAATTAGCAATTCCTAAATTTGTATTAGCCATATGAAATGTTAAAGTAGTTTCTGAAAATACCCATTTATTTTTATAAACAGTATATTCTGTTTTATTTTCTCTGATACTAATAGTTAAATCAAAAGTAACAGTATAAATATCATCACTTAAATCCTCAGGAGTATCTTTTCCAGCAACTTTAACTGCATTCAAAATAGATTTTGAACATTCAAACCTATGACCATCGATATTAACCCCACCACAACTAGCTATAAACAAAGACGTTAATAGAACCATAAATACTAATATTAATTTTTTCATTTTTTTCTTACCTCTCTTTTTTTGTTATTATATGTATATTTAACATAAATATTATATCATAAAATTTATTTATTTGACTTATTCTTTTGAATTAATAGTATCATTTCCCTTAGAGCTTTTATAGCAGCCATATTTGAAGCACCAGATGCATCAAGATATGGAGATAGTTCCATTAGGTCAGAACCAACTATATTAGTAAGTTTTTCAAACAAATCAAAGGCTTTTAATAATTCTTTGTAAGTTATTCCACCTGGTTCTGGGGTACCAGTTCCAGGAAAGACAGCAGGGTCAAGAACATCTAAATCAATTGTAATATAAACGGGGAAGTTTTTAATCTCTTCTACAACACTATCTAAAGTTTCTAAATCATATTTATGTTGATAAATATGGTCTTTTGCCCAATCAAATTCTTCTTTGTCACCACTTCTTATTCCAAATTGGTATATCTTATGATCTCCTAAAAACTCATTAACGTGTCTCATAAATGTAGCATGACTATATGTATTTCCTAAAAAACTTTCTCTTAAATCGGTATGAGCATCAAAATGAATAACACGCAAATCTGGATATTTTTCATATACAGCTTTTATAGTACTATATGATGCTAGATGTTCTCCACCTATCATAATAGGAGTTTTATTATCTTTTAAAATTCGTTTAGTAGTATTGAATATTTCGCTTAATTGAAGCTTAATATTTCCTACTCCAAAATCTAAATCTCCTATATCACAAGTTTTAAAATCTTTTAAACTTAGATTTCTATAAGGGCTATACCATTCTATTCCTATACTATCTACTCTTACAGCATTACCTGCAAATCTAGTGCCAGGTCTAAAACTAGTAGTAGTATCCATAGGGGCACTAAAAATAACTACATCTGCAGCATTATATTCACTATTACAACTTTGAAAACTTAAATCTACTTTTTTGAATCTCATAATTGCTTTCTCTTATCTTTCGTGTATAGTTCTAGACATTACTTCTTTTTTCTGATTTGCAGTTAAACTATTAAATCTAACAGCATATCCGCTTACTCTAATAGTTAAATTTGGATATTTATCAGGATTATCAAATGCATCAAGTAATAACTCTTTATTGAATACATTGATATTTAAATGGTATCCACCTTTATTAAAATAACCATTTATCACACTACTCAAGTTTTCTTTTTGTGAATCAAGATTTTTTCCTAAACCAGATGGTAATATTTGGAAAGTGTTAGAAATACCATCTTGACAGTCTTTGAAAGGTAATTTAGCTGTTGATAATAAACTATTTAACATACCAGTGTTGTCTTTTCCTTGGCTTGGATTAGCTCCTGGTGAGAATGGTTCACCTGCTCTTCTTCCATCAGGAGTATTTCCTGTATGAGTTCCATATACTACATTACTAGTAATAGTTAGAAGAGATAAAGTTGGTTCACTATTTCTATATGTTTTGTATTGTCTGACACATGACATAAAGAAACTAATGCATTCAATTATTATACTATCTACTCTATCATCATTATTTCCATATCTAGGAAAATCACCATCAATTTTATAATCTACTATAATATTTCTAGTATCTTTTATAGGAGTTACTTTCGCAAATTTAATAGCTGACAAACTATCTGCTACTATACTAATCCCTGCTAACCCTGTAGCGAAGAATGTTTTGATATGAGTATCTACTAATGCCATTTGAATTTTTTCATAACTATATTTATCATGCATATAATGGATAATATTCAAAGCTTCTACATATATTTTAGCTAAATATGCCATTTGTTTTTTAAAAGAATCTAATACTACCTCATATATTAGATTGTTATTAATATCAACATAAGAAATATTATTATTAAATGAAGGAGTTATTTGTTCACCCGTTATTTCATCTTTACCATCATTTATAGCATATAATAAGCATTTTGGTAAATTAGCTCTAGCCCCAAAATATTGGCTTTCTTTACCAATTTCCATAGGACTTACACAACAAGCTATTCCGTAATCATGACCATGTACTGGTCTAATTAAATCATCATTTTCATATTGAATAGCACTAGTTTCGATTGAAACTTTAGCACAGTATTTTTTAAAGTTTTGTGGTAAATTTTCACTCCATAATACAGTTAGATTTGGTTCTGGTGAAGTACCCATAGTATATAAAGTATTTAAAAATCTATATGTGGTTTTAGTTACTAAATGTTTATCTTTAGAAATAACCCCTCCTATTGATACAGTAGCCCATACAGGGTCTCCTGAAAATAAACTATTATATTCAGGTGTTCTAGCAAATCTAACCATTCTTAATTTTTGAACAAAATGGTCTACTAATTCTTGAGCTTCTTTCTCACCTAGTATTTCATTTTTTATATCTCTAGAAATATATATGTCAATAAAGCTATCTATTCTTCCAACACTCATAGCTGCGCCATTTTGTTGTTTAATAGAAGCTAAATATCCAAAATATAACCACTGAATAGCTTCTTTAGCATTAGAAGCAGGTTTAGATATATCATACCCATATAATTCAGCTAAAGCTTTTAATTCCTTTAAAGCTCTTATTTGTTCTTGTAATTCTTCTCTTAATCTAATTGTTTCATCATCAAATATATTAACAATTAGGTTTTTATCTTTTCTTTTTTCTTCAATTAATTTATCAACACCATATAATGCTACTCTTCTATAATCACCAATTCTTCTTCCTCTATTATATGAATCTGGTAATCCTAATAATAAGTGAGTATGTCTTGCTTTCATTATTTCATCTGTGTATGCATCAAACACTCCGTGATTATGAGTCTTTCTAACATTAGTATATAATTCTTTTATATCCGATGGTACATCATATCCATAACTTTCACAAGCTTTAGTAGCTACTCTAATCCCACCTTCAGGAAAAAAACCTCTCTTTAGCGGTACATTAGTTTGTAATCCCACAATTTTTTCAAGGCTTGAGTTTAGGTATCCAACTCCGTGTGATAAAATCCCACTAACAACAGTTGAGTCTAAACTTACAACCCCCTTTTTTCTTTCAATATCTAAATACGTTTCAAGATTTTTTTGTAAAGTTTCAGTTGTATACGCTGCTCCTTCTAAAAAACTTTCATCACCATCGTATCCAATATAATTTTTATTAATAAAATCTTCTACATCTATTTCTTTATTCCATTTACCATTTTTAAAACTTTCCCATGGATTATTTATCATATTTTTCACCTCATTTTCACATTGTTTTTGCAATGTAGTACTTTATTTTAACATTTTTTATAACATTTTTGTATAATAAAGTATTAAGGAGAAAATGATATATTTTTGAAAATGGAAAATACTTATAAAAACATTACAATTGAAGATCAAATAATAAAAGAACATATAATAAAATATCCTTATATTCAATTTCAAGATATTGTAAAGCTCCTATTTCAACGCTATTTTGGTCCAGGTCATATGATAAAGAGTTCTAAAAGCTCATATGCTTATTTACAAGAAGAAATAAACAATATTTTACTAGATAATAACAGTACTTTATTAGAAGATATTGGTGGAGAATATGTTAGAATATATTTAAGTGAATATGTTAGACAAAACAAAGATTTAAAGTTATTGAATAAATATTTTGTTAAAAGTGCTAACACTATAACACCTAAAACAAACAATTTTAAAGAAGTGCTAGAAAGTATTAAACATTTAGATAATATAAACTTTTTAGATAATTATGATTTTACACCAACCCATCATTCTAATATCTACAACGAATATTATAGTCCACACTACCGAGTAATAAATAAAAAATATGTAAAGGAATTAATAAAATAAGATGGAAAAAAGAGAATTTAAAAAATTAAAAACAAAACCAAGTTTGTTAGGCTTTGGTTGTATGAGATTTCCTACTTTAGAAGATGGCGAAATAGACAAAGAACAAGTAAGAATTATGTTTAGTGAAGCTTTCAAAGGAGGAGTTACCTATTTTGATACTGCATATCCTTATCACGGAGGACAAAGTGAATTAGTAGTTGGTGAAATACTAAAAGATTATGCTAGAGATAGTTTTACTATCACTACTAAATTACCAGTATGGAAAGTATTTAAGGAAGAAGACATCTTAAAAATATTTAATGAACAACTAACTAAGTTACAAATGGATTATGTAGATTTTTATCTTATTCACGCTATCGATAAAGTTAAATACGACCATATTAAATCACTTGGTGTATTTGAAAAAATGGTTGCTTTAAAAAAACAAGGTAAAATTAAACACTTAGGATTTTCATTTCACGGAGTATTAGAAGATTTTATTTATATTTTAGAAGATGGTAAAAAATATTGGGATATAGTACAAATTCAACTTAATTATATGGATTTAGATCATCAACAAGGCATTACTGGTTATAATTTATTAGAAAAATATGATATTCCTGTAATAATTATGGAACCAGTAAAAGGTGGTTCATTATCTAAATTACCTAGTAATATTAGTTTACCATTGTTTCTAAAACACCCTACTTGGAGTATTTCTAGTTGGGCATTTAGATTTTTATTTCAATTTAAAAATATTGTTACTATATTAAGTGGAATGAGTAATTTATATCAAGTTGAAGACAATATTAAAACATTCAATTCAGAAGATAGATACGACACTGAAGATTATGAAATAATTGCTAAAGTTAGAGAAAACTTAGAAAAAAGAATATTTGTTCCTTGTACTGGATGTAAATATTGTATGCCTTGCCCAGCAGGAGTTGATATTAAAAATATATTCGCTAGATATAATGAAATGTATATATATGATAGATGCACTGATTTTGATTTAGAAGTATTAATTGAAGATTCATATTTAGAGTCTTGTGTTAAGTGCGGAGTATGTTTATCTAAATGTCCACAAAGTATTAAAATACCTTCTAAGTTAGAAGAAATTAAAAAGAACATCAATAAATAATACTAAAAAAGGGGTTAATATTATCAAACTAGATATATTTAGGTAATCTTAACAATTCATATATTTCAGAAGTACATAGTTTATAAAAAATAATTCATGGATAAACACCAATAAATACAAGAATTTTGTATTTATTGGTGTTTATATTATCAAATTATATAATAAGCCAAATAAGAATGCCATTATCCTTGACATATTTAAATATTTATAGTAAAATATATAAGCGTTTCATAAGTGGCGAATTGGAGAAACGGTTAACTCACATGCCTTTCACGCATGCATTCACGGGTTCGAATCCCGTATTCGTCACCATTTATTATTTTAACTCTTAGGTTTTCTTAGGAGTTTTTTTATTTTTTAGAGTATAATCTTAACAATATACAAGCTTTAAATCATTATTTATATATTAATCCACTATCACAATTAGATAAAGCAGGATATATTACTTAAAAACGTATTAGTAGTGATAAAATAATAACATCTAAAACAAATATGTGAGTATTAAACAAATATAATCATTTATTGATAGATTAAATATCAAAATACTATAAACAATTTTTAATTTATAAATACAAAAAAAGGAGAGTAATAAAGAAAAAAACAAATAAACACGATAATTTAATTAAAAGCGAACGTTTTATATTAATTGAACTCTTAGTTATAGAGTGCGATATATAAAAAAATAGTAATGCTCATTTAAAAACCAATTTAGATATTTTTTCTAAACAAATGTAAAAGTTTATTAAAAAATCAAGAATATTAGTGAGTATAAAAAAAATAATAACGCTTTCATAATTTAATTATCATTTTTTTTGAAGAAATGTGATAAAATTAGATAACTATTAAAATAGTTCATTTGGGCATAAAAAAATTTCGAAGGGAGTAAATATGTCAAATCTTGCTCAAATTAGTGACATATAAACATATGAAATGAAAAAAATTATCATTTTATTCAATGCTATATTACTTGGAATACTATTTGTTTCTTGTAAAGGCGAACAGGTTGATTATAAAATTATTCAAGACGCTTACAACAGTGTTTCAGATAGCTTACCAACTAGCACCACATCAAACTTTAGTTTATTAAGTGATGTATCTTCAGTACAATTTTCATACGCTAGTGATAACGCTGCTATTGTTATTAACAATCAAAACGCTGTAGTAACTAGATCTGAAAATGATGTATTAGTTAAACTAACTATTACTGCAGTGTTTAGAGAAACTACTGCTACATATCATTATAATGTTATAGTACTAGGATTGGAGGCTGTTATACCTACCCCAACCGAATATAGTGTAATATTCCATTATGGAAGTGATGTGAAAGTAATAAGTGTTCCTGCTGGTGCAAAAGTAGCATCATCTGATGTTCCTACTCCTAACTTAGATAGTTATATCTTTGTAGGATGGTTTGAAAACGGAATCGAGGTTATAGTTACTGACGTAGTTATAAATGAATCTCACATTTTTAATGCTAAGTATTCAAGTGTTTCTTTGGCTGATAATCCAATAGCCATAACTTGGAGTGAGGTTATTGCTATTCTTTATTCAAATGTAACAGATGGAAACGTAGTTGACCAAAATCTTGTTTTACCACTAAAAGGTGAAACCTATGCAACAGCTAAAGTAACCTGGACTACAACTAATTCTAGCGTTATTAGTTTATTAGGAATTTTAACAAAACCTATGGATGCAGATACATCTGTAACTTTATCTGCAAAACTTAGAGTTCCAAAAACTTTAATAAACGCTACTGCTGATTATCAGGAAACTAGATCATTTACTTTTGTGGTTCATAAATATCAAATACCTTGGGATGAAGTTACTAATTTTACTGCTTCTGATGTTTCAGGTGTACAATTACTACAAGATAAGATGGCATCACTTGGTCAAGTTATTCAAGCTCCATCATATAGTAGTGAAGGCATAACTAGCGTAAATGCTATAGTAGTACCTATTGATTTTTCTAATGACAGCTTCACACCTGAAGAATTAGATAAAATTGAAAAAGGTTGGTTTGGTACTAGTCAAGAAACAGGATGGGAATCATTAAGAACTTTCTATCAAAAATCTTCATATAATCACGTTGATATAAACGGAGTAGTTACACCTGTAGTTCATACAAATGTAACAGTTGCTCAGTTTGAAACCGCTGGAGCTTATGGAAATAAAAATTATCTTGATTATAATGCTTTAAAACTAGCTCTTGACACAATTAAAGATTCAATTAACTTTGCACAACACGACGCTAATGGAGATGGATATATTGATGCTATATACATAGTATATTCAGCACCACAACAATTAACTGGAACATACCCTCCTTACTGGACATATCATGATTTATATAGAAAATCTGAATATACTTTAGGAGATATAAGTTATGAACAAAACTCAGTAGTTTATCGCCCATACGGATATGTTTGGTATAGTGTTGAAAATTTAATTGAAAACGTAAAAGAATTAGATATTAACGTAAATGCTGAAATCATTATTCATGAATCTGGAAGATTTTTCGGATTACCTTATTATTATGAATATGCAAGAGGTCCTGAAGTACAAAATGGATTAGGATATATGGATATGATGCACTCTAACACAGGAGATCACGGTCCTTGGAGTAAACTCGTAATGGGTTGGATTGCTCCACAAGTAGTTACTTCATCAGCTATGATTAAATTATCTCCTGCTTCAACTACTGGTCAAACTTTACTTATAAAACCTAATTGGAATAATTCATATTATGGAGATTACTTATTAGTTGATTATTATACACCAAATGGAATGTATGCTATCCAAGCACAACACTATACTGGAATGCCAGTATTTACAACAAGAGGTGTAAGAATATATTATGTAACATTTAATCCAACAACTTCGTTTAATCCTGCTAGTAATATTTATACTAATGGAAAACTAATCCAATTGTTTGCTGGTAGTGGTCCAACAATTACTAGTGAATCCCCAGCTACAGATGCTGCACTTTTCAATCAAGCTTCAACTTATTCTTGGTCTAAATTTAAATTTGCAGATGGAAGTAGATTAAATATTAAAGTTTTAACTATTGACCCAGACGATGATTATGCTGTTATCAGCATAACATTCATTTAGGAGGTAAAAAAAATGATTAAAAAATTATTATTATTAATAAACATATTATTTTTCTCTTTAGTTGCTGTTTCATGCGGAACTGATCAAATTTTGCATAAAGAAGAATTTGACAAAATTCAAAGCGCTTATGCAAGTATAAGTTCTTCTCTTAATTTAAGTAATTTAGAGGATGGCGATGACTTTGTTATTCCTAGTGATGTAGAAGGTGTAAGCGTATCTTGTGTAAGTAGTGATACAGCAGTTATTACAATAAGCGGAGGCAGTGCAGTAGTGCATCAAGCATCTTCATCAAAAGTTGTAATATTGACATATACACTATCATATAAAGATTTATCTTTTAGTTATAAATTTACAGCAAACGTTTTAGGTTTAAGCGAAGAAGCTCCTGCAACAAGCTTTTTAGTAACATTTAATTGCGTTTACTCAATTGAAGTTATTAGTGTTAATGCTTCTTCAATTATTCCAGCTGCTAGTATTCCAACTCCAGATAGAATTGGATATGAATTTGTTGGTTGGACAGAAAATGATGTAATAGTTGATTTATCTACTACTTTGATTAATAAAACTTATATATTAGTTGCTAAATATAACCAAATAGCTGGAAGCGATACTAACATTAAAATATCAGAAGCATGGGTAGTAGTAGAAAATGCTTTAAATGCAAGTATGCCTAATCCAAATGCTGTAAACGCTAATATCAATTTATTGTCAGACCCAGGAATAGAAGGAGTATCTGTATTATGGAATTCAAGTGTACCAGAAGTATTAGCAGGAGATGGTGTATTAACACCAACATTCGCTACTACAAGTATTTCTTTAGTTGCTATAGTAAAATATAATGCTACTTACGATTCAAGAACATATGAAATAACTGTTTCAAAAGCAAACTATGTTACTACTGAATACGCTCCTTATCAATATTATAACGGAGGAGGCGAAGGTATATATGCTAACCCTATTAGAACCCTTCCTGATCAAATGCAAGCATTTGGTAATAGTCAATTAAGAGTTGGTATTCCACCTGCAGCAGGTAATAGTGCATCTGTACCAACAAGTGCTCTTGATGCAAGAGAGTCAATTACAGTTAATCCAATAGTAATTCCAATAGAATTTACTGACTATAAATTTTCTGATAATAATGGTACCGCTCCTGGTAAAAATTTTACAAGAATGGAGACTTTAAGAATTGGTTTTGGTGAAGCTGGCACAAACCCCGCAGATACTGGATGGGAATCTGTTGCTAGTTATTATAATAAAACAAGTTATGGTACAGTAAATTATAATCCAACTATATTAGAACCATTTGCAGTAAATATGACTTCAACTTTATTTGCTAGTACTTATGGTGATAGATTAGATTATCAAGCTATTAATTTATCTATGGAATATGTAAATAACAATACAACTATAACTCAACACGATGCAAACGGAGACGGTTATGTTGATGGAATTTATTTAGTATATGCGAGACCTCATTCAAATGAATGGGCTGGACAATGGTGGGCTCATAAATCTTTGTATCTTGAAGGATATGATAGTTACCCAGATGTTATTTATAACGAAGGCGATGAAGTAGAAATAAGACCATCTGTATTTATGTGGGCAAGTTTTGATTTCTTTTATGAAGGAGCATATTCAAAAATTCCTATTCAATGTGAAACATTTATCCATGAATCTGGTCATATGTTTGGTTTACCTGATTTTTATGATTATGATGATGAAGTTGGTGCTGGTGGAGGTTTAGGTGGTTTTGATATGATGGACTACAATTACGGAGATCATGGACCTTGGAACAAAATCTTATTAGGTTGGACAGTTCCACAAGTTATAACTGAAACTGTAACTGTTAAATTATATAATGCTCCTGCTTCTGGTCAGTCTCTAATTATCCCTTACCATTGGAATCATTCATTCTTTACTGAATACTTAGTAGTTGATTATTATACAAAAACTGGTTTATTTTCATACACTAGTTCTGCACCTGCAGCCTCAGGAGTAAGAGTATATCATGTTGATGCTACACTTGGCACTCCGTTTATGTTTAATAACTCATATACTGATCATAAATTAATTGATTGGATTTCAGCTAAAAACAGAAATACTACCTCAAAGAATTTTACAGCTGGTGACCCAGAACTATTTAAATTAGAAGGTAACTTATACAACTGGAATCAATATAAATGGTATACAGTTGGTAAATATAATCCTAAAGTATCTATTGTTGTTCAAGAAATTGCTGAAAATTATGCTATAGTATCAGTTCAATACGAACAAAGGTAAAAATAAAAAACAAACATTTAGTATATATTTAATTTTAAATGCGAAGATGGCTATAATAATTTGATATTTTAGTCATCTTCGCATAAAATATAATAAAAAAACTAATAAATGTTGTATAATAAATATATGTTATATGTGAGGTATAAGAAATGTTTAAGGAATTTGTAAAAAATTATTATTATTTATTCATAATATTGTTAATAGCAGTCATTGTATTTTTGCCATTTATAATACTTTACACAACTAATAGAGAAATAGTTGAGCTAGGTATTATATTAAGTGGATTATTTTTAGTAATATCTGTTATTCCAATATATTTATTATTAGGTAAATATTTTGCAAGAAAAAAAGCAAGATTGAATGCTGATAAATAAAAAAAATAAACAAGATAAGCCTTCTTAGGCTTATCTTTTTTTTATCTAAAAAATTACAAATATACAATTTTTGGTTATTTAGACAAAAACAAAACAAGAATTAAACTAATAAATTTGTTAAAAACAGTATAAAAACCTAAAAAATAGCAATTTTATGAAAATTTTGGTACCATAAAATCTATGAAAACGTTTTCATAACTTCATACTTTATGTTTTGTAAAAATAATGTTATAATATTTACATATATTTTTTAAAGGAGAAAATTATGAAAAAAATATTAATTATGTTAATTGTATTAGTTTCGAGCTCATTGTTGATTGCTTGTAATCACAACACTGCACCAGAATTACATGGTGTAAAAGATCAAGTAGTTTCAGTAGGTTCTGTTTTTAATCCATTAGCCGGAGTAACTGCAACAGATGCACAAGATGGAGACTTAACTGCTTCTATCAAGGTTGATAGCAATGTTGACACTTCAGCTATTGGAGAATATGTTGTTAAATATAGCGTTTCAGATTCAAAAGGACTTGAAGCAGCCGCAGAGGCAAAAGTAGAAGTATCTAATCTACCTGTTATATCTGGTGCTGTTAATGTTTCTGTTGCATATTCTGAGGCATCTGCATTTAACGCATTAGATGGTGTTACTGCCGTTGATTCAGATCAAAAAGATATTACAGCTTCTATCGTTGTATCTGGTTCAGTAGGTTCTGCAACTGGTGAATACACATTAGTTTATACTGTAACTGATGCTGAAGGTTTAAGCGCATCTGTAAATAGAGTTGTAACTGTAGTTCCTGACTATGCTGAAGGTGTTTACAATTTCAAATTTGCTACTTCAGACACTAAAAACCCATTATTCGCTGCTGCTGAAAAATATCTTTTAGATGGTATGCTTGGTGGTATTCCAATCTATGTTGCACAGTCAATGTCATTACTTGCTTCAAGAGTATCACTACCTGTTGATACATATATTCCTTCTTATGGTTGGGGTACTTCATTAGCAGATATTACTTTAGATGATTCTCAAATTAAACTAACAAATGGTTTACCTGGAAATCCTAATGAATATACTTACCGTGATTTTAATACTCAAGACTTTAACACTCTTAATTTCTGGGTATATGATGATAGTGTATCTGCTGGTTATCTAGGAAACATCGAAGGTGGTTTTTATAGAATGACTTTAAATGATGCTAGAAATGGTTGGACATGGGCTAATGACTTAGCTTTAGGAGATCCTGTTCCATTTGGTGCTACTTATAAAGTTGTTAATGGTAAAGATACTTCTAAATCTTGGAGAATTGAATTAAGACATGATTTAAAATGGAGTTTCAATAGTGCTATTAATACTACAGGTTTTGATTTAAATTTAGACGCAAATGACTTTTATTGGACATATAGAGAAGCTTTAACTCAAAATTTATTTAGAGCTATAAGTGGTGGTGGAGATTTTGCTTCAGAAGTAGCAGGCGCTCAAGCGTATGCACAGTTAGCTGCATCATTAAAAACTAAATATATTAATCATACTCTTTCACCTGAAGAACAAGCAGAATTAGATAGCGCTTGGAATGCTGTAGGTATTAAAAAAGTTGGAGATTATACATTAGAATTTACTTTCAAAAATTCACAATCAACATTTGATTTTAGATATTTAGCTGGTTGGCCTGCAATGAACCAAGATTTATGGGCTAAATATGGTCCTTCTGGTACAGTTGAAGATAATACATACGGAAGTGATGAATTACATGTTGCTTCAAGTGGATTATATATTATTTCATATTATGAAAGTGATAAATTAACTAGATTCGTCAAAAATCCTAATTGTCCTTATGCTTCAACAACTAAATGGACAGGCGAAGAAGTTATCATTTTAGAATCTCAAGAAATCGCATTTAATGAATTTTTAGATGGAAAATTAGAAACTTGTGGTATTCCAAACTCAAGAATAGCTGAATTTATTCAAGATCCTAGAAGACTTGAAAGTCCTGATTCAACTACTTGGAGATATAATATCAATGGATTTGGTACATTAGCTGCTGCTAAAGAAGTATTCCCTGATACTACATTTGTTCCTGAACCTATATTATCTTATACTGATTTCAAACAAGCTTTATATTGGAGTTTAGATAGACTTGATTTACAAGAAAACTGGGTTCCTACTAGAGGACAAGCAGTTGGATATTTCTCAGGTGCATACTATGTTGATCCTGAATCAGGTATTCCTTATAGAAATAGTGAAGAAGCACAAGCTGTAGCTGATGCTTATGGTTATGATTCAAGAGGCTATAATTTAGATGCTGCATTATGGTATTTCCATGAAGCATTATTACAAGGTATCGCTGATGGTTATTATACTGCTGGTACTGCTGCTAATCCTACTGTAATTGCTATTGATGTTAGAGTTATGCAATATACTGAAAGTGAAGCTATTAGAAAAACTGCCGATTGGACAAAAGCATGTTGGGAAAAATTAATTGATCCAGCATTAAATATAAAAATTGAAATATCTATTACTGATACTGCATTCCCTGATATTTACTATGATTATCAAATGGTTGCTAATTGTGATATCGCTATAGGTGGTATTTCTGGTTCTGCCCTAAACGCTTCTTCATTCCTTGATGTATTCTGTTCAGATAACAGAGGCGGATTCACTATCAATTGGGGTTTTGATACTTCTGTAGTTGAAATAGCTGTTGAATATGATTATGACTTTGGTAATGGTGTTGAACACAGAGTAGAATTATGGTCATACGATGCATTAGTTGAAGCATTAGATGGTAAGGTTACAGTACATGAAGGTTCTGAAGTTCCTCCTGTTATCGATCCAGGTACTTATGATTTAGCTGGCTTACAAGCAGAATTAGAAGACTTCCTTCCATATATTTATAATGTTGAATTCCCTGAAGGAATTTACGAATTATTTGAAGATGAATCAGCTCTAGGTGGTTTCTGGGTTGTATTACCAGAAGGTACTACTTTAGAAAATGTAATAGATTATTTATCTCCTGCTAAGTTTACAGTTGCTGTATATGGAGATGGTACTTGGTGTGCTGAATTTACTGATGGAGACGCTTATATACTTTGTACATTATTAGAAAACTCTGACGTTGTTCCAGTTAGTGCTGTTGTTGGTAGTTATGGTGGAGAATGGCCTGAAGATGCTGATGGCAATACATTACCTGCTTTGTATTTCTACTAATTGTTACTAAATATTAATAATTTTATTTACAAATATGATAAGCCCATCGTATGATGGGCTTATTTTATTAAAAAACTAGGTTTTATATCACTATTATGATATAATATATAAAACATAAAAGAGGAGTTTCTCATGTTTAGATATTTTTTACAAAGATTATTTTGGGTTTTGATTATGTTAGTCAGTGTACTAACAGTAACGTTTATATTTTTAAAAGTAGATCCAGAAGACCCACCAACTCAAATAGAAATGAAAAGGGCATTTTTAGATAAACAAGTTTCAGACGGATATATGACTAGACTTATTATTTCTAAAGAAGTTGATCCTTACAAATCTTGGACTTTAGCACAAATAGCTGAAGAACAAAAAAAGTACGAAAAATTTACCAAAAATGATGGTATTTTTTGGGTTTACAATACTTCTAGTCCTACTGATCCTAGTAGAACGATGTATGTATATACCAGAATTAATCTTTTTATACAATATGGACGATGGGTCGCGAATCTTGTAACAAAGTTTGATTGGGGTTATTCAACCAAACTAGCTACTAATGTTCCAGCCACGAAAGTGTTAAATCAAACGTTTAAGTATACAATTGGAATAAATATAATTGTTATATTGTTAGAAATACCTTTAGGAATTGGTTTGGGAATATTAGCTGCTCTGTATAAAAATAAATGGATTGATAACTTGATATCTATTTTTATTATGGTGTTTATCTCTTTACCTGCATTCGTCGTAATAATGCTTATGATGAAGTGGTTTGGTTGGGATTTAAAATGGTTCCCAACGCAATGGGCGCCTGGTGATTCAACTCTCAAACAAAAAATATTAAGTTATTTTATCCCTGTTATTTCATTATCAATTGGCGGCATAGCTTCATTAACTAGATTTGTAAGAGCTGAACTAACTGAGGTATTAACTTCTGACTTTGTTTTATTAGCTAGAACTAAAGGATTATCAAAATTTCAATCAATTTTTAGACATGGATTAAGATTTGCTTTAACGCCAATCATTCCAAGTTTAATTCTTATATTCACAAGTTTGCTAGGTGGTTCCCCTATTACTGAGCAAGTATATGGAATTCCTGGTGCTGGTAGAGTAGGCTTAGCAGCTACTTTACAATTCGATATTAATATAATAATGTACGACACTGCTTTTTTCTTAACAATAGGTTTAATTAGTGGAATTTTATACGATATGCTTTTAGGTGTCGTAGATCCAAGAATTAGAATGGGGGCCAAGCATGCATAATCAAGATATAAAACACATAGACAAAGATAAATTTGAATTAGTATCTTTAAATGAAAAAATATTTGATGTAAAGTTTAATGGTAAACCTAGATCATTTTTACAAGATGCACTATTACGTTTTATTAAGAATAAAGTTAATTTGGTAGCTACTACAATAGTAATTTTATTTGTACTTTTATCAATAGTGGTTCCTTCAATAACCTTAAAAGATTATGAATCAGCAAATGTAGCTAGAGCTCAGTTGCTTCCCCCTAGAGTTCCATATATTGAAAATCTTGGTATTTTAGATGGAACTATTGGAGTTACTGATTATTCAGTTGATTTTAATAATCAATACGTTGATGAAGATGGTAGTATTTTGTATTATCCAAAATATGATACTACAAATTACTATGACAAACAATATATTAAAAAAGGTAGTTTAACTAATAAAGAAGTAATTGGTAGCAATAAAATACCTGACTATGTTGGTGGAACTAACTATATGGAATTACTTAAAACCACTAATGAATCATATTTAAAAAAGAGTGTCATTGCTTCTACTGCTGTATATAGTTTAAACGCTGAAGATATAGTAAGAGTAAACATTATTGATATGCCAGCCAACACTATAGTTAGACTATATTTTATCCCTGCTACTGCCCCTTCTTCTTCTGCAGAATTAGCAGATATACCTAGTTACTATGCTCAAATAGGTGCAGACATATTAAGTGAAGGAGTTACTGATTTAATTTCTAATATTAGTTCAGAAGGAAAACTTGCTTTATTTTTTGAAGGTACTGAATTAGGTCAAAAACTTGAATTTGATTCAGTAGTAATAAACCCTGATACTACAACAACTACCGAGATATCTGGATACAACTTTTCAATGTGGACTGGTATTTCAATTAAAGGTTTTGGTGGAAGTTGGTTTAGAAAAAATGCTATAAGAACAGTTTGTTCTTTTAAATACTATGTTTATAATAGAGTATATGCTAATTTTAATGCTACACTATCTGCTACAGAATATAGAAAATTTTTAGCAGATAATCCTGGTGCTGAAGAAGCAATAGTTGTTACTAGTTATACCGATGCGAATGCAAATGGTATATACGATGAAGGAGATACTCCTTTGAAATGGTATTTTAATTCTAATTTAGATGGTGAATCTGAAGACTTACATTTATGGGAAATATATGAAGTAACTGGGAAGAGTAAAGATGTTTATAATCCAAAAACAGGAGAATTAATTGCAGAAGGTAACTATTTTGTAATGAAAGATGGAATTGCTAGTTCTGGATTTGACAAAATGCCATACTATTTCTTTGGTACCGACTCTTCTGGTAGAGATTTATTTGCAGAAATATGGTTATCACTTAGAACATCTTTGTTTTTAGGCTTAATAGTTTCAATAGTAAATATTGTATTAGGTGTTATTTATGGTGCCATTGAAGGTTATTACGGAGGAGCTGTTGATTTTGGTATGGAGAGATTTAATGAATTTATATCATCTTTTCCATTCTTAACTATCTTAATTATATTAAAAAAATATATTTTAAATGGCTTTATTTTACTATTTGTATATTTAGTATTTGGTGGTTGGATAGGGCCTGCATCTACTACGAGAATTCAATTTTATAGATTTAGAGATAGAGAATATGTTTTAGCTTCCAAAACATTAGGAGCTAAAGATAGAAGACTTATATTTAAACATATTTTACCTAATGGTATAGGAAGAATAATAACCTCTACAGTGTTATCTATTCCTGGAATTATATTTTCAGAAGCAACGATAAGTTATCTAGGATTAGGAATTGGGCACGGTGCCACTCTTGATTTAGGTTTCTTTAAATTGTCTGGAACATCACTTGGTGTTTTGTTATTTGATGGGCAACAAAATATGTCTGCTCCTGGAAAGTTTTATTTATTAATAATTCCAGCAGCAATTATACTAATCTTAATGGTTTCATTTAATTTATTTGGTAATGCATTAAGAGATGCTATGAATCCATCTTTAAGAGGTCAAGAATAATGAATAATAATAGAGAAACAGTATTAGAAGTAAAAAATTTAGTTGTTTCATTTAGAACAAACCAAGGATTAGTTCACGCAGTTAGAGGAGTTTCATACGAACTATATCAAGGTGAAACTTTAGCTATAGTTGGAGAGTCAGGTTCTGGTAAAAGTGTAACATCAAGAACAATAATGGGAATATTAGCTCCTAACGCAATTATAGAAGATGGTTCAATCATTTATAAAAATCAAGACTTAATTAATATTAAAGAAGAGGAGTTTCATAAAATCAGAGGAAATCATATTGGTATGATTTTCCAAGATCCGACTTCTAGTTTAAATCCAATTATGAAAGTTGGAAAACAGATTACTGAAGCAATGATTCTTAATGGAAAGAGAAAGAAAAACTCATATTTAGATTATTTCTATAAAGAAAAAAATAGTTATTTTTATATTAAAAATAAGATTAAAGAAACAAAAAAAGACAAAAAATTATCTATAGAAGATAAACAAAGGATTTTAAACGAAGAAAATATAAAATTATCAAATGCTAAAATAGTATATGAAAACAAAGAAAAAGAAGCATCACAATATATTGATAATTTATATTCAGGCTATAAAAAAGAGTATTTAGAAACTAAAAAAGATGCAAAACAAAATGCACGTAAAAAAATAACAGCCATTCACCAAAATAAAGAAAAAATAAGTGATGAAACTATTTTATCAAGAAGAAAGTCATTAATCTTACCTATAGCTTTATTTAGTGCTTTTATATTAGCAATTATTGCTTTGCTTGTTTCTATCGTTGTATCTATTGCCGCTAAGCCTGCAGGGATATTTTGGTTAATTGCAGTACCTATTGTAGCGGGTATAGTGCTATATATATTTTCTAAAAGAACTTATGATAAAGCAGTTAGAACAAAACAAGCATCTCTTAGAGATTTTGAGTTTTTGAAATATTATTTTGCGATAATTGATTACTTTAGAGTAATATTTGCAGTAAAAGAAGATTACAACAGAAAAATTAAAGTTACTAAAAAAGAAGCTAGAGATGAAGCTTTAAAGATAATGAAGGAAGTTGGGATTATGGAGCCTGAAAAAAGATACAATATGTATCCTTTCCAATTTTCAGGTGGTATGAAACAAAGAATAGTAATTGCTATAGCGCTTATGGCTCAACCTAAAATATTAATATGTGATGAACCAACAACAGCTTTAGATGTTACTATCCAAGCTCAAATATTAGAATTAATCAAAGTAATCAAGCAAAACAGAAACTTATCTGTAATATTCATTACCCATAATTTAGGTGTTGTTGCGAACGTAGCTGATAGAATTGCTGTTATGTATGCAGGAAAAATTGTTGAATACGGCTCTGCTAACGATGTATTTTATAATCCAAGACACCCATATACTTGGGCGCTAATGAATAGTATGCCTGATTTAAATAGCAAGGAAAAATTAAATACAATTCCTGGTACTCCTCCTAATATGCTTTTCCCTCCTAAAGGAGATGCATTCGCAGTTAGAAATAAGTATGCTATGAAAATAGATTTTGAAGAAGAACCACCACTATTTAAAATAAGTGATACCCATTATGCAGCAACTTGGTTATTACACCCAGATGCTCCAGAAGTAGAACGCCCTGAAGAAATTACTAAGCGTATTGAAAGTGTTAAAGGATATTTACAATCTAAGGATGGACAAAATGCAAAATAATGATGAAAAAAGAAAAGATGAGATAGTTTTAAATGTTGTAAATTTAAAACAACATTTTAAAACTGGTTCAGGAAAATACAAAATATATAATAAAGCGGTTGATGGAGTTACTTTTGATATTAGAAAAGGTGAAATATTTTCGTTAGTTGGAGAATCTGGTTGTGGGAAAACTACTACAGGAAGAACAATTATTAGATTATATAAGCCTACCGATGGTGAAGTATACTTACTTGGAAAAAGAATTGTTGCAGGTACGCTTTCTTTAAAAAACGAAATTAAAAGTTTAAGAAAATCTGAAGCTACTTTTAAAAAAGAAAATACTAACAGCCTAAATGAAAGAGTTTCTAATATTAAAGTTGCACTAAATTCCGTATTATATAACAAAGGCGAATATAGATATACTACAAGTAAAATAGAAGCAATTAATAAAAAATTACAAGATTTAAAAAATGATATTTTAAATAGCAGTGATGATGCTTCTTTAAAAGAAAAAATATTAGTATTAGAACAAAAGCTTGTAGTATCTGAAAATGAATTTTTGGAATTTAAGAAAACTGCTTTTGACAGTGTTGATAGGTTGCCAGAAGATATTGATGCTAACGAGAAGAAAAGACTTCATAAAATAGCATTTAATGAATATATTGAAAAAAGAAACTTATTAAAATCAAAAACAGTAAATATTTTTAATTCTATTTTTAGTATTTTAAAACAAATTGTTGTAGCTAAAATAAACGCTAATAAAGCACAAGTAACTTCTCAAATTCAAAAATTGCATCAAGAGATAGAGGAAAGAGAGCATGACCAAAACGATTTATTTAGACCAAACGCTGATATAGCTAAAAGCTTATCTTTAGAAAACGCTGAAAAGTTGAAAGTATTACAACAAGAAGCAGCTTTAGAAAATAAAGACTTCATAAATAAGAAAAAACATGCCTTTGATGGAATACCAAAACCATTATCTAATGCTCCTAAAAGCCCTGAATATATCGAAGCTTTTAATAAATTCGAAGAAGTTAAAAAAGCTCACGAGTTATATCAAGATAATGTAGACCTTGAAAAAGCTAAACTAATCACTGGTCCTAGATTATATAATAGACCATTAATCAATAAAATGCAAATGGTTTTCCAAGATCCAATTGATTCTTTAGATCCAAGAATGAATGTAAAAGATATAATAGCAGAAGGCTTGTATATTAATGGTATTACAAATAAGAAAATAATTTTAGAAAAAGTGTATGATGCTTTAAAAACTGTTGGGTTACAACCAGAACACGCTGATCATTATCCTCATGAATTTTCAGGCGGACAAAGACAAAGAGTAGGTATTGCTAGAGCTATTATTTCAGAACCCGAATTAATTATAGCAGATGAGCCAATTAGTGCTCTTGATGTATCAATCCAAGCGCAAGTTATCAATTTATTTAATGACTTAAGAAGGAATTTAGGCTTAACCATATTATTCATAGCCCATGATTTATCTGTTGTAAAATTTATAAGTGATAGAGTTGCTGTTATGTATTTTGGTCATATAGTTGAGATGGGGGATAAGACTAAAGTGTTTGATCATCCTTTACATCCATATACACTTTCTTTAATTTCGTCTATTCCTATTCCAGATCCTAATTATGAAAAGAACAGAGTTTCATCTGTTAGATATAATCCTGCTCAGCACGATTACAGCATTGATAAACCAACACTTAGGTTAGTTGAAGATGAACACTATGTACTTTGTAATGAAGCTGAATATCAAAAATATTTATTAAAAGTAGTTAAATAATGAATGAAAAGCAAAAACCTAAAATTTCTTTTATTAAATGTCTTATAATAGCTGTAATTATTCCAGTTATAGCACTAGGTTTCCAGCTTATTGTATATCATGATAGATTTACACTCACTAATATTGTATCTAGTATATTTGCATCCAGTGCATTAGTATTTGTGGTAGGATTAGTTATGCTTACAGGCGCAACTAGAATTTGGAGTGGAATTTCATATTCAACTAGAATGATATTTAAAAGGAAAGAAACAAAAGAAAAATATCCAACATATAAAGACTATACTGACGATAGAGCGTCTGAAAATAGAAAAGGAAATGCATATATTGTGTTAATTGCTCTTGCATATTTGCTAGTAGATTTAGTGCTCGCAATTATAGATATAAATTAGGAGGAAACAAATGAAAAAAATATTATTTATCTTAGTAATAACTTTGTTTAGTATGTTTTTAGTTTCTTGTAAAAAGGATTATGGAACTTTAATAAATGATAGCCAAGCATTAATTGTACGCGATAAAGCTGGTAATAAAATATACAAAAACTATTATTTAAATGACGAAAGTGGGAAAGTTTTTTATAATTCTGGTAATAAAATATTTTTATTACAAATCAATTATGCTAATTATCTAGGAACAAAATTAAAAACATATGTAAAAATTAATAAAACTAAAACCAAATATAATCAAGAAGACATTGTTCAAGAAAAAGTTATGCTTAGTTATGCAAATGATTTAGCCATTGCAGGTACTAATCTATGTGATACTGATTTAAAGATTTATTATAAAGAAAAAGATGGTAATTTAGTAATTACTATATATATAATAGTTACATCACACATTTTTATGGGGTCTGATTATAATATTGGATTTGCATCAAAAGATGTCAAACTTATGTTAGAAGTTGAATCTTTATACAGTTTGAGTAATTACGGATACAGCGTTACTTCATTAACTCATAAATAAAAATAAAAAGCCGCTTATTTAAGCGACTTTTTATTTTTAGAAGTAATGAATGAATATTAAAATAAACTCAAACAAAATGTCACTAATACAATAATAAGTTTTCTCATAGTTGTTAGTTTCCAACCGTTAAGAAAGTTTCAGGTAAAGTACAAAATGGTGTACTACTTCCTAGATAAAATTCAATTTTGCGATATCTATCAATTGAAGCACGGTTATAAAACATTATTCCACCTGACTTTTTTTCATAATATATGATTATAGTACCACTGTAGCGACCTTCAATACTTGAGGCACTATCTAATGTAAATGCTAATCCACCTTTATTAGGAAGACTAGATAAATCTATTGGAGCTAAAACACAATACTTATAAATTATACCACCATATTCTTCAGTATCAATAAGATCTAAGTTATATTTTGAAGACCCAAAACTTTCTATTGCGGTTGAAAACAGCGTGTTGCCCGTGATTATACCCATAGAAATAAATTCACTAGTTGCTTGAAACTCTTCTACCTTTAATTCATACGAAGCATCATCGTAAAAATCATCCTGATTTCTATCTTCTGGGCTCATATGAGTACCATAATATAATCTTATATAAAAATTATTATCAACAGTTACAAGTTGATACGCTAAAAGAATCGGATTTACTATAGTAAAATATCCATCGCTGCTTCCTATGATATTTTTAAACAAAGATAATCCACCTGAAGAAAACCACACTATTTCATCTTTGCTAGATAGTCCTTCTATTTCTCTTTTTGTATTTTTGTTACAACTTGTTGTTAATATTGCAATAAAGAATAAACAAATTAATAAAAACATTTTTTTCATATTTTATATTTCTCCTATGCATATATTATACTCTTATTCATATTATTATTATTAATCTTATTAGTAACTCTTCACAATTAACAGAAGAAAAGCAACTATAGCGGGGAAGTTAATTGTGATTTTTTATACTATTATGTATCTTTATTGAACACTTAATATATTTACAAAATAATTATTTTCATTGTGATTTTGAATAATTGTAATAGCTTTTAATCATATATCACATACACTCTAACTACTATATTTATTTTGACTATAACTGTCCAAAAGAATTTTTAGATGTTGAGTTTCTGATACGTATATGTTCTGCGCTAAAAATAATAGATGAATTTTATATTAAAGATACTATGAGTTTTACACTAAAAACATCACTACAAGTGAAATAATAGAAATATTCCTAATTTAGTCTTGTAATAAAGAAATAACCCAGATAATTTAAATTGCTATATTGGTTGGTTAGATATTACTATTTAATTGGTAGTGTGAGTACGACTTTCTCAAATAATGGTGCTATATTTGACTAGTATAGAACATACAATTGAATGAGTATAATGCTAAAATAACAAAAACAAGTTATAAAACCTTCAGTTATTATTTATTTATTAGCAGGCATTGTCTTTATTATTTAATTAATTCCTTTATTAATCCGACTGCATCTTTATAGTGGTATGACGGCATTTTCTTTTCACTATACAAGAAATAAGCATTTCTATCCTTATTATATAACCCAACATTTATTTGAGCATAGTATGAGTTAGACTGCATATATGATATAACATCCGCAATTTCTTTCTTTGTATCTTCACTTAAATCATCTATTTCTTTAAATTGTATTATTACTTTCTTACTTATTCTTTTTATTTCTTTTAAAGATGTTTCTAGCTTTGTTATTTCATCGGTTATGACTTTACTATAAAAGTTCAAATTTTTATCTTTTAAGAAGATTACCGCACATAAATATAATACTTTTCTTAATTTACCGCGAGAAGTTTTTTCAATTTTATAGTATATTGAGTAATCACTATTTTTTGCATGCATTATAAAATCTTTTTTGAGTATTACTTTTTCATTTTCAATTGGGTTATTAATATATGGCACTGGAGGTCCTTGATTTAATATCATTAGCGCTATTCTAGCAGCACTATTATAGGCTGTGATAAATCCATTCATAATTAACGCAAATATCCCTAAAACCGCTAATAAAATTGAATTTACAACTAATTTAGCGGTGTCGCTTTCTAAAAATACCGCTAATAATACTATAGTTATTATTATTATAACTATCACCGATATGAAAGTATAAAATATTATGTTTCTTTTTCTAACAATTTCTTTGGCGTTAATTTATTTATCCATCCTTTATATTAATATAGTATTATTATACCATTTTTTAGCGTATTTATTTGTATTTTTTATTTAGTTGGTTTTCTATATCTTAATTTTAAATCTATCAATTTTTCTACTGTACCATTAATATATCTGATTCCACCAACACTATACTCATTGTTTCTACAAGATATAGTTATTGTACTAAGAAAATACCTAGAAAATGTTCTTCTATATGTAACATTAACTATATCACTAATTTTTATTTGAGTTTTAGACTTAGCTAGATAGATATATTCTCTATCATAGTAAATAGTTACCTTAGGGTTTCTAAAAAACATAAATATAAAAAAACCGTCTAAAAGTATAAACAACACCCATCCTGGTATACTATTAATTAAAACACTGTAATCTTTATTTAGAGAGCAGATATAAAAAAATAGAAAGAAGAATAAAAGTTCTACAAAGATAGCAGCTCCTAAATATATTAAATGTAAGTATGTTCTGTATGCTAGTGGTTTTTTATCCATTCTTTCTCCTTAAAAAAATATTTTGGCGGAACAAAGGAGATTCGAACTCCTGCAGGTATTAGCCACTACTGGTTTTCGAAACCAGCCTCTTTAGCCTCTTGAGTATTGTTCCACATATATTTTATCACTTTAATGCTTTGTTTGGTTAATAAATGCGGATATTTTACCATTTTCATTATTGCTTATTAGATATAGTATTTCTTTAGCTCTAGTAATTCCTACAAAAAATAATCTTCTTTCTTCTTCGGTATTAAAAATAGAATCATTTTTTCTATCAGGTAGTATATAATCATTAATATCAATAATGAAAACAACTTCAAACTCTAGCCCTTTCGTTTCATGAATTGTTAGTAATGAGATGGCATTTGAAGAGTTATCTTTGTCTTCACTATAACTAAAATAATATTTTTCTAAGCAACTAATAACTAAACTTTTAGACATATGGTTTCTATAGGTTATCGCTATCTCTTTTAATTGGTGTTTAGTTTTTAAAATATTCAACTCATTGATAATAAAAATATTTTCTTCATCTTTAGAAGTAAAATTCTTATATATTACACTTCCAATCCCTCCTTTATTTGGAAATAGCGTTTTTTTATGTCTAAACATATTATGTTTTATTAAATTATTAGCACAGTTAATAATACTTACATTACTTCTATAGTTAGTATCTAGCGTAACTACACTAGCGTTAAAATCTTTGACATATTTATCAATAATTTTATAGTTTGATCCTCTAAATGAATAAATAGCTTGGTCTGGGTCACCTACAGCTAAAGTTTGAGTATCTTTTTTAGTTAGTGCTTTTAAAATATTATATTGTAAATTATTAGTATCTTGAAATTCATCTATAAAAATATACTTATATTTTAAATCATAGTAACAATTGTTATAATTACTTTTTAACATTTTAAGCAATATTAGTAACAAATCATCAAAATCATAAAAACAATTTTTTAATAGGAAATCATTATATTTCTTTATTAAAAAAGGCTTAAATAAGGTATTTTTAAATGAGTTTTTATAAGAAGATATTTTTAAAATATCTTCTTTACTAAACTTATTATCACCATCACCATCATATACTTTTATATTATTATTTTTATATTTTTTTATCATTTCATAAGCTAACTTATGAAATGTCATCACATCTATATTTTTTTTACCTAGTCTTTCATGCATCTCTGTAGATGCTTTAACTGTAAATGTAATACAAAGTATTTCATCCTCATTTATTTCCTTATTTTCTAATATAAATTTTATTTTTTCAACAATTACTCTAGTTTTTCCACTTCCTGCGCCAGCTAAAATAAAAAGGTGTTTATATCTTGCACACACTATTTGGGTTTGTTTTTTATCTAACTCCATTATATATACTCCCTATATATATAATATGTTAATTTTTATTTATTTACTTTTTTATTTAATTATTTCTAAACCTTTATAAGTCTCTAAGATTTTTTTAATACCGTATGGTAATGCAAAAGCTATAGTTAAAATACTGTCTTTTATTTGAACTATTACTCCCTCACCAAAAGATGGATGATATACTTTGTTTCCTTCTTTATATATATTAGAGGGTTGTTCTAAGAAGTTACTATTATCTACTTTTTTATTATTTTTAGTTAAAAACATTTCATCAATAAACCTGCTTTTATCTGCGTATTCTCTAACACCGTTTCTAAAGCGGCTAGTTGCACTAGATAAATATAAAAATTCCTTAGCACGAGTAACTCCAACATAAGCTACTCTTCTTTCTTCATCTAAATCATCTCCGCTAGCGTAAAAAGATGGGAAAATACTGCTCTCCATAGCTACTAAGAAAACTGCAGCGAATTCAAGACCTTTTACCCTGTGATATGATGATAAAATAACCTTGTCTGTATCCTTATCGTCTTTATCTTCTATATCTGTAGCTAGGCTTATTTCTTCTAAAACGGAGGTTAATTTATCTCTTATTGTACCTGGATACATCAAATCTGCATTTGTTAACATATTCTTAAATTCTATGATATTTTCAATTCTATCATCAGCGTCATCTAATTTTTCTTTAACATAAGCAATATAATTAATAACTTCAAGAACGTGCTCTAAAAATAAAGCAGCACTTTCAAAATCGTCAATATCTTTATTAAGTTCTAAAACCGTACTAACAAACTTATCTAATTCACGTTTTCTAAAATAGTCAGTTGATTCAAACAAAGATATGCCTCTTTCTAATGCAATGTTTTCTAACATTTCTATAGAAGTTTTACCTATTCCTCTAGAAGGTGTGTTTAACACCCTTTTTAAATAAAAATCATTGTATGGGTCTAAAGCTATTCTTAGATATGCTATAACATCTTTTATTTCTCTTCTTTCAAAAAAGCTATGTCCTGAATATACTATATATTTTATTTTAGAACTTAGTAGCGCTTCTTCATAAATTCTAGAAAGTGAATTATTTCTATAAATAATAGCCATTTCTTTATATTTATACCCCATAGCATATAACTGTTTTATTTTATCTACTACATACTTAGCCTCTTCATTTTCATTAAAACAAGACGCATACTCCGGTTTAAATGAACTATTTATAGAACTAGATAAATTCTTTTCAGCTATTCTATTTTTATTATGTTTTATTAAGTTATTAGCTAAATCTAAAATATTATTACTAGACCTATAATTATCATCTAAAACACATATTTTAGCGTCAAAGTGCGATTTAAATAACTCATCATTCTTATATGATGCTCCTCTAAACGCATATATAGATTGGTCAGGGTCTCCTACTACAAAGACATTGTTATTATAAGAAGACAATTTTTTGATAATTAAAAACTGTAGTAAAGAAGTATCTTGAAATTCATCAACTAATATATATTTAAATCTTTTTTTATATATATCTAAAACTTCATCCATAAGTAGTAATTTATAAGAATATATTAATAAATCATCAAAATCAACTAAGTTATTGTTAATTAGATATTTATTATATTCAAAATATATTTTTTCATAATCATCTAATAAAACTTCGTTAACAGTAATATTATTATTTTTATATAAACTAATATAATTTATTACATCTCCTGTTTTTTTATTTTCAACTTTTAAGTTTTTTAATATTTCCTTAATTATTTGTTTTTGATCACTTTCATCTATTATACTAAAATCTTTTCTTAAATTTCCTATATTGAGTAACTCAATATAACTTCTTAATATACGACTACCTAAACTGTGAAATGTAAGAATCCACATTCCTCCAATATTTCTTTTTAACTCAGTTCTTATTCTATCTTTCATTTCACTAGCTGCTTTATTAGTAAAAGTAACAGCTAATATTTCATCATCACTAGCGTACATATTATCAAGTAAAAACACTATTCTAGTAGTTAAAGTTCTAGTTTTTCCTGTTCCTGCACCTGCAATTACAAAAAGAGGACCATCTGTATGGATGACAGCCTCTAGTTGTTTAGCATTTAATTTTTTTAAATATTCTTTATTTTCAAAATTCATTATTTGTAACTAGATTTTAAAGATACTATTTTGTTAAAAATAAGATTATCTTTAGTACTATTTTTGTCTACGACATAATATCCATTTCTAATAATTTGGTATTTATCTTCTTCTTTACTCTTACTAACATTTTTTTCAACATATCCTTCTTTAACAACACAAGAATTTTCATTAAATTTATCTAAGATGTTGTCACTTTGGATATCGTTATCAATTAAACTTTCATACATATAAAAACTAGCATTTGCACTATCACTCTTACAAACATAAGAAATAGTTCCGTTTGGTTTTCTTTGGCTAAAATTACTTCCAGATTTAGTATTTTTATCATAAGTACATAATAATTCAACTATTTCATTTTCACTGTTATAAACAACTTCATTGCACTTAATAAAATAGCCTATTCCAAGTAATCTTACTTCACCACCTAAATATAATCTTTTAAATTTATTATCAGTTTTAATAATACTAAAATCTTCTTTTTCTATATATAATTCTTTACCAAAAGATATTTTTTTAGTACCTAATTCTAAATTATCAGCGTTATATGGAACTTCGTATTTTTCTAAGGTTTTTTTAGTATAGTTAGTTATTGTTACTTTCAAAGGATTAACAACAGCCATAACTCTTTTAGTTTTTAAAACTAAATCTTCTCTTAGCGCACTTTCTAGCATCTCTAGTGACATAGTGCTATTAATTTTAGATAACCCAACACTTAGTATAAAGTTTTTAATTGAAGTTGGAGTAAAACCCCTTCTTCTTAAACCAGAAAGAGTAGGCATTCTTGGGTCATCCCAACCACTTACCTTTTTACTTTCAACTAATTCACGTAAATATCTTTTGCTCATTATAGTATTTTCAATAGATAGTCTTCCAAACTCTATTTGTCTAGGAGTATTTGGCATTTCACATTCTCTTATCACCCAATCATATAAAGGTCTGTGATCTTCAAATTCTAAACTACATAATGAATGGCTTATACCTTCTATTGCATCTTCAATAGGATGAGCAAAATCATACATTGGGTAAATAACCCAAGCATCTTTTGTTCTGTGATGTGATTCTTTGACTATTCTGTAAATAACTGGGTCTCTTAAATTCATATTAGGACTGCTCATATCAATTTTAGCTCTTAAAACATAAGTTTTTTCATCGCATAAACCGTTTTTCATTATTTCAAATAGTTTTAAGTTTTCTTCTTTACTTCTTTCTCTGTATATTGAATTAGTTCCTACAGTAGTTAAATTCCCCCTTGAAGCACTTATTTCTTCAGCGGTTTGACTATCTACGTAAGCTTTTCCTTTTTTAATAAGTAAAACAGCTCTTTCATACATTTCATTAAAATAATCACTAGCGAAATATACATTTTTTGGTTCATAACCTAACCATTTAATATCATTCTTAATTGCTTCAACATAAACAAGGTCTTCTTTTGAAGGGTTAGTGTCATCATATCTCAAATTAGTGTATCCATTAAAATCTGCAGCTAATTCAAAATTAGTAATAATAGCTCTTGCATGACCTATATGTAAAAAACCATTTGGTTCAGGCGGGAAACGTGTTACTATTTCTTTATACTTATTATTTTTTAAATCTTCTTCAATAAATGTTTTTATAAAATTACTTTCCATTATCTTTTTTCCTTATTTTGTTATAATAATAGGCAAGTTGCCTTGCCTATTATTATATATATATTTTTTTTAGTTACCAAAACCTATCCAATCACTTAACTCACCAGTTATTGCTGGGTCATTCATAATAGCTATAACCAATGCTTCTGTTACTATATTATAGAAAACTTCTTTCTCACTATCGGTTAAATTAATTAAATTTCCAATAACATCGTCATAAGCATTCATATTACCAAGAATTTCTAATTCATATAAACCCAAACTTGGGAATGTATTATTAAGTTCATCAAGTAATCCTTCTTCTAATAAATGTTTTACTTTTTCTACTATTAAAATAATAACTTCAATATCATCAGGGTCGTTTTCAGGATTTGGAGTTAAATAAACTTTAAACATTCCTTCTTCAACACTCATTCCATCATAAGCTAAATATGAAGAAGAGAAATAATCTTTAAATCCTTCTAATTTAATTTGTTTCTTGTCTATATCAAAAAATTCACTAGCACCAGAAGTTGCATTACCTAATAAATCCTTAATTAGACTATATATTTCATCAATATCGATATCTAGTCCATCACCTATTTTAATATTGTTACCAATTTGTAAAATTAAGCAATTTGATTCATCAACGCTTGTAGCGGGATCATCATTTTCTATTACAGGAGTTGCATCTAAAAGTATACTTGTTCTAAATACACTTCCTAAAGCTTTTGATTCTTCGGTATACACTGCAATACTTACTTTTAAATATAAAGCTCCATTTGTAATATCAACATAAGGTACCATTCCTTCAACTGAATAACTATGAGCATCGTTTGGTCCAACCGCATAATTAATAGGGAATATTTCTGTATCTCTTAAATAGAAATCTATTACTCTATTAAAACTTAGTTGATCGATAGTCATAAAACTCTTACCATCACTGTTAGGGAACAATATACTTGATAATAACATAGTAGTTGTCATAACTTTAATATAATTAATCATCGCATCTTCGCTGTTAAATTTAAGGTATTCAGGTATTTCATTATAAGATGTATCTCTAATATTTCCTAAATTTATTCCTGCACCCACAAGACCTTTATGGAATAATATATCTAACATTCCTTGGTCAAATATGATTGACTTTCCTAAGCCTATTATACCTTCATATTGGCTAGGTAAATATTTAGTAGCTAATTTAACTAAATTATCTCTTGAGGCAGATACGATGTAATGATCAAAATCTACTTCAGCTAATGTAATATCTTCATTATCTATTTCTACAGTTAGGAAATCTTCTACTAGTGCACTTATATTTTTCTTAAATATTGCATTTACAACTATATCTCCAACCCATTTGAATAATTTTAAATTTAAGTTTCCTATTTTTAAAGTTTTTAATTCTAAAGTATAATTTGGTGTGCTTAAATCAGGGATTAACACAATAGTTACTCCAGAATTATAAAAACCAAATTTAGCACCAGCTTCAATAGTTATTTTATTTTCATCAAAAATAACCCAAGCACCTTTTATTTCTAAATAGCTTATTTGTATTCTGTCTTCAAGAACTTTATCTAATATAGCTTTAATTTCATAGTTAATAGGATCTTCTTGAACACCTAATTCAAGAGTATTTTTTGCATTTACAGTTTGATTAGCTAAAAAACTATCAATACTACTATAAATACCTTCTAAAGCAGAATCTTTTCCATTACTTTCTATAGTTGGTGGTGTATATGTTTTCCATAAAGATAATACAATAGCTAATGGAACTCCTACTATTATTATTACTATTCCTATTATTATAAATTTAATTATTCTCCACATATGTAATTCCTCCGTTATATTTTTTTATAACAACTTAATTATACCATAGTACAGCACTTAGTTTGATAAAATATCATATAAATGCACAAAAATGTCTATTTTATAAATATATATTTATAAGTCACTAAATCTAGCAGTTGAATATGTTTTCAAAATATATTCATCATTTGTTTTTTTATTTTTCAAATACATCAAATATCCAGCTCTTCCAATCATAGCTGCGTTATCAGTACAATACGCAAATTTAGGTATTAATAAATTGATATTAGAAAATTCATTTTTAAATAACTCTCTTAGTGCAGAATTAGCACTAACACCACCTGCTAAAATTAAAGTATTAACTTTATATTCATTTACAGCCTTTTTAGTATTACTTAATAATTGTTTTAATACAGAATCTTGAAAGCTTGATGCATAATCGCTTATATTTATTTTCTCATTTGTTTTAATGTCACTATTATATTTATTTAATACTGCACTTTTTAACCCTGAAAAACTAAAATGGTATGGTAAATCCACTTTAGGTACTGGAAACTTAATATTAGATACTCCCTTTTTAGCTTCCTTATCTATTATAGGACCTCCAGGATAACCTAAACCTAATATACGTGCTACTTTGTCATAAGTTTCACCAACTGCATCATCTAATGTAACTCCTAAAACTTTATAAGTATAATAATCTTCTAAGTATATTAAATCAGTGTGTCCTCCGCTTACTAATAAACTAACAGCAGGGAAAACTATATCATTATCGATGTTAGATGAAAAAATATGACCTAATAAATGGTTTACTCCTATGACTTTTATGTTATTAGCTAACCCAAATGCTAAAGCAGCACTTACTCCAACTAACAAAGAACCCATTAATCCAGGACCATTTGTTACTGCTATTAGGTTAATATCGCTTATTTTTATTTTAGCTTCATTTATAGCCCTAATAAAAACTTCAAGAACAAATTTAGTGTGGTTCCTACTAGCTATCTCAGGAACTACGCCACCATATAAAGTATGTATATCTATTTGTGATAAAACTATATTCGATAAAATTTGTTTCCCGTCTATACTAATAGCTACACTTGTTTCATCACAACTTGTTTCAACTGATAATATAATCATATTTTTTTCTCCCAAATAAAAACACGCGAATCACAAACGGGATTTTGATAATATGAAGCGACTGTTTTAAAATATTTAAAACCATTTTTGGTATAAAACCCAATAGCGTTTAAGTTATCAAATCTAACATCTAACCCGATACTGTTTATATTTTTTCTTATTTTTATTTTATTTATTAGTTTAGTACCAATACCCGCACATTTGTATTCATTTTTGACTGCTATAGAAACAATCCAAGCAGTATCATTATTAACAGAATATAAAATATATCCTTTTAAAATGCCATTTTCTATAAAAGAAAATGCTTGTAATATATTTTTGTTATTATCAAAATAAGAATCAATATAGTTTACATCATTACCAAAACTTTCTTTTTCAATATCAATTATTTGATTATAATCTAAAACTATTGTTTTCCTTATACAGCATCTAACACTAGAATTACTAAGATTTCTTTGTGCTTCAGTTTCTCTAAGATAGGAAGGTTCTAACAAAATAAAATTATCATTTTCTTTAGCTTTTTTAATTACTTTTTTTACATCTACTTTATAAGTTTCATCACTTATCAAAACTTTTTGGTAATTTTTAGCACTTAAAAAATTAATATTATAAAAACCATCTTTAACTATAGTTTTATTTTTTTCATATACTCCTATAAAATAATTGTTATTTCTAGCATCCTCATAAGCCAATACTTTATCATAACCACTAGTAAGTAAAAACAAACTAGACACTGTAAACAATTTAATATTCAAAAAATAAGCTAACATTTTAGCGTTAGTTATAGCTATCCTTAACCCTGTATAACTTCCAGGTCCTACCCCTACTATTATCCCTTCTATGTCTTTAACAGTCAAATTGTTTTTAACTAACAAATTATTAATATCATTAGTAAAATAAGCGGCTAAATCATTTTTTTGAACCCTTACAAAAAAGTCTATTAAATTGTTATCTTTAGTTAAAGCTATATAACTAAAATTGTTTGATGTATCAAGAAACAGTCTATTCATTTTCTATGCTCTCTATGTGGTTACTAGAAAAAACTTCTATTAATCTATTTTCTCCAATTTCTTTAAAATTTATTAATATATATTGCGTTGGTAAAATTTTTTCATATTGATTATACCATTCTATCACTGAAACACTTTTCTTATCTTCAATATAATCAATAAAATCAAAATCATTATCTTTATCATTTGATAAACGATAAAAATCAAAATGATTAAATGTAAATTTTTTTGTTTCATATTGTTTTAATATAGTAAAGGTAGGAGAAGAAATGATTTCTTTTATTCCTAAAAATTCTCCTAAAAATTTAGTAAAAGTAGTTTTACCACTTCCTAAATCTCCCCCAAGTAAAATACAATCACCCTCAACTATTTGTTTACTTATTAGGTACGCAACTCTTTTAGTAAGTTCTATAGTACCTATTCCACTAAATATCTTTTTCATTATTTTTATTTGAGTAGTCCTAAGAGCTTAAACATTTCTTTTTTATAACTTTCAACACCTGGCTGATTAAATGGATTAACTTCTAAAAGATGAGCACTAATAGCACAAGCTTTTTCTAAAAAGTAAAACAAATAACCTAAACAATATGCATTTTTAGAAGGTATATTAATAATAATATTAGGTACTCCGCCTTCTGTGTGAGCATTTATTACTCCTTGCATAGCAGCTCCTGTTATATCCTTAAAATGTTTACCTGCAAGAGAATTTAATTTATCATAATTTTTATCATCTTCACTAATTAAATAATCTGTGCTAACGTTTTCTACATTGTAAATAGTCTCAAACACATTTCTTAATCCGTCTTGTACATATTGACCTAAACTATGTAAATCAGTTGTATAACTCATACTTCCAACTAATAATCCTTTTTTATCTTTACCTTCAGATTCACAAAATAACTGTTTACTCCATTCAGATAAATAATTTAGTGATTCATCATAATTAATTAATAACTCAGTAACTTTATTATCCTTATATAGCATATATCTAGCAACCGCATAAAAATATGCATCATTTTTATCAAGTGATGGATTAAGTAAATCTTTGTATGCATCTAATGCACCTTTTAATAGTTTATCTATGTTTATACCATAAACGCTAGCAGCTAATAATCCAACAGCGCTTAAAACAGAATATCTGCCTCCTACATTATCTTCTATTACTAGTTTAGTATATCCGTTATTAACACTTTCAGTATATAATGCGCCTCTTGCTTTATCAGTAGTAGCTACTATTCTTTCTTTCCAAGTATCTGGGTATTTTTTAGCTAATAAATTTTTTATTACTCTAAAGCTAAGAGCAGGTTCTAAAGTAGTTCCACTTTTAGAAATAATATTAATATAAAAGTCTTTATTTTGTAAAAACTTACATAAACCTTCTAAATATTCACCTTTTGTGTTATATCCTGCAAATATTACTTTAGAAGAACTAAAAGGTTTAGCTAAAAAACTAATAGCTGCTTTAGCTCCTAAATAAGATCCTCCAATCCCTATTACTACTAAATATGCTTTTTCTTTTCTTATTTTTTTAGAAAAATCTTTAATAAAATTAATTTCTTCTGTTTTTGGATTAACAGGTAAATCTAGCCATCCTAAAAAATCACTACCTAGTAAAGTCTTAGCAATTAATCCATTATGGATTTCTTTAACTTTAGCCTGGTACACATGATAATCTTCTTTTAAAAACGGTAATAAGTATTGTTTATTAACTGTTATTTTTTCTTTCATTTCTTATATCTCCTTATTTCTTATTTGTTTTATTTTCAGCTTCATCAAAAAGTGAATCTAAATATTGGTCAGTAGTTATATCTTCGTTATCTAATGTAACACCTATAATACCTTCTACATTCTCAATAAGCATAGCCTCAATTCCATCTTTTAAGGTTATATCTAAACTTTTACATTCAATACACGCCCCAAACATTTTAATATAAACTATTCCATCTTCTATTTTAGTTATACTTAAATCTCCACCATCTCTTTTTATATAAGGAGTTATTTGACTAATGTATTCCACAACTAAATCATATTGTTTTTTTAAATCTACTGCCATTTTATTTTATTCTCCTTAATATATAATAAGCAGCATCTACATTGCAGTATTCTGCTAAATAATCAGGTATCTTCTTGTAAGAACTAACACTTTTTTCATTAGTAGAAAAACCTTTTAATCTTAGTTTATTACCATTTACACTATCAATGGCTATATCACCTAAAATATAGGAATATCTATCAAAAGCCACATCTACATACCTAGTCTCAAATGCAGTTATATTAAAAGCATCTTTATAATTTTTTACTAACTCAAATTGTCCATATTTCGTATCAATTACCATTTTTTACCTCTTTTCTTAATAACGTCATCACACTACAAGCTATACCTTTTTCTTTTCCTACTAATCCAACTCTTTCATTAGTAGTAGCTTTTATACTAATTAATGAAGGATCTATAGCTAATATAGATGCTATTGTTAATTTTTGTTTATCTATATACATACCTAATTTTGGTTTTTCTAAATGAACCATACAATCTATATTGTTTATTAAAAATCCATTAGATATTATTATATTATATATCTCTTTTAAGATTTCTTTAGAATCTTTGTTCAAAAATGCTATATTTGTATCAGGATAGTACTTTCCTAAATCCCCTAAGCTTAATGCTCCTAGAAAACTTTCTGCTATTGCATGCAATAAACAATCTGCGTCACTATGACCAAGCAGGCCTTTTTCGCTAGGAATTTCTATTCCTCCTAGTATTAGTTTCCTATTTTTAACTAATTTATGAAAATCATAAGAATAACCAATCTTATAAATATAATTTGTATTATCAATACCGTGAAGTAAATTACTAATTAAATAAAAATCACTCTCATAAGTTAATTTTAAGTTATTTTCATTATAGATGAAGTAGTTTATGCTTTTGTTAGGGAAAGTGTTTAATAACACGCTTAAATCGTCATAAAACACCATATTATCATCTATATTGTCATAAGCTGTTTTTATATCAGTTACCTTAAAAACCTGAGGGGTTTCTAATGATAAAAAATTATTTCTATCTAAGTGGGTTCTTTTTTGTTTATCAAACAATGAATTGCTTATATTTTTACAAACAACAGCGCAGTTATAAAAATTATAATCAATTTCTAAAATGTTTTTAATTAAAGATGAAGTAATAAGTGGTCTAGCAGCATCGTGGATTAAAACAAAATCTTCTTTC
>JAITXV010000101.1 GCA_031284605.1 Acholeplasmatales bacterium | reverse complement strand
CAAATTAGAAGAAGATTTAAGTTCTCTTTCTTTAGTAGAAAGAAATGAATATTTAGAAATGTATGATTTAAAACAGTCAAGTTTGGATACAGTAATAGCTAAAACCTACAACTTATTAGGACTAAAAACTTATTTAACGAGTGGTCCTGATGAATGTAGAGCATGGACATTTATTGATGGAATGAACGCTAAAGAATGTGCAGGAATAATCCATTCAGACTTTGAAAAAGGATTTATAAGAGCAGAAATACTATCGTATGAAGATTTATACAAATATAAAAGTTATATTTCTGCTAAAGAAAATGGTAAGGTAAGATTAGAAGGTAAAGAATATAAAATGCAAGATGGTGACATAGTTGTATTTAGATTTAATGTATAAGGAGAAAATATATGTGTTTTAGAAAAAGAGAAAAAGAATTAAAGAAACCACCGACAGCATCTCTTATTGTTATTAAGCAACTTCTTAATAGTGATAATGATGAATTAGTAAATATAGGTGATGAATTAGTGCAGGAGAAACCACTAATTATTAATTTTGATAAATTAAACGAAAGAGAAGCTAATAAAGCAATAGCTTTTTTTAGTGGAATTAGTTTCGCTAAAAAAGGTGAAGTAAAAACTATCAATGATAAAACTTTTCTTTTTACTACAAGTGATAGTTTTCTTGATGGCACTTTAGAAAAATATTTAAGCAAAAACAGGCTAATATAAGGGGGAAATATGGATTACAAAGATACACTACTTATGCCAGCTACCAGTTTTCCAATGAGAGCGCAGCTAGCAACAAAAGAATTAGAAATAAAAAAATATTGGGATAGCATAAACTTATATAAAAAAGTATTATTAAAAAACAAAAATAATACTCCTTTTGTATTACACGATGGACCTCCTTATGCAAACGGAAGTATCCATATAGGACATGCTTTTCAAAAAACTTTAAAAGATTTTGTTTTAAGATACAAAACTCTTAACGGATATTATGTAAGGTATATTCCAGGTTGGGATACACATGGTCTTCCAATTGAACACGAAGTATCTAAAAAATATAATCGTAAAACTTTATCTAAGCCAGAGTTTAGAAGTTTATGTCATGATTTTGCATTATCTCAAGTTGATAAACAAAGAGAAAACTTCAAACGTTTAGGTATTTTAGGAGAATGGGATAAACCTTACTTAACTTTAGATAAAGATTTTGAATGTTCACAAATTAAAACGTTTGGTCAAATGGTCGAAAAGAAACTAATCTATAGAGGTCAAAAACCCATCTATTGGTCACCTAGCAGTGAAAGTGCATTAGCAGAAGCAGAAATAGAATACCAAGATATCGATACTAAAAGTATATATGTTGCTTTTAAAATAACAGATACTTTAGGTAATGAGTTATTAGAAGATGCAAATATATTAATATGGACTACTACTCCTTGGACACTTGTTTCAAATGTGGCTATAAGCGTAAACCCTAAATTCAAATATGCAGTTATTTCATATAATTCTAAAAAATATGTAGTTTTAGAAAGTTTATTAGATACTTTAGTTAAGAAAAATATTTTTAGCGAATATACTAAAGAAGGTGTAATAGAAGGAGTAAAACTAGAATATGTTACATATAAACACCCTTTGTTTGATAAAACTGGTTATATTATTCTTGGTGAACACGTTTTAGATACTGATGGAACAGGAGCCGTTCACACAGCTCCAGGACACGGTGAAGATGACTATATAGTCGGTTTAAAATATAAACTTCCAATATTTTCACCTGTTAATCAAAGTGGTATTTTTACTGAAGAAGCATTCCAATATGCATCTTTGTATTATGAAAAAGCTAACGATATAATTATTAATGACTTAAAAGAATTAGGCGCTTTAATGGGGACTGAAGTTATAAGACACAGTTATCCTCACGATTGGAGAACTAAAAAACCAATAATATTTAGAGCTACACCACAATGGTTTTGTAGTATTGAACTATTAAAAGAAGATTTACTTAAAAACAACAATTCTGTTAATTGGATTCCTTCGTGGGGTTTAGTAAGAATGGAAAATATGATTAAAGGAAGAAAAGATTGGTGTATTTCTCGTCAAAGAGTGTGGGGAGTTCCGTTACCTATCTTTTATGCAAGCAACGGTGTCCCTATTTTAGATAAAAAAGTTATTAATCACGTGGCTTCTTTGTTTAAAAAATATGGAAGTGACATCTGGTTTACTAAGGAAGCTAGCGAGTTACTACCTGAAGGTTATAAAAATATAAACAGTCCTGATGGTGTATTTACTAAAGAAACTGATATTATGGATGTTTGGTTTGATAGTGGAACATCTTACAATGTACTAAAAACAAGACATTTAAACTTTCCTGCTGATTTATATTTAGAAGGAAGCGATCAGTACAGAGGTTGGTTTAATTCAAGCCTTATAACAAGCACTGCTGTAAACAATATATCTCCGTATAAAAGTGTAGTTACTCACGGTTTTGTTTTAGATGGTAAAGGTTATAAAATGAGTAAAAGCGCTGGAAATGTAATAGATCCTAGTCAAGTTATTAATACATACGGTGCTGATGTGTTAAGATTATGGGCTAGTACTACTGATTATCAAAGCGATGTAAGAATTTCAGAAGATGGTTTAAAACAAGTTTCTGAAATATATAGAA
>JAITXV010000059.1 GCA_031284605.1 Acholeplasmatales bacterium | reverse complement strand
TTGAAATGTGTAGTGAATAAGAGCATGGTTTTAGCTAATCAATTAGATAGTGGTGGTTATGTTGACATAGATAATTTAAAGAAATATTACTTTTTTATTTCTGCTTCAAATCATTTAATTGAAAAAAAATACTCTAAGAAAGTTAGAAAAGCAACAAATGGATTAACAAGATATCAAGAAAAAAAACTTAATAAATGGAGACAAAAAGATGAAAAAGAATAAAAGTTATAAAAAGAAAAATAGCAATACTGTATTAACAAGTATTTTTAGTTTGTTATTGGTATTACTAATAGTTGGTGGTTTAGCATACTTGTCTAAAGGATTTAAAGATTGGAATTATAAAGATTGGTTTAATAAAAGTGATGATTCAAATGGTGAAATGATAGATGAACCACAATTTAGACAAAATGAAGCTAGATTTAATTTCAGGAATGATTTATATGGTCATAATGAAGAGTTAGGTGATTTTATTAGTATGGTAACTTTAGATGCTACTCCTGATGTATTAGATTATGATTACATAAATTTGTTTTTTGAACACGGAGGTGTTGTATCTCATACACCTAGTACTAGTTGGGACTATGCATTTGTTTTACAATTTAACGCTAATTATAGTTTTAATCGTATTGAAATAATATATTCATTATATTATGATACTGAAGGTGAAAATGCTTATTATGTTTATGAACCTGCAACATTTAACTTTGAATGTACAACTTTAGATGGTGGGGATGAAGAAACTAGTTTAGTAACTCCAACTTTGCCAAACAATACAAATGTTAGTGATACAATTCCTAGTGAAACTACTCTTGTGTATGAATTAGAACATTTTGCTAGAAATCTATTTTTATGCCAAAAAGATGGTACTATCATTATTTATGAAATTAATTTATGGACTGAATAGGAGGTAAAAAGAATGAAAATAGTAATTAAAATAATATTTGCACTTGTTAGCTTATTAGCTATAGCTTTAGTAGTTGGCTTATTAATTAAATCACCTGCTAGTATTACTGATTTTTTACATAGTATAGGTATAAATATATGAAGAAAACATTATTAACAATAATTATAATAATATGTATTATTCTTGTTTTTGGCGTAGTAGGAATTGCAGTGTATAAAAGTAATTCTAACAATAGTAATACTGATCAAACTACCATAAAAGATGATAAGGCTTTATATGTTGGCTTTTTAAAAAAGAGTACTTTAAGTAATGGTTTAATCATTTATAACATATTACACATAAATGTTTATGATGATGATGAGCTTGTTTTTAGTGATACTATTTATGGTAATGACACTAAGTTAATAAAAGGTTATAACTTTGGTAATGAATTTAACGATTACGTATTTTATGATTTAAGAGAAGTTATGTCAAACATTACTTCTTTATTATCTATAAAAGAGTGGAGTGATTTACAAGTAGATAAAAACTTTGTTACTGCTCAAACAGAAATAAATACTTCATATTTTAGTGCATTATCTAGTATCAATGTTATTAATGATTGTGGTATTTATTTACTTGGTATACCAGCCTCTAATAATGAAATAGTAAATGTACAACATACTTACATTTATAAAAATTATGTGGTAGAAGAGGAGTAAGATATGAAAAAGAAAATATTATTATTGTTTATGCTTTTATTTACTTTTATTTTTAGTTTTGGTACTAATCTAAAAGCTTCTACTAATTTAATAGAAGAAAGTAATGTTATAACTGATTTATACGCTTTATATAATACGTATGACTACACTTCATTATATGCAACTAATGATAAAGATAAAAACTTACAATTTAAAATATTAGCTATAAAACCATTAAATGATAATTTATACATATATGGTTATACTTATATATCTAGTCCTCATTTACCTTTTGATTTTTATTTTGATATGTCTACTTCAAAAATACAAAATGAAGATGGTACTTTTGAAGAAAACTATTATGAATATAGTGCTAGAATGATTAACACATATGGAACTAACAATATATTTTTTAAGGTATCTATTGACAATATGGTTTCTCTAAATAATGAATATAGATTTAAAATAAGAAGTGCTAAATATACTTTATACGCTACTACTGAAGAACATACTTTTGAAGATATTGGAAATGATGAAGTATTTATACATTTAGGATCTTCATATGATGATAATGATTTTTTATATGAATATTATAAAGATGAATATGTTACTGTGCTTGATAAAGAAGTAAATTTGTTATTAACTGCTAAAGATGATTGCCCACTTTTTGGATTCGAACAATATAATTCGCATTATGAAGATTTTTATGCTTTTTTTAATACCGATAAACCAATAGATGAATTATTAGAAGTTGAATATCAATATGAATGGTATACTTACAATGCAAAGATGAGTTATTGGGGAAACTATGTCAAACCAGGAGATATAGCCAATGGTTCTGATTACATGGGGAAAATGAATGGTATAAATAGTTTTAGTGGTTCTAATGAGTCACAATATTTAGAACAAACTAATGCAGATTCTGTTGAAATTATTGATAAGACATATATAGGAAATACAGTAGTCTCTGGAACTTCTATATTTTCAGTTCAGAGACCTTATTTTTTATGGCAGACAAAGAATGTAACTTATCAAATGAACAATCTACAAGACTGTACTAATTTATCTAATTTAGATGGTGATATAAACAAAAATTTTAGAGATTTTATTACTAATGTTAATGATAATAGAATTAGTAATAATAAAACACCATTTAAATGGACTTTTAAAGTAACTAACAGTTTTAGAAGTGTCACTAATTTT
>JAITXV010000028.1 GCA_031284605.1 Acholeplasmatales bacterium | reverse complement strand
TCATTTTTTTTGATTTATAAGTTTGGTTTTAGATAAAATGTGATATAATTTTATATATTAGGAAAAAATATATTAAATATATAAATATATTTACTAATTTATTATGATTAAAAAATAATAAAAAATATCTAATATGTTATACTTTTGGTTTAGATAAAGGAGATAAAAAATATGAAAAAAATAGGAATAAAAATATTAGTACTTGCATTAATGTTTACTCTAGTAACATTTGTAGTAAGTTCTTGTAAAAAAGTAATAAAAGAAACGTACTATGTTAGTTTTGAAAGTAACGGTGGTACTTTAGTAGAAAATTTAGCAGTAGTAGAAGGTACGCTTATTTTAATACCAACTAATCCTACTAAAACAGGATATGGTTTTGGTGGATGGTATACTGAAGAAACTTTAAAAAATAATTTTACAGGTGGTAAAATGCCATCTCACGATTTAACTCTTTATGCTAGGTGGTTACCCTGGTCTATAACAGTTAACACTTACAGTAACAATAGAAATGGTCAATCTTCAAGTTATACTATCTTACATACAGATAGTAATCAATACCTTAGACCAAACACTTTTGAAAGTGATGGTGCTATCTTTTTAGGATGGGGTTTAAGTGCGACTGACACTGCAGTTAGATATGCAAATAATGAAGACATTAGTTCTTTAATAATTGGAATTAACATAGAATTAAATCTTTATGCTTTATGGAGTAAAGAAATTTCAACTATAAGTTTTGAAAGTAATGGTGGAAGTTATGTAGAAAGTATTACTTTACCATTTGAAAGTATAGTGTCTGCACCTAGTGATCCAGTTAAAACAGGGTATACTTTTATTGGTTGGTATATATCACCATCTTTAAATGGTGAAAGTTATATATTTAGCCAAATGCCATTAGGTAACATAACTTTATATGCTAAATATGAAGTTAATAACTTTAACTTATATTTTGATTATAATAATTCAAACAATATTTCTACATTCCTTTTACCATATAACAGTACTATACCTTATCCTACAAATGTAATAAGAGCTAATTATACTTTTATTGGATGGTATTTTGATAATGAAACATTTGAAAATGAATGTACTTTAACTACTGTTCCTTCTTATGATATAACTTTATATGCATATTGGGTTATAAACCAAGTAACTATTAACTTTTATTCAGGATATGAAGGTGATGAACCCTACTCCCAAGTAATTAAATATACAGACATTTCTCACGCACTTTTACCTAATGCTTTTAATTCTTTAGGACGTTACTTTATAGGATGGTCTTTAGATAATGAAAATCTAAGTTTTAATAATATGGCTATAGCTTCTGCTTTAATAGCTCCTAATTTCCCTGTTGTTAACTTATATGCTTTATGGGACTTACAAAATTATACTATGAGTTTTGATTTAAGAGGTGGAGAAGGTATATTACCTTTTATTTATAATTTAGATTATTCTTCTTTACTTCCTATTCCTTATAAAGATGCTTATGTATTTGCTTATTACGTAGTACAAGGAAGTGTAGGTAATTGGACAAAAGATGAAATAATTACCGATACTACCCTTATTAGTGCTAGGTACGGTAATGTTACATTAGAAGCTTACTATACAGAAGATACTTTTGTTTTAGCTATTAATGAAAATGGTGGTTTAGAAATACCTGATTATAGTTATTCTATAAACGGAGGAAACACTATCCCGTCTATTTCTAGAAACGGATATAACTTTGTTGCTTACACTGTAATTTTCGCTAGTGGAAGTTGGAGTGAAGGCGAAATATATAATATAGGAGATAGTTTAGATGGTAAATGGGGTTTTGTTATATTAGAAGCTTCTTGGGAAATAATAACTTATACAATAACTTATACAATAAGTTACCCCCCTTATACAGTAACTGCTACATATAACATAGAAGATACTTTTAACTTAAATACTTATTCTCGTTATGCTTATACTTTTGGTGGTTGGGAAGTAACAAGTGAAGGCGGAAGTTGGAGTGAAGGAGAAATATATAGTCCTTTAATAACAGTAGCTGCTATGTGGGGTGATGTTACATTTAGTGCAGTATGGAATTTAGTAACTTATACTTTAGAATATGAAATAATAAAAGGAGTAGAAAGTGAATTTCTTACTTATGATTCTACTTATGTTTTCCATTTACCTTCATATACTAGAATAGGTTATACTTTTAAAGGATGGAAATGCACTGCAGCTTATGGAGACGGTAATTGGGGAGTTGGTGATTATTTAATGAGTGCTAATTCTACCCTAACTTATATGTGGGGTAACGTAACGCTTAGTGCTGTATGGGAAATAATTAATTATACTATAGTGTATGATACTTTGAGTGTACATAGTATTGATACCTTAACTTATAACATTGAGACTGTTTCTTATTTAAGTATTCCTTATAAAGAAGGCTATACTTTCTTATACTGGGTAGTAACTGTATTAAACGATAGTTCTTTTGAAAATGAAGAGCATCTAGATACTGATTTTGTTTTATCTTCTTCATATGGTAATATTACACTAGAAGCAGTATATAGCACTGATACTTATACTATTACTTACTATTTAGATAATGAAAATATATATAGTACTCTTTCTTACACAGTAACTGATACTATTTATTTAGAAGAAATATTAAAAACTGGTTATGCATTTTTAGGTTTTGTTGCTTTAGAAGATAGTGGTTCATGGATAAAAGATAATTTATATGAATATGATACTAATTTAACTTCTTGTTACGGAGACGCTAGTTTAATACCTGCTTATAGTATTATCACTTATGAAATAACTTTTTCTAGTAATGGCGGAGACACTGTAGAAACACAAGAATATACTATTATTTCTACTTCTACTTTACCACTAACTTCACGCGTTGGTTATACATTTGTAGGTTGGGTTTATAACGGAGTTACTAAAGGAGAATGGAATAACGGTACTACATATAATGAAGAATTGTTATTTAATCATTACGAAAGTATCACATTAGAAGCTTCATATGAAATAATAGAATACTTTATAGAAATAATAGATGCAGAAGATGGTTTTATTATATATTTTGATATATTTACTATTACAGACAATGTAGTTATTCCTTTGTTTAATTATACTGGATATAACTTAATAAATTATACTGTTATTTTCGCTAATGGTTCATGGACATTTGGTGAAGAGTTAACTCCTACTTCAGTAGTAAACAATCCTTATGGGGACGTAATAATTGAAGCTATTTATGAAGTAAAAACTTATACCTTAACTTTCCATAGTGAAGGAGGAGAAGATGTAACTAGCGCAGTATATACATATAAAGATGTTTTACCTTTTGTTTCTAAAGCAGGTTATGCATTTAAAGGGTGGAGTGCCTCTTCGGTTACTGGTAATGGAACATTTATTTTAGGAGACTTAGGAAATAATAGTTCTTATGATTTATACGCTAACTATGAAATAGAAACTTATAATTTAACTGTATATGGTAATTACGGAGATAGCTATTACTTTACTCAAAGTGTGGTTTACGGTGAAACTATAGACGCTATAGCTCCATCTTTAAATATAGGATATTTATTATTAGGATATAGTATAAATATTGGCAGTACAGAGGGTAGTTTTATTTGTGCAGATTTAGGTAATAGCGGAAACTATACTTTATACGCTATATGGGAAATAATAGTATATGATATAACTTATGTTTTATATGGTGGTACTATAGAAACTCCTAATTATCCTACTACATTTACTGTTTTAGATACCATTACATTACCTGTAGTTTCAAAAGTTGGTGATACCTTTTTATACTGGGATGTTAGCGGTGTAGGAGAAGCTACTACAATAACTGCAGGTACTGCTTCTAACGTAACAGTTAGTGCAGTGTTTACATATAAAACATTCACTATAACTTTTAACGCTCCTACTTATTTTATAGATGGAATTACACAAGAATTTATTTATGGTTATAGTCTTCCAAATATAGAAAAAGCAGGAAGTATACTTTTAGGATACGTAGTAAATATAGGTGATACACCTTCTTTAAGTGTAGAAGATTACGGTGTAAGTGGTTCTAGTGTTACATTACAACCTGTATTTGGTGATAACTCTTATAACTTACATTATTTTGTAGATCTTACAGAAGTATACTTTGATTTTAAGGATGTTTTATATTACGGTCAAGCATTACCTGTTCCTACTAAAGTAGGATATACTTTTATAGGTTGGAACTTATCTGTTGATGCACTAGAATATCCTTTCTTTAATGTACCTGATCTAGGTGAAGAAGGAAATGTTGTATATTTAAGTGCTTTCTTTGAATTAATTTATTATGATATAACTTATACTAATCTTTACAATACTACTTCTTATAATTCTGTTTCTTATACAATAGAAAGTATTGTTACATTTAGTGCTCCAAGTGCTAGAGAGGGTTATATATTTAGTGGTTGGGAATATAATACTAATCCTATACTAGGTATAGAATTAGGAAGTACTGGTAATATAACTATTAGTGCTACGTGGGAAGCTAGATATTATAGTATTGTATTTGAAAGTAATGGAGGGTCAAATGTAGCAAGTGGTGTCTACTACTCTCTTAGTGATTTACCTTCATATGTAACTAAAACAGGTTATATATTCTTAGGATGGTGTTTAAATTCTAACTTTAGTGATACTCCTTTTGTTATAACTCCTTCTTTAGAAATAGTAAATGGTAGTACTGTTACTATATATGCTAAATATTTAATTAAAACATTTAATTTTGAATATGAAAGTGGTAACTATACTGTAAGCGAAGTTAAAGAAAGCGGAGTTTATAATGAAGAGTTACCACTAGCAGAACTTACAGGGTATGATTTTGTAGGATGGTGTATATCAAGTGATTTAAGTGATACTCCTTCAAGAGTTATTTTAGATTATGGTAATAATGATTCTACTTATACTTTATATCCTAAATTTGTTATAAAGAGTATAACTATTACTTATAACACAAATGGTGGAGTATTAAACGGATTTACTAATATAACTCTTAATTACGGAGAAACTATAGGCACTTTAAATACAGCATCCAAAACTGGATATAGATTTGTTAATTGGTATTACATTGCAAGTGGTGAGAATATAGTAATAGATGATACTTACGTAGTTGATACAACAAATAGTTTTACAATTTATGCTTTATGGCAGGTTAACTATTATTTTGTTACATACGCTGCTTATAAACCATCTAATGCTAGTGGTAATATAGTAGGAGATGATGATACTTATGTTTATAATTATGATTCTACTTATATTTCTACTCCAAATCCATTTACATTTAGTGGATATGAATTTATTGGTTGGAGTACTACTCCAAATGGTGCAGTTAAATATTTAAATTATGGACAGATTAGAAATTTAACTTCTGTCTTTGAAGGTGATGTTATATTATATACTGTATGGAGAGCTCTTACTTACACAGTTACTTTATATAATGGTAATAGTGTTATTAGTACTAAACAAGTAGTATTTGATACAGCATATGGCTCTTTAGAAGCTCCTAGTATAAATGGGTACTATGTAGAGGGTTGGTATAATAATCAAGATTATTTATCTAACCATAAAGTAAGTGGTTTATCTATATTTAATAATGTATCTAATGTTAGTTTATGGGTTAAGTATGAAAATGAAACATTTAGAGTTAAATATAATACTAATGGTGGAAATAGTATATCTTCTTCTGTTATTAGATATGGTGATACTTTTGAAAGTATTTTATATACTCCGATGCGTGCTTATCATACTTTCCTTTACTGGGTATTTGATGAAAATGATGAGAGAGTTTATAATGAAACTGTAGCAGAAGATTATGGTAGTAATAATGCTTTAATTATACTTAGAGCTATTTATAGTAGTAACTATAGTATTACATACAATCCTAATAATCCTTATAGCAATAGCAGTGTAGTAGGTGAAACAATAAATTCTTATCATCAATATGGTGTTAGTTCACATTTAAGTACAAACGGATATTCTTTAGTTGGTTATACCTTTATAGGATGGGGTACAAGTAGTAAAGGTGGCGTTAGATATGAAAATGAAGAAGAAGTTATTAATCTTACAGATGCTCCTGGTTTTGAAATAACTTTATATGCAATATGGCAAGCTCTTACTTACAATATTATTTTTGATTCTAATGGAGAAAAAGTTATAGGAAACCCATCAACTATAGGACCTATGAGTGTATCCTACGATAGTAATTACAAAATTGATCCAGCAGTTTATTATGTGCATGTTACATATTATACTTTTAGTGGATGGTATACTTTAAGCGAAGGCGGAGAGTTAGTTAGTACTAATACAATACACAGATGGGAAAGTACTGAGGATGTTACATATTATGCACACTACAAACCATTTGAAATAGAAATTGATTTTCAAAACTATGATATGAGTTGGGTTGGTTATGGTGTTAGATTCTCAGGTGCTTTACCTGGTAAAATAACTTATAAATATGATGGAACAGCTAGCCTTCCAGGAGGAAGCGGATATTATATAGGTAGTAATTCAGAAGGTAGTTTTAGTGGAATAATGATTGGATGGAATGAAACTGGAGGATACACAGCGTTTAGCAATTATCCTGGTAGTAATTATTATCCAGTTGATAGAGATCCTAGCTACGTGCAACATTTAATTAGAATGACTAGTGCATCTGAAAATCCAAGAACTACATACATTTTAAAGAGTATATGGAGATGTAATGTAATTACCAAAAATATGAAGGATTTAAATAATGAAGTTTATGTTTTACAAAATAATTATGATATTAAAAAAACTATAGAAAATATTAATAAGAAAAAAGATATAATCTAATAAGAAATGCTTACGAAAAATAAATATAGTGATATATAATAAAAATAGCAGTAAACAAAATATTAGTTTACTGCTATTTTATAGCTTAACTAAACAATGTAAGGTCTAAATATAAAAAAGAGGATAAAATATGCAAATAATTGCTAGTAGAGAAAAAATAACTAAAAAGAAAGCGTTAAGAAATCCGTTAATTACAGTTTCAGTGACTATATTTATGGCTGTGTGCGGGATAGTTTTTACTTCTTTAGATACTGAAATTAAAAGTATGGCGAAAATTTTTTATTATGTTGCAGGATTTGGTGCTATTTGTATTGTAATATTTAGAATTAGAGTTGCTAAGCTAGCTAAATTACCTGGTGATTTAGTTTTATATGATGAAAATACACAAACTCTTGAGTTACATCCAGATGACGGAAGTGTTATAACAAAGAATATCAAAAATTTAATTAAAGTTACTGCTGAATATAGAAGGAATAAATATACAAAATTATCAGATGGGACATTAACATTAGAATTCGAAAATACTAAATATGCATTTAGAATTGTTATAAAACTACGAAAAGCTTACGAAAAATTATTGGAATTACAAGAAAAAAATAAATAAGTATTTTTTTATTGACAAATGCGAATAAGTGGTATACTTATTATTGTAATTCAATAAGAATAAGGAGAAAAATATTATGGAATTAATTGCAAAAAGACAGTCATTTAGTCAAAAAAGATCGACAGCTACGACCGTATTTTATTTTATTATGGGGATATTTTTGGTATTATTGGGAATAATTTTTATAGTCATTGGAGGTATATATAAATACCCTGCTATAGTATTTATTGTTCTTGGTGTTGTTTTCCTATTAATAGGGCTATACTACCGTTCTAAAGTTAAAAAAGTATTAAAGGGTCCTACAGAACTTATTTTTTATGATGAAAAAACTGGGTTGTTAGAATTGTATCCTAATAACAGTCCTAAAGTTACCCAAAATATTAAAAATCTAAAAAATATTACATCTGTATTAGGACGCAGCAGATATGTAGTTTATTCTTTTGGAACTCTAACACTAGACTTTGGTAATAGTAAATATGTTTTTAATTTAGTTGAAAATCTTCATGAAACATCTACTAAATTGACTATTTTACAACAAAAAAATAAATAAATAAAATATTTTAATCTATCTTCGAGATATTGAGACAAAAATAATACCGAGTATAATACTAGATGCTATACATATATAGTCTGCTAATTTAAATTTGGCGCTTCTTCTGTATATAACATACATAACAAAACTAAATAATATAGATACTACTAAAGAAATAATTAGATCATTAAATAACAAAATTATTAGAAGTGAATATATAGGTATTAAAGCTTTATAACCTATTATAAAGTCGCTTGTGCGACCTATATTTTCTGTTTTTTCATTGTTTACAGTAAGTATTGTTGCGGTGTATCCTCCTAATGCACCTCCTGCATATAACATGATATTCCCTATAACGGCACCTACTTCTGATTTTTGGATTAGTTGCGAGAGTTGCAATCCATTAATGGAAGTATAGAAATAATTATATATTCCTGCAGGAATCAAATGGATTTCAAGAAGATATAACAAATTATTATTTTTGTTGTTGAAAGTTGGATTTTTTATAGTTATAAATAACACAAGCATATAGCTTAGTCCAATTAGCATAATAACAAATAAAATTCCATCAACTACCGAGTTAGCTCTTAGAAATATCACTATTCCTGATAAAAAACAAACTATAATAACAGGAATAAATGCAAAATAAAATGGAAGGAAAGGCAACAAATTAAATGAATTTTGTCTGGTAAGCAGTACTATAAAACCTACCCAATACGCAATTGTGTATGCACCAACTAATTGAACTAGTCCAAATAATGTTTGAGTTAGTATTATATGACTTCTTTTAATAGGAAGTGAATAGTATAAATCTATTTCTTTTTTATTTTTCAAAAAAGAAAATCTAATAAAAACAAAGACAAATGAAAGAACACATATAGCAACAATTAAAAAACTTAATGGAAAATTATACGCACCAGGATGATAATTATATGAAGAATAAGTGGAATTAAGGACTATAAGTAAATAGGTTAAGCTAAGAGCAGCTACAAGTAGTATAGTTTCTATATAATGTTTTTTAAATAGCAGTTTGAAATATTTAATCATTTTTGATCTCCTTATTAACAGTTGAGATAAAAAATTCCTCAAATGTTGTTTCTAATTTTTCAAATAATATTGGATTATATTTTTCTAAGTCTTTTTCGAAAAGGTTTGGGTCACCCTTTATGAAAACAAAAAATACTTTACCTATTTTATTTATATTTTCTATTAGATATGAATCACTACTTGCAAGAGGAAAAACTGGGGTATTTTCTTTGAAAGCAATTTGAAATTTTAGGAAGTCTTCAGTTTTATCGCCAATGTTTCCTTTTTCTATAAAGTTACCTCCATCTAAAATACCAAAAGAGTCACATATATCTTCTAATTCTCTTAACGATTGGCTAGTAACTATAGTTGTAAAGTCTCTTTTTTCCATTTCTGTAAATAATATACGTTTAAATGCTAGCCTAGCTTTAGGATCTAGTCCATCAAAAGCTTCATCAAGAAGTAAATATTTTGGTTTTGAAGAAAATGCAAGAGCTAAATAAAGTTGTCTTTTCATACCTTTAGAGAATGTGTGAATACTGCCTTTGTCATTTAAGCCAAATTTAGATATTATTTCTTTATATAAGTTTTCATCAAAATCATAGAATGTCTTATATATATCTTTTAAAGATGAAGCTGTAGAACCTATATGGCTTATAGGATCATCACTAAGAAAAAATATCCCTTTTCTTGCTTCAATACTGGCCTGTACATTTATAGAATCTATTAAAATACTCCCAGAATCCACATTTAAGACACCAGCTATTGTTCTTAATAAGGTGGACTTTCCAGCTCCGTTGATACCTATAAGCCCAAACACATGATTATTAGGAATAGTTAGTGAAACATCACTTAATATTTTATGTTTTCCGTAACTTTTGTTAATTTTATTAATCTCTATCATTTTTTCCTCCGTATATTTTATTTATTGTAGTTATAATATCTTCTTTAGTATAACCTTGTTTTTTCATTTCAGATATTTTTTTATCTAAATTATTAGTATTTTTAACAGGTAAAACAGAGTCATATGAAACATAAGCTCCTTTTTTAGGAACGGTAACTATATAGCCTAATTCTTCTAATAATGAAAAAGCCCTAGCAACAGTATTTGGATTAATTCCATATTCTACAGCTATAGTTCTAATAGATGGAATATATTCATTATTTTTATAAGCTCCATCTTTTATTAGTTTAATATAATCGTTAGCTATTTTTTTGTATAACTCAAGTTTTTCATTATTATTACTTATTACCATTTTTCTCCTATCTGTACTATCTGTATTAACTGTACTAATACAATTATATCACATGTTTTAAATAAGTGTTAAAAAATGATAAAATATATTTAAAAAAAATAGCAGTTGATGAAACTGCTATTTTTTATACATTTTCTTCGCCTACTTTTATTTGTGAACGATATATATTTGCGTATACTTTATTGTTTTGTAATAATTCTAGGTGTTTCCCTTCTTCAACTTTTATACCATTTTCTAAAACAATTATTTTATCTGCATTTTTAATGGTTGACAATCTGTGTGCTATTACAATTGTTGTTCTTCCTTCTTTAACTTTATCGAGTGCTTTTTGGATTAAACTTTCAGTTTCAGTGTCAATATTAGCAGTAGCCTCATCCATTATCAATATTGAAGGATTGTGGACGACTGCTCTAGCAAATGAGATAAGTTGTTTTTCACCAATACTTAAATTCCCACCTCCTCTTTTAAGATTTTCTTTAATTCCGTTTGGCATTTTTTCTAAAAGTTTTTGACCGCCTATTTCACTTAAAATATTTTGAGTTTCCATGTCAGTGACACTATTTTCACCAAAACGAATATTATCAGCAATTGTTCCTTTGAAAATTGCTGGGTCCTGTAAAATAATTCCAATGTGTTTTCTATATGAACGTTTTGGGTATGTAGTTATATCAATATCATCTATATAAATATGACCCCTATCGATATTTGGTTTTAAATCATAAAATCTAAGCAATAAACTCATTAAAGATGACTTGCCAGAGCCTGTGTGACCGACAAGGCCAACCATTTGTCCAGGTTTTACATCAATGTCTATACCTTTTAGAACAGGCGAGCCTTCTTTATAAGAAAACCAAACATCATCAAAAACAATATGACCTATATATTTTGGAATTTCGGTAAAAGTAGAATCTTCTTGTTCACTATCTATAATTTTAAATATTCTTTCAGTTTTTACTATAGCATGTTGAAAATTTCCTATTTCTCTAAATAGTATGCCAACTGGTTCCACTAGACGAGTCAAATAATCATTGTACGCATAAATAATACCAGCACTTACTACAAAACCAGATATAGTTAAATTACTAGTTCCAAAATATAAAATAATAAAGGCGGTTATAAGTGCACCGACTAATCTAATAAGATTCCATCCTAAAGATAAATGCAATTTATTTTCTTTTATTTTTTCATTCATAAAATCTAATCCTAGTTCATTGAATTTTTCTTCTGTTTGATTTTTATAATTAAATATTTGTAATATATTAATTCCATTTATTATTTCGTTTAGTTGGGCTGTAATCATTGAATTTTGTTCATTTACTTTTATAGCAATTGTATTTAATCTTCTTATAAACCACCTTAACCAAAAATAAACAATTGGGAAAATTATGAAAGTGATAAGAGCTAGTTTAGCGTCTAAATAAAACATACCAATATATGCAAATACAACTGATAAACTAGCATTTACTAGTAAATTCATAATTGTTGAGAATAAATTTGACATTCCGTTTACATCGCTTATTATACGGTTAGCTATTTTACCTGCTGGTTCTGTTTCTAAATAGCTCATTGGCATCTTTTGTAAAGCTCTAACGGCATCTTTTCTAGCGTCTCTTATTATATTTACATTAATTTTAGCAGTAGTGGTTCTTTGAATATAAGTAAATACAATTTGTAAGAAAAATCTTACAAATAACATAATTATTAATATAATTAACGGGTTTATAAAAGGCTTATAAAATGATAATACTTCTTGTGTATCTAAAAGGGTAGCGTTATAAATGATTACATTACCTTCAAAAGAAGTAACAACTAAATTACCATCTTCTATTTTTTTATTTCCCAAAACAACTATATCATCTATAAAATAATATTTTCCAGATATAGTAACTATAGAAACTCCATTTTCCTTTGTATTTTTTTGAGAGTAATAGTGTTCTTTATAAAATACTGAGTCTTTAGTGTTATCGTTAACTTCATACCACGGATTAGTAATACCTAAAAGTTGTTCATCCAAAATATTTTTTACAATTAAAGGAGCTACTAATCCAAGTGCTTGGACTATAAGCATAGTTATTATAGTAATAAAAAGTAATTTTTTATAACGTTTGACATATCTCCAAACTTTCTTTAATGCTCTCATTATTTATCACTTCCTATAGTTATTTGAGATATATATTGTCTTTTATACCATCCATCTTCTTTTAAAAGTTGTTCATGAGTTCCACTTTGAGTTATAGTTCCGTTTTCTAAAACATATATCACATCAGCTTCATAAACAGCAGAAAAACGATGAGTTACTATAATATTTGTTTTACCTTTTCTAAAAGTTTTTAAATGATTTGTAATATTGACCTCAGTTTTAGCATCTACAGCCGATAAGGAATCATCCATTATTAATATTTGAGGGTCTCTAATGATAGCTCTAGCTATAGATAAGCGTTGTTTTTGACCGCCCGATAGCGAAGAACCAGATTCTTCAACTAAAGTACTAAGACCATCGTGCAAATATAATAAGTCTTTTTCAAAATCTGCTATTTTAACTGCTCTATCTAAGTCTTTGTTTGATGCTTTGGGGTTTCCAATTAAGATATTAGCATCTACTGAACGTTTAAAAAGCATATGAGCTTGTGGAACATAACCAACCAGATTGTGTACATCTTCAATTTTAAATTCTTCAATGGAGACGTTGTCTATAAGAATATCACCTTTAGTTACATTGAACTCTCTTAAAAGTTGTCTAATTAATGTAGATTTACCAGCACCTGTTGGACCAACTATCCCAATAGTTTGTCCTGCTTTAATTGTAAAGTTTATATCTTTTAAAACAGAAAAGGTATCAAAGGGGTATTGAAATGATACATTTTTAAACTCTATGGTTTTGAAATTTAATATTTCCTTTGATTCCTTAGTGTCATGCACTTCGGGAACATATGACATTATCTCATCTATTCTAGTAGCAGAAATAGTAGCGTTATTAATTTGTTGAAACATAGTTGAAACGGATATTATTGGTGCGTATAGCATGCTTATATATGAAACAAAGATGATTAATTGACCGAGTGTTATTTCTTGATTAATAATATAATACACTCCAAAAGCGAACGCTAATACATACGCAAGACCATATATTACTTCAAATAATGGGTTAAACCAGTTTTCAAATTTTACTATATATCTCCACGATTCTATATCGTTTACTATTGCTTTATCTTGAGATACAAGATCATTTTCTTCCATAGTATACGCTCTAATAGTCTTTTGTCCTTCAACAGATTCTATTACTTTTTCTGTCATAGCTGCATATATTTCCTGATGAACTTTGTAATATTTCCTTTTATTAGACCTTATTATATTTAAAATAGTTAATCCAATAGGCATTATTGATACTGAAATCAAAGTTAGTTTCCAACTTATTGATATACTCATAACTGATATCGCAAATACAATAACTCCAATGTTAAAAATAATACCTTCTAAAAGAGAAGTAGCAGCTACTGTTAGTTGTTCTAAGTCAGAAGTTACACGAGTTATTAAATCGCCTTTAGTGTATTTTTCATAAAATTTTGAATCCATCTTAAATAAATGATCAAGATATTTATATCTAAGTTTAAATGAAAGTTTTTGTGCCTCTTTAGTTATTAAGTGATTATATAAAAAACTCATAAAATAACGAGCTAATGGAAGTGTTATAAGACTAGCAAGTAGCCAAATGAAATTTTTTAAATTAAGTGATGATGAAACAATTGTATCTATAGCTACTCCTAAAACATAAGCAGGCGCTAGAGATATGGCAGAAATTAACAAAAGAAGAAAAAACATAAATATATATGTTTTCTTTTCTTCTTTAATAAACCACCCTATTTTCTTTAAAATATTAATCATAATATCATTTTTTGCTAGATAACAAATACCAAATGTTGTGCATTATAAATTTATAAAATAAATTTTATAAATTAATTCCAATTGCTTCGTCAACTGGAAGTGAAAAAACGACACTATGCGCTTGACTGTTAGATCCGTTATCTTTCATAATCGCAAGCATTATAGCCTTTTTTTCATCTGCCTTACAAACTATTAGTACTACATCTTTTTCAGGTTGTATAACGATACCAAAAAATTTTCTAGTTTCTTCTGTATCTGAGCCTCTAGCGTGGATTATGGTACCACCCTTAGCACCAGCTTCTTTTGCGCTTTTCACTACATCTAGTGCACTACCATGATTACAAATTGTCATTATTAATTCTAATTCCATAATTATTTTTCTCCTATGTATGTTTCGTATGATGATTTTGATAAACTTGAGAGTGGAATACTAAAAGCTATTCCAGTTCCATTTTCATTATATCTTCCTTCTTTGCTCAATCTTTCTAGTATTATTTTAGATGTTTCATCATCACAAATGGCTAATACTATGTCTTTTTCTTTTTTATTGAGTCCTAGAATTTGTAATATTTCAGAACTTGCAGTTCCATATCCACTTATTTCTAAGCAAAATCCTTTAATTTCTTCTTTAATTATTTTTACACTTTCTAATCCAATGTCTTTGTTAACAATGCTAACTAATAATTTCATTTTTTTCCTCTCTTTCCAAATCTATTATTTCTTCATCTTGTACTGCAACAACCTTATTTTTTCTTAATTTAAACTTATACATAAGACCTAGTATTTGTATACTTATAATAGGAGTCATTGCTACTAACGCTACTAAACCAAATGCATATAAAAATATACTTTGATCATTAGTACCATATAATGATTCTGCAGCCCCCAACGCGAATGTTGTCAAAAATGTAGAAGTCATTGCCCCACTAACAGCTCCTCCTGAGTCAAAAGCAATTGCTGTAAAAACTTTTGGTGAAAAGAAAGATAATATAACAGCACTTAAATATCCAGGACCAATTATCCACAGTATTGGAATTTTGTATAAAATTCTTGTTATAGATAATCCAATCGCTATAGATACTCCAATAGACATAAATAACATCATAGTTTTTTTAGTGATTGTTCCGCTAGATATAGTTTCTACCTGTTCATTAAGCACAATAACTGAGGGTTCAGCAGCAACTACTACAAAACCAAATATCAGTCCTAAAGGTATTAATATCCAGTTATATGGAAGTTTCGCAATTATCCCTCCTATTTGATATCCTATTGACACAAATCCCCCTGATGCACCTGTTAAAAATATAACTAATCCAACATAAGTTAATAAAAATCCAATTGATATTTTTAGAATATTCTTTTTGTCTAGATGGAACGCAAAAAAATTAAAAATAAAGAAAAATACTACAAAAGGTATTATTGCGATTCCGACATTCGCAAGATTTTTAATAAAATAGTCACTTACCGTAAGTGCAACAGTTTCTTGATTATTAAGACCAGATACAGATAAACCTAAAATAATAATAGATATAATTGGTCCAATTGAGGCTACTCCTACTAATCCAAATGCATCTTCTGAACTTTTTTTATCAGACCTAGATCCTGATAACCCCATTCCAATTGATATAATGAAAGGTACAGCCATAGGACCGGTAGTAACTCCACTAGCATCAAATGAAAAAGGAATAAATGATGCAAATTCTGGTTTAAATAAAGGAATTAAGAAAATAGCTAAAAATATAAGTCCGTAAAAGACAATAATTATTATGCGCATATTTATTTGAAATATAATTCTTAATAATGATATTACTAAAAATACTGCTACTCCTATAGCTACAACGAGAATTAAAACAATACTTGACATAGGAAATTGATCAGATAATACCCAAAGGGAAGGTTCTGCTATAGTTATTAATAATCCAATAATAGCTCCAATTGCAATTACAAACACAATGCTGCGCTTTTTATTTATTGCTTCGCCTATCTTTTGGGCTATGCTGATCATTGAAGTATTAGCACCTATAGTAAACAAAGATAATCCAATAATTAGCAATATAGCACAGAGAATAAATCCGAATAAATCTTTATATCCTGGAAGTTCTGTATTGAAAAATGGTATTTTCGCAAATATTGACACTAAGAAAATCACCACAACGGATGGTAATATACTTTTAGTTGATTCCTTTAACTTTTGATAAAAAACATTTAGTATTTTTTTCATTTAATTAATATTCCACTAAAATAGTATACCATATTATATTAAATAAATGCCTAATCTGCTTATTAAGTGTGCTACCATCTGTAAAGAAAATAAATTATGCACTTTTCAAGAATACTATATTAGAAATATGATATAATTAAATTTTGTAAAGGAAAAGAATAAATTATGAAAATCGCACTTATTATAGTTCAAATAATTCTACTTTCACTTGCTTTAGCAGCAGATGCTTTTTCTGTTAGCATAGTCAAAGGAGCCTGTTATAAAAAGAAATCAATAAAATTAATTTTATATTGTGGATTGTTTTTTGGCATAAGTCAAGGATTAATGAGTTTAATAGGTTATTTGTTAGGAACTTTTATTATGAAATATATTGATGCTTACGATCATATTATCGCTTTTGTAATACTAGTTGCTTTAGGGGTTAAAATGATTGTAGAAGGGGCTAAAAAGAAAAAAGATGAAGAAGAAAAGTGTGATATTCCTTCTATTCCTACTATGTTATTGCTTGCATTAGCTACTTCTTTGGATGCTTTAGCTGCCGGTTTATCTTTAACTGTTATGCAAAGTATGTATGCTTATATTGCGATTGGTTCTATTACGATAGTTACTTTAGGATTGTCTATGGTTGGAGTAATTATTGGGGTATTATTTAACAAAAAATTTAAAAATAAGGCTGAAATAATTGGAGGGATTATATTAGTATTAATAGGCATAAAAATATTAGTAGAAGGTATAATTAACTTAAACTAATTATTCTAACAAATATCTATAATCTGTAAAACCAAATTCAGGGGTGTCACCGTTTATTACTAAATCTGACAACTCTTTTTTTCTATTTTGTAATTCAATTATTTTTTCTTCAATAGTTCCAGATATGATAAGTTTGTATACAGTAACTGGTCTTTCTTGTCCAATTCTGTGGGTTCTATCAGTTGCTTGGTTTTCACTAGCTAAATTCCACCAAGGGTTTAAATGGATTACAATATCTGCACCAGTTAAATTAAGACCAACACCTCCACTTTTCAAAGACACTAAAAATACTCTTTCTTTAGAGTCGTAGTTATTAAAAATATCACAATACTTTAATCTATCTTCACCACTTGTATCGCCAGTTAGCATAAAATATTTAATGTTGATATTATCAAATTCTGTTGCAAGAGCGTTCAAACCTTTTACAAATGATGAAAAAACTACTACCTTATGGTCATTAGAAATAGCTTGTTTAATTAACTCTAAAGAAATGTCTATCTTTTCTGAGGTTTCTAAAAAGTCATCATCTAAAAGTTTTGGTGATAAGCATATTTGTCTAAGTTTGGTAATAGAAGCTAAAATATTCATATGATTTATTTTATCTGCTTCTAAAAGTTGTTTAGCTTTTAACAACTGCTCTTTATAATAAGGTGTAGATTGATTAAGTTCACAATATATTATTTCAGTAGTTTTTGGAGGTAGTTCTTTTAATACATCTTCTTTGTTTCTTCTTAAGATGAATGGTTTTGTTTTATTAACTAATAAATTAATATCATAGGCATTAGATTGTAAAATACCCTTTTGAATTTCTAAGAATCTTTGGTGAGTATACAAATATCCAGGCATTAAGAAATCCATAATACTCCATAAATCTAATAGGGAGTTTTCAACAGGAGTTCCTGATAAAACAAATTTATGGTCACTTTTTAGTTTTTTAACTACTACAGATTTTTGAGCAGTTATATTTTTAATATATTGTGCTTCGTCTAAAACAACAGTATCAAACTCAATATTTTCAAACAAAGAAGAATCATTTCTAAGTGAATCGTAAGAAATAATATAAGCATTATGACCTGATATAGTAGATATTATTTTATCTCTAAGCGGCTTGTTCCCACTTATAGTGAAAGCTTCAAAATTCACGTTGAACTTTTCAAACTCTTTTTTCCAATTAAAAACTAATCCTTTAGGACAAACTATTAAAATTGGTTTATTACTAGTGATGTCTGAAAGCATAGCTAACATTTGAATAGTTTTCCCTAATCCCATATCATCTGCTAATATTCCGCTCAAATTATTATTATAAAGTACTTTTAACCACTTATACCCGTCTAACTGGAAGTTATATAAAGTATTAACAAAATTAGCAGCAGGAACGTAGGAAGCTTTTTTGTAATTTTTTATTTTTTCAAGAATATCTTTTACCTTAGATGCAACATCGAAAGTTATATAGTCTTGTTCTTCATATTCTGACATTTTAAATAAGTTAAATGTTGGAATCTCTACTTTTTTAAATAAATGTTTTTCATCTAAATTAAAATCTATGATAGCTTTTTCTAAATTATCTATATTGTCTTTATCTAGTTGAATACACTTATCTTTTAATAATACATATTTTTTATTTTTACGGTAAGCTTTCAATATTTCATATATCTCAGCTTCATTAAGTTGTGCTTCGGTTATATGCGAAGTTATAATACCTCCGCTGATACTAACATTTATATTTACCCTTACACTATTTTTTATTTTTCTCATTTTATTAAGCGACTCGCTTATATATACTTCTGAAAGTTCTTTAAGAGAAGTTAAATCAGATACTAAAAAAACTGCAATACTATCTTCGTTTTTAATAACTCCATCTTTAAACTCAAAACCATTTAATATGTTATTATATTTAATTATTTGTCTAGTTTGATATTCGTTACCGCCATTTTTTACTTCATCATCTCCATCAAAAAAAGATGTTTTTATGACAACTTTATAGTCTTCATAGTCTATATAACTTTTTATTATAAAGTCTTTTACTTTGTTTTTGGCTTTAAAAGTTTCGTCAACTTCTAATGACTTAGAAATATGAGGGTATATTTTTTTAGAAAAAGATTCAGAAACATAACTAGAATTAAAAAGGGGATTATCAATCAAAAATCTAACTGTAAGTAACATATTTTCATCAAGAAATTTTATTTTTTGGATTGTTTTTTTATTCAAATCTAATAAAAAATCGCAAGTTCTAGAAGATATAATAAAAACTTGTCCCATAACTAACTTTAAGTTTGTGGTTATTTCACCCGAGGCTAATATTTTTGCATCTACATTTAAATCTTCAATGAAAGTTAGTTCTTCGGTTTTATTAAGGGAATCACTAACAAACGTAAATGAGAATGTATCATATGAAGAATTTTTTACTATGTCGAAAAATTCAAATTCAGTGATAGGAAACATTTCTTTATATGAAGAAAAAGAATTTGTTGCGTTCAAATCGTGGTTGTTAATAATTGATAGAATATTTTTTGCTTGAGTTGAAAATGAATTAATATTGTGAACAAACGAGATAGTTTTAGAATGTTCTAGCAGTTTGTTTTGTTCAATTGCTCTTAGAAAAGTACTATAGTCTTTAACTATGCAAGTTCCTTTTGCGTTAATTTTAAAACCAAAATAGTATTTATTACTTATCGCAAAACGAGTGAGATTTTCGTTTACTTCTTTTAGTTTAAGCCCAAAGAAAGGTATAATATTTACTTTTGTTTCTAATATGGGAGATTCTTTATCTTTAAATATTTTTTCAAATTTTTCAAGCAAAATTGGGGCTTTGTTTTTACGTTCATCATCAAGTTGACTTGTTTGTTTTGACAATATTGTTTTAAATACTTTATTAAATTCTTCATCATACTCAAGATTTTTTGGAAATTTATTATTTTCATTAACAAAAGCTGAAATCATAGTTTCAATATGCTTAATATCATCACTATCGTATTGATAATTAACTATATTAAAATTAGAATCTACTTCTAAAATGAAAGTTTTATTTTCAGTTAGTTCAAAAACAAAAATTTTTAACTCATTGAGAACTGAATAATCAAAATAGTATCTAAAGGAGTATTTTTTAATAACTGTTTTTTGTTTATGATTAATTAGTGGCTTAGTAAATCTAGAATTATAATAGAATATTGAATTTTTAGGTGCATCAAATGCTTTATCATTAACTATTTCAACCCAGACTGTAGGATTGTCTTTAAATACACTTTTTGGGTTATTTAATATAGTACTATCAACTCTAATAAGAATTTTAGCTAAATAAGTTGGATTATATGATACAAAATGATGGTGGTGGTATATATATAATGCTCTTTTTGCAAGTAAAGATGAATTAATTGAGATAAGTTCATCTAAGTTTTCATATAATTCGACTTCATTAGCATTTTCTACTTGTGGAATATCTGAGGAAATATTGTTAGTTTTTATAAAATTAATTGCTTCTTTTATCGATGGTATTTTTATTATTATACGGTTAATAACTTCAGGAGGTGTAGTTTTGTTAGAAGCAGCATCTGCTGCTGCTACCATATCGCCTGAAGAGATAAACACTAAAAAAGGTAACAGAAAATCGGAAGGGTTAGGATTATTCTTAATATAGTTTTTATAGGCGTTGAAAAAATAATTAAATCTTGGAACATTTTCATAATACAAAAATTCTAGACAATTGTAATCGTTATTTTCTTTAATATTACCAACTATAGATTCTAAAAATATATCAGAACCTTTAGAGTTTTGAAAGTCAATAAACAAATAAGAAATACGCCTTGAAATACTACAATAATAATCATAAATAATTTTAGAATCAATTATGAGAGCACATTCTAAAACCATTTCTGTAAAAGACCAAAGCGAAAGATCGGATGCTTTTTTAAATACTTTTAGTAAAAAAAGAGGAACCTTTAGTTTAGCAATTGCTTTAAGTATTACAATATTTTGTTTAGAATAATCTGTAAAATATTTATTAATATTAGTAATGTCTGATAAATATGGATAAGGATCTACATTTTCATTTTTGCATAAAGTAATAATTTCTGTGCAACACAAAATGACACTATCAAAATCGACCTTAGAATTTTTCTTTTCATCTGCATTTATTAATTGATATTTTTTAAGAAGGTCATTATACTTTTTGAGACCTTGAGGTGTTAAAATTGTATTCATAGTTGGATTTTAGGTAATATTACAAAGTGAATAAAAAAAACATTTTTAAGGTGTTTAAAATTGATATTTAACTGCATTTTAATCTTCATCTGAATCGTCTGGTGAATTATCTTCGGGAAGAATTAATTTGTCACATTTAGTTTTTCTTTTTCTAGTTGGTTTAACTGGCAATCTATCGTTAAAAGATTCACTAGACATAGAATTGACTAAAACTTTCCTCATTGCATCAGGAATGAAAATTCTTATTTCTTCGGCGTTATATCCAACTTGTATTTTTTCATTTTCTACTAATATTGGTCTTTTCAAAATACTTGGATTTTCTAAAATAAGCAATTTTAATTGAGGAAGTGAAATATTAGTTAGATCAATATTTTTTTCTTTAAATATTTTAGATCTAGTTGAAATAATTTCATCATAACCAGAAGTAGAATTACTAAGCATAGTTACAATATCTTCCTCTGTAATTTTTGTGGTAAATAAATTTTTTTCACTGTAGGCTATGTTATAGTCTTCTAACCATTTTTTTGCTTTTCTACAACTAGAACAGCTTGGGGTTGTATATATTGTTAACATCTTTAGCTCCTTAATAGAATTATCTATCTCTTATATTATATCAAGATATTGAAATAAAATCAAGAGTATTTTTTTAATTGTTTTTTACTTTTAGTTGGTTGTATAGTATATTTTTAGAAATTAAGGTGTCTTTTGAGACATTTTTAATTGCTTCTTTTGAAGAAAATCCTTTTACTAAGTAGTATTTGTATAATTCTTCTACGTTTGCTTCTAATCCTTTATCTTCTTTACTTCCAGATATTAAAAGTACATATTCGCCTTTTTCTAGTATATTTAATTCTAATAGTTCGGAAGCGGTTCCTTTATATATAGTTTCAAATTTTTTTGTTAACTCTCTAGCTAAAACTATTTCTTTGGTTTTAAATAGTGAATCTATAACTAACAAAGTTTCTTTTATTCTAAGCGGAGATTCTAAAAATATAAGTGTGGATTCTAATTTTTCATATTTAGTTAGTGTTTCTATAAATTTATTCTTGTTTCTATTTACAAAACCTAAAAATATGAATTGATCAGTTGGAAGTGCGCTTACTGTAAGTGCACTAATTATGCTTGTTACTCCAGGAATTGAGACAACATTTATTTTATTAGCATATGCGTAATTTACTATTTCATACCCAGGATCGTTAATTAAGGGGGTTCCTGCGTCGCTTATTAGTGCTACATTGTCAAATTTAGAAAATATAAGATCTAAATTATCTGTGTTGTCTTTATTAAAGTCATGATAACTAGACATTTTTGTTTTTATATTATATTTATCTAAAAGTATTTTTGAATTTCTTGTATCTTCTGCTAAAATAATATCAGAACTGTTGAGTATTTCAACAGCTCTAAAAGTAATATCACTTAAATTACCAATTGGAGTAGAAACTATATATAAATTTTTATTGTTGTTTTGAAAACTATTTTGAACTATCATTTATTTAACTCCTTTATGTTAGAACCATATATTTTAACTAACTCATCACTTATATCTTGATTATCTTTATATAATATTAGAGGCGGTAAAACTTTAAGTTCATTTTTAGCATCTTTGATACTTTCAATTAAAATTCTATTAGGGGAAGAAGATATATTAGGATAAATAAATCTTATAGTTTTGGGAGTTAGTTTGTATTTATTTAATAGAACAAAAACTTCATTTAATCTAGTTACTGGGTATATAAATACAAATGTTCCTTTATTATTTAAATGAACGCTTGTACAGTATAGTAGTTCTTCTAAAGTAAGAAATAATTCTTCTCTAGCTATTTTTCTTTCTGTTATTTCTTTGTTTCTATTGTTAACTAAAAAAAACGGAGGATTTGAAACTATATAATCAAATTTAGAAGTTATATCAAGTTTTTTTATATCTTCGTTTATAATTTTTATTTTATTTTCCAAATTATTGATTTTGATATTATTTAAAGCTTGAATGCATCTAGATTCTTGAATTTCTATTCCAGTTATTTCAATATTTGGGTATGAAGCGATATAAAGAAGGAGTGCGCCTGCACCGCATCCAATGTCTAAAATTTTTTTATCTTTGTTTTTTAAATTAATAAAAGAAGCAAGAATTATGGTATCAATGTTAAATTCTTGACCATGGCTATACTCATATATGAATTTTGAATTGATTAATTCTCTTTTCATTAATCTTTGTCATGAAACTCAATGTATCCAAAACTTTCATCATCGTATCTTACTTTAGCGCTTCTAGCTAATATATTTATATCAACAACTGTGGCTTTGCCTTTTGGGGTTTCTATTACAGATCCTACTCTAGGAAGATTCTTTTTAAATTCTACATAAAGTGAATCTTCATACTTTAAACAGCATAGTAACTTGTCACACAATCCACTTAATTTAGTAGTATTCAAAGCTAGATCTTGATTTTTAGCATTTTTAATTCCAACTACTTCGAAATCTCCTAAAAATGTAGAACAACAAGTAGGATAACCACATGGACCAACTCCGCCTAGCTGTTTAGTAGCGTCACGTGAACCTATTTGACGAAGTTCAATTCTGGTGTGATATATTTCGGAAATATCTTTTACGAGTTCTCTAAAGTCAATTCTATTGTCACTTTCAAAGTATATAAGTAATTTCTTTCTATCTAAAGTGTATTCAGAACTTAAAATTTTCATGACTAATTTATGCTTTTTAACTAATTCCTTTATTGTAGTTACTACTTCATCGTTTAAAGTTTTATTATAATCGTATACATTTAAATCATCTGTTGTAGCTACTCTAATAATAGTTTTAAGTTCTGTAGCGTCTATTTCAAGATCTACGTTATTCACAACATAAGCTAATTCAATACCTTTTGGGGTTTCAACGACTACCTTTTCATTTGGTACTAAAGTTATATTTTTCATAGGTAAGAAGTACTGTTTTTTTCCTACTTCTTTTAATTGTACTAAAACTAATTGCATTATTTTATCTCCATATCCATAAATTTAACCAAGAAATTAAAAACTTGTAAATTAATATTTATATTATATATTATATATTCTTTTTCTAAATTTATCAAATTTATTAATTCATTTACGCTATTTATCTGAATTTTAGTTGAAATCTGTTCAATAATGTCACTATAATTGTCAAAATACACTACTAAGTTGTTTTTATATTTTACAACATCCAATAGAAATATTAGAATAAGGTCTAAAAAGTTAGAATAATTCTTTTTTAGGGAATCATTAGTAGAGTATGAGAAAAAATCAAAAAATGGTGGTATATCGACTAAATAGTTTTTATTATTTCTAAAAGCAGTAATAAAAGTTTCAAAGTAATTAACTAAAGATAAAAAATCTTCAGAAACTATTATTTCTTTTATTTGCTCAACACTTTTACTTATTATGCTAACAATTTTAGAAGTAGATATGGGTGTATTGTATTTAGAAATTAATAAATCAGAAATTTGCGTAGATGTTGGAGCAGGGACATTAATAATTTGGCTTCTAGAAATTATAGTCGGTAAAACTCTTTCTTTATTTTGGGTAAGGAGAAAACCAAATGTTGATTTATTAGTCGGTTCTTCTAAAAACTTAAGTAACATATTTGCACTTTTAGCATTTAGTAAGTCAACGTCATTGATTATATAAATACGTGGTTGATCATAAAAAGAAGTTTTTGAAAATTCTTCTTGTAATACGCTAATTTGTTCTTTTTTTATTACTGAAGAAGACGGGTTAATAATAAATACATTAGGGTTAGAATTATCATTTATCTGTTCTATTATTTCTTTGTTGTTCTTATTCGTAGGGTCTAAGATCAAGGCAGCTATTTGGGTGACTAATTCTTCTTTTTGACTTCCCTCTACCCCACATACTAAATATAAATGAACTAATTTATTATTTTTTATTATGTTTTTAAAAATATCTATTTGAATACTCATAATTTTTCTTTGATTTTTGAGATTACTAACGAGGTTATCTCTTCAATAGATTTTGTACCATCGATTACTACATACCTCTTCTTGAATTTTTTAGCTAATTTCAAATATCCTTTCCTAACTTCATTATGAAAATCTATTTTTTCAACATCTAGTCTGTCTCTTTTACTGCGGTTTTGAATTCTTCCTAAACCTATTTGGGGAGTCAAATCTATATAAAAGGTTAGGGATGGAACATAAGGTAATGCATAAGTGTTCACCTTTTTAACAAATGCCATTCCTAGTTTTCTAGCGTAAGCTTGATAGGCATATGATGAATCTAAAAACCTATCGCAAATCACTATTTTTAGGGCATCAAGTGCTGGTTTAATAACTAATTCAATATGCTGAGCTCTGCTAGCAGCATAAAGAATGCTTTCTGTAGCACTAGTAATGTCGGTATTTTCGGGATTAAGAATAATATTTCTAATTTCTTCAGAAATTCTAGTTCCTCCTGGTTCCCTCGTTAAAACAACTTCACGCCCTAGAGACAATAAAAATTGGTGTAGATTGTTAATAATTGTAGTTTTTCCGCTTCCTTCTCCGCCTTCAAATGTAATAAACATTCCTCTAATCTCCTTATTTGTAATAAACTTTATGTAAAAATAGTCCCATAGGAATAGCTGTTTTATAGATTATAGTATTTTCCTTGTTTTGGAACATTTCATTAATAATAGTGGAATCTTTTTTTAGTTTTCCAATTTCTATTAATAATCCTACCATTCTTCTAACCATATAACGCAAGAAACTATTCCCGATAAAAATAATTACAATTTTATCTCTTGTCTCTTTTATTTTAGCACTATATATGATTTTTGTGGTTGGTTTTGAATTTTTAAATGTAACAGAAAAAGCTTTAAAGTCATGCAAACCCTCAAACAAACTAATGCTTTTTTGCATTACAGATACATTTAAATCTCCAACATATGCACAGTAACGATTATTAAATGGTGTTGGTTCTTTTTTGGAAATATAATAACGATATTCTTTCATTTTAGCACAGTGGCGAGCATGGAAAGTATCGTTAACTTTTAATATTTTTGTAATTCTTATATCTAGAGGAAGTATTCTATTAAGACCCTCTTTAAAAGTATCAAGATTCGTTATATTATTAAAATCAAAATGAAAAGTTTGTGCTTTAGCATGTACCTTACTATCTGTTCTACCGCTTGGATATATTTTTATATTTTGTTTTGTTAATATTAAAAAAGCTTCTTTTAGCGATTTTTCAATTGTAGCAGTTTCTTCATTTTGATATTGAAAGCCTTCATAATTGTATCCATCGTACATAACGTATGCTAAATATCTCATAAAAATAATATCCTGCATACTAGTGTAAAAGCAAAAATCAAGATGCATGAAACTAGTACTACTATATCTGTAGCCTTGATTTTATTAATATCTATTCTGCTTCTTTTATTTCCTATAATATAACCTCTAACAAGCATTGCATCTGCTGTATCTTCTGCTTTTTTTATACTAATAACAAACATTGGAATTAATAAGGAAATTATGAGTTTCACTTTCTTAAATATATTAGCCTCTGAAAAATCGCCACCTCTTGATGCTTGTGCTTTTAGAATTTTTATAGTCTCTTCTAAAAGAGTTGGTATGAATCTAAAAACTAGTGAAAGCATCATTGAAAAACTTTCTGTTTTTATTTTAATTTTAGAAAGTGGGTATAACAAACTTGATATTCCGTAATTTAAATCAGTCATCATAGTGGTGTAAGATAGTAAACTTGAAAAAATTATTACAATGAAAACTCTAGCGACTATAAATAATGACCTAATTACAGAATCACTATATATTGTGATAGTGTAGGAAGTTATGTTTAAGTAATTAAAAAAATACTGAAGTACAAAAAATATAATAATTATCAAATAGAAAAAGAGTGATTTATTACGCAGATATTTACTAAATATGAAAAATAAAGCTAGCAATGAAACTGTGATTATTATTGAAAAGTAGGACAAATTAAATGTAGGAGAAGTTAAAACAGTACCTGTTTTAATTGAGAGAATTTGAATAATGCTTGTAAATACCATAAGAAATATTAAGCTTCTCATGCTTTTAAGCATATTTAGTAATGGGATTTTAGCGGTAATAACACATACAAAGGCTATTACAAAGAAAGATGCTAATAAAATAATATTCTGTAAGTTTATAGAGATAGGTATTAAAAAAACAGAAATAATCATTAAAATAATAAAAATTATTTTAATTCTTGGGTCTACTTTGTGCAACCATGAATTTGTATTAATATATTGACCAAAAACTATATTATTCATTTTTATCTCCGCTTAAAAAAGAAACAATTTCTTCAAACTTATATAAGGGTTTGTAATTTATTAGGTCTTTACTCGCTAAATATTTAAGAATTTTTATTGAAGAAGGGATATCTAGATTAAAATTATTAAAATCAGGATGTACAAATAGGTTTTCTTTTATATCATCGAAAACAATTTTACCCTCTTTTAGCACTATAACTCTTTTTGCATATTGGCTTACAACATCCATATCGTGAGTTATCATAATAATTGTTTTATTAAATTTATCATTTAATTCACTAAAAAAATTCATTATTTCTTCTCTAGCTCTTGGATCTAATCCTCTTGTTGGTTCATCTAACACAATATAATCAGGATTACTTGCAAGTACACCAGCTAGCGCTACTTTTCTCATTTGTCCACCTGAAAGTTCTAGTGGAAAACGCTCAAGAATATCTTTTATACCTAATTTTGATGCTATATATTTTACGTTTTGTTTTATTTCCTCTTCAGTCATCTTGAAGTTCTTAGGCCCGAAAATAATATCTTTATATACAGTTTCTGCAAATAATTGATATTCCGGAAATTGAAATGCAAGACCAACTTTTTTTCTTAGTGGTAGTATTTTTTTACCCCTCTTTAGCGGTAATTTTATGTTATCTACAGTAACACTTCCAGAAGTAGGAAAAATAAGTCCATTAATATGTTGGACTAGTGTACTTTTTCCGCTTCCTGTGTGCCCACAAATGGCTATAAATTCACCTTTTTGTTCGATTTGTAAGTTTATATCACTTAAAGCACTATACGAAGTTTTGACTACTTTATATGAATAATTTACATTTTTAAAAAATATTCCCATAATGCTCCTAATAGTTTCTCGTTTTGAGAATTGTTTTCTTTTACTTTGTTATATAACGCTAATGAATAAGGCATTTCTAAGTTATTGTTTTTTAGAAGATCTACGGAAGAAAATACTGCTTGCGGGGTATCAAAAGCAACTATCTCTCCATTGTTAAGCACAATAACCTTGTCACAAGCTTTTGCGAATTCTAAATCATGAGTAATAGTTATAATTGTTTTCTTACTTTCTTTATTTAATTTTTTAATTAAATCAGATATTTCTAATACGCCTCGCGGATCAAGCATTGATGTGGCTTCATCAAAAATAATAATATCTTGTTTAGCAACTAAACTTGATGCTATTGCTACTTTTTGTTTTTCTCCTCCGCTAAGATTGTGAGGTTCTTTTGATAATAAATGCGAAATACCTAGTTCTTTAGAAATTAAGTCTATTTGTTTTAGCATTTCTTCTCTAGGTGTGTTTGAATTTTCTAGGGTAAATGCAATATCGTGCATTACTGTAGAACCTACAAACTGATTATCAGGATTTTGAAAAACAATACCTATTTGTTTTCTTATCTCTTGGATATTTTTATCACATATTTGTATGTCATTTATATAACACTCACCTTTTTTAATATCCAAAAGTCCAACCAAAAGCTTAGCTAAAGTGCTTTTCCCACTGCCATTATGCCCAATTATGCTAATCCAAGAACCTTTCTCAATAGAAAAATTTATATTCTTCAATACATAGGTGTTATTATATTTATAATATAAATTTTTCACTTCAATATACATTTTTTACTCACTCCACTTAAATTATACCATTATAAGTCATTATTATAGCATTTATTGGTTTAGTAAAGTATAATAATATAAACAAATAATAAAAATAGAGGTGATAAAATGTTAATTCATATTGAGAATAATATATTTGATGAAGTTTTAAGTGCTAAAACAGCTATAGTAGACTTTTGGGCACCATGGTGTGGACCATGTAGAACAATGGGTCCGATTTTTGAAGAATTTTCTGATGAACTTGAAGATGAAAGCATCGTAGTCGCAAAAGTTGACGTCGATAAAAATATGGAGCTTGCTAAAAAGTATGGAATTAATACTATTCCTAGCATTTGTATTTTTAAAAATGGAAAAGCTTTAAAAAAGGTAGTTGGTGTTCAATCTAAAAATAAGCTTTTTGAATTGGTTAAATAGCGAATGCCTAAAATATACGATTGTGTCGTGCTAGGTATTGGTCCTTCTGGGTCTACTTGCGCAACATATCTAAAAAGATTTAACAAAGAAGTGCTAATATTATCTAAAGATGGTGGGATTCTAAGTAAAAGTGAGTTATTTTTAGATAATTTGTATGGATTATCTAAGATTTCTAGCAAAGATCTTTTTAGTAGTAATATTAAACATTTAAAAGAATTAGGAATTCCTTTTTTTTATGAAGAACTTATAGACTTAGAAACATTAGAAAATAATATTTTCAAAGTTATTACTCAATCAAACGAATACTTAACAAAAAGTATATTTTTAGGTTTGGGAATTAATAGGACTAAACCAGCGTTTGTTAAAAATGACGATTTAATTGGAAATGGTATTAGTTTTTGTGCAAGTTGTGACGGTTTCTTTTACAAAAACAAGACAATTGGAATTTACGGAGATAGTGAACAAGCAAAACATGAACTAAGTATCTTAGAAAATATTGCTAGTGACATACTATTATTTACTAAAAATAAAGATTTAAGCAATTTAAAAAATAATGTTAGAATTATTAATGAACCAATTGTAAATTTAGAAGTAAAAGATGGATTATTAAACGCAGTTATTACAAAAAATAATAAATATGTTTTAGATTGTCTTTTTATAGCAGATAATTTTCATTCAGCACTTACATATAAATTGGGAATTGAAATAGATGATAATATTATCAAAGTTGATAATAAAAAATCAACTTCTGTTAGAGGAATATATGCTGGTGGAGATTGTATTGGACCACAATACCAAATTATTAAAGCAGCTTGCGATGGAATGGAAGCTGCTTACTCAATTAATGAATATCTAAAATATAATGATAAAAAATAAAACAATAAACAAATTATTAATCGCAATATTTTCTATTTGTCTTATGAATGCAATATTGGTGATAGGAATTTATTTTATTTTTTTTAATTCACCATTTTACAATACTGAGTTCAAAAAATATGATGTATTAGACAATTTAGAAATATCTCAAAAAGATTTAGACAAAGTTAAAAATAATTTAATTGGTTATTTTTCTTTGACTAAAAAAACATTACAGACTGAAGTTATGAAAAATGGAAATAAAATTATGTTTTATGAAAATGATGAAATAATGCATATGGAAAATGTTAGGCAATTTTTTATTTTCTTTTTAGTTGTTTTACTAATTTCAATGATTGGTATAATAATAACAACAGTTTTATTATACAGAAACTTACGTAATCACCTGTATTTAAGAAATTTCGCGAAATCTTTAATAGTAACACCTATAATCTATTTGAGCGCTATAGTGGTGATAGTAATAATGCTAATATTTAGTTGGGAATATGTCTTTGATGTATTTCACGAAATATTTTTTAGTGGCGGAAACTATGTGTTTTATGGGACTAGCAATATGATGATTATGCTACCAGAAGAAATATTTTTTGATGGAGGACTAGCTATTGGAATTACATGGCTTCTTATGATGGGGGGTACTATAACTAGCGGGATATATATAAAAAGGAGATTAGCACAATGAAAATTTTAAAAATGGGATTATTATGCCTATATTTAATGTATGTCACAACGATTTTTGTTCTGTTAATAGTTTTACAGCATAAGATAGATAACCATCTGCTTTTTAGTATTTTGGTCACAGGATTTCTTATTTCAATCGTTTGTAATAAGAAGACTATTAGTAGCGAGATTGGAAGTTTAGCATTGTTTTTCACTGTATTTGCGGATTGTTTTTTGACATTGAGTGAATTTTATAACCAATTAAATGGTTTGATATTTTTTACAATTGTTGGGTTTCTATACATAATAATAGTAGCTATTGATTCTAAAAAAATGACAAATATCATTAGTATTACAGTAAGAATTATATTATCTAGTACTATAATAATTTTATCTTCATTTATAGAAATACTTAACTTAGAAAATACAATAGCAGTTGTTTATTTTACTAATTGTAGCATCACTTGTATTTTATCTTTGTTTACAAAAAAGAAAAATATTTGTTTAATAGTTGGTCTATTTTTATTTTTATTGTGCGATTTTTTTGTAGGAGTTTCTGGTTCAAATATAAGTTTTGGTATTTTAACAAAACTAACTGACACAGTATTTATTTCATGGATTTTTTATTTACCTTCTCAAGTTGTTCTTGCAATAAATAATATTGATATTACTTTTAACATAAAAAAGAAATTTAAGAAAGAGCTAAAATAAAAGCTTGCTAAAAGCAAGCTTTTATTTTAGCTTATTTAATTTGTCTTTGATTATATCAAACGTGGTGTCGCTTATTACGTGTTCAATTCTGCATGCATCACCCTCTGCGGTTTGTGGATCAACACCAATAAACATAAGCGCTTTTGTTAACAAAAGATGCCTTTCATATATTTTAGTTGCTTTTAAAATTCCATTATTTGTTAAATGTATGTGTTTATCATCATCTATTGTTATAAGTTCATCCTTTAAAAGTCTATGAACCGCTCTAGAAATACTAGGCTTAGAAAACCCAGTTAAATTAGCAATATCTATAGCATGTAATTTATTATTGCCCTTTGACAATATATAGATGTTCTCTAAATAGTCTTCAATTGATTCATAGTTTTTTTTCATATTAGTTTATAAAAAAGGCAGTAAAAAACTGCCTTTTTATCCTTGTAATTTTTTTATCTTCTGTAATCAGTGCCTTTATAACACAATTCTGCTTTTGAATGTACATCAAGAGTTAAATAAGAAACAACCTCTTGTTCGTGTTTTACCCAAACACCATTCTGTTTTTCAAGTTTAGAAAGTGAATCTAAGGCTTCAGCATAAAACTTATCACCATTTTCAACGATAGTTTCACCGTTAGCAGCTTCAAGACGAGATGTATTACCATCTTTGTCAACAATCCATAGTAAATCACTATCAACTATTAAAAATCCACCAACTGCTTCAGGCGCAAAGTATTTACCCTGATAAGAATCATAGTGTTTTGGACCATAAGTTCTTGACGAATATCCGCTATTACTAACGCTTCTATTCCTTTTCTTTGATGCTGATACCAATACAATTACTAGTATTAGTATTAAAACAACTAATATAACGGCTATTAATATCCACCATTGAAGCCATTGAAGCCATTCAACGTTTGGAAATACTATAGTTTTAGCAAAATCATATATTTTCTGTAAAAATTCCTGCATATTTTTTTCTCCTCTATTTAAGAATAATATTAATAATACACTTTATATTATACTATATTTTGTTTAAAATATGTAATAATATATCTTTTAGTCAATTCTAAACGAATAAACTAAAGAAATTCTATGATGGCCATAGGAGCAGCATCACCTTTTCTAGGAACAGTTTTAATTATTCTAGTGTATCCACCAGCTCTTTCTTTAAAACGCGGTCCTATTTCATCGAACAGTTTTTGTATAGCATACTGACCTTCTTTAACAAATTCAAATCTAACAACTTCAGCAGCTAGTCTTCTATCAGCTAAAGTCCCAGCTTTAGCAAGCGTAACCATTTTGTCAGCAATCTTTTTTAATTCTTTTGCTTTTGCTTCTGTAGTTATAATTCTTTCATTAATTATTAAATCAGTAACTAAATCTCTTAAAAGTGCTTTTCTCGCATCACTTCTTCTTCTTAATCTACCATATCCCATATTATTATCTCCTATTCCCCATCTTCATCAGGTATATCGTCAAATTCAAAATCACTTGCATATTTATAGCCTAATTCATCCAATGCGCCCCTAATGTCCTTAAAAGCTTTATTGCCAATTCTGTTAATTTTTCTTAGTTCTTCTACTGGAGTATTAAGAATACTCTCAACAGTTTCTAAACCAGCTCTCTTTAATGCATTATAAGTTCTTAATTGTATATTTAACTTAGCAATTGGTAAATTAGCATCTGGCTCAACCTCTTCTTCTTTTTCAAGTAATTCATCTACCCAGCTACCGCTTTGTGGAGATTTACTTATTGAATCGAAAGAATTACTCAATGAACTGTAATAATCTTTTAGCATTTGTGTTGCAGTATATACTGCTTCAACAGAGTCGATTGAACCATTTGATTCAACATCTAATATAAGTCTGTTTCCACCTTCTCTTAGACTATCAACTTTGTAAGTGCATCTAACAATTGGAGAATACAATGAATCAATTGCTATGAAATCAATATCTCTTCCTTGTTTATACTTCTTATTTTCATTTGCACTAACGTATCCGACACCTTTTTTAACCAAAACTGTCATATCTAGTTTAGCATTTTCAGAAAGTGTAGCAATATGTAAATCTTTATTAACGGCTTTTAAATTATTAGGTAATTCAAAATCACTTGCAGTAACATTTTTAGGTCCATAAGCTACTAACCTAACTGATTCTTCTATATTTTCATCATCTGAAGAGCTTGAAAGTATAACTTTCTTTAAATTAAGAATAATACCCATTACATCTTCGGTAACTCCGTCAATTGTTGAAAATTCATTAGAAACTCCTTCAATTACAACTCCAACTATTGCTACTCCAGGAATACTAGCTAGTAATACTCTTCTTAATGAGTTACCAAGTGTATCTCCATAGCCTCTATCTAAAGGTTCAAAAGTTAGAGAATATGTATTTTCATTAGTTCTTTCGCTATTTACGTGTGGTAATTTAAATTTCAAATTATTCATATTAACCTCAACTACACTCTTCTGCGCTTTGGTGGTCTGCAACCATTATGCGGAATTGGAGTAACATCTTTTATAGCAGTAATTTCTAAGCCACTAGCAGCTATGCTTCTAACAGCAGCTTCTCTACCAGGACCAACGCCTTTAACATTAACTTCAACTTTTAACATACCATTATCAACAGCTACTTTTGATGCAGCTTCTGCAGATTGTTGTGCAGCGAATGGTGTTGATTTTTTACTTCCTTTAACACCTAATGCTCCACTTGAACACCAACTTACTACGTTACCTAGTTGGTCTGTAATAGTCACTATTGTGTTATTAAATGTTGAGTGAATATGAACGATACCAAGTGGAACATTTTTTTTAACTTTACGTTTTGTTGTTTTTTTGCGTGCCATCTTTATATCCTCCTATTATCCTTTAGTAGCTTGTTTTTTGCCAGCTACTGCTACTGGTTTGCCTTTTCTAGTCCTTGCATTATTTCTAGTGTTTTGACCTCTAACTGGTAAACCTTTTCTATGTCTGATACCTCTGTAACAGCCAATTTCCATAAGTCTCTTAATGTTTAAAGAAACTTCTCTTCTTAAATCACCTTCTGTTTTGTATTTTGCAACTTCAGTTCTAATACTAGTTAATTCATCTTCTGTAAGATTTTTAGTTCTAGTGTCTTCACTAATGCCTAAATCTGCTAAGATTTTTTTAGCAGTAGGCTCGCCGATTCCATACACATATCTTAAACTTGCTACTATTCTTTTTTCAGTAGGAATATCTACTCCAGCTATTCTTGGCATATTTCTTTACCCCTGGCGCTGTTTGTGTCTTGGATTTTCACAAATAACACGCACTTCTCCCTTTCTTCTAATTACTTTGCACTTATCACAAATTGGTTTGACTGATGCTCTTACTTTCATTTTATTTCTCCTTTTTTTACTTGTAACGGTAGGTTATTCTACCATTGGACAAATCATATAGCGATAATTCTACTTTTACATTATCGCCAGGTAAAATGCGTATGTTATTCATGCGGATTTTACCAGATACGTGAGCTAAAATAATATGTCCAGTTTCTTTTAACTCAACCTTAAACTGCGTGTTAGGTAACACGTCTACAACTTTTGCGTCAACTTCAATTACATCACTTTTTGCCATTGTTTATGCACCCGCTCCAGAAGTAGAACCATCAGACAGTATCGTAAACCCATCTTTAGTCACAGCTACCATATGTTCATAGTGGCATGCAAGACTTTTATCAGATGTTACAGTAGTCCAATTATCTCTTAAAATTCTAACGTTTTTCTTTCCATTTGTTATCATAGGTTCTATACAAATCACCATTCCTTCTTTTAGTTTAATACCTTTACCTGCAATCCCAAAATTTGGAATTGCTGGATCTTCATGTAAATTAGTTCCAATACCATGTCCTGTAAAATCTTCTACGATAGCATATTTATAAGGCTTTACTACTTCTATTATTTTAGCACCAATATCACCTATTGCAATACCGGGCTTGACAATTTTAATAGCTTCATATAAAGATTTTTTAGTTATTTCCATAAGTTGCATAGCATCCTCGGACACTTCACCTACGGCATAAGTCCAAGCAGAATCACCATAATATCCATTAAATATGCATCCTATATCAATACTTATTATATCTCCAGATTTCAAAATTTCTTTTGCTGAGGGTATGCCGTGAACTACAACTTCATTAATAGAAGTGCATAGCGTAGCAGGAAAATCATTATACCCTTTAAATCCAGGAACAGCTCCACTTGACAAAATAAAATTTTCTGCGATTTCATCGAGTTGTTTAGTTGATACTCCAGGCTTAATATATTCTTTTAATAATTGATGAGTTTTATATATCAATTCTCCAGATTTTCTAAGCAACTCAATTTCACGCAATGACTTAATTTTTATCATAGCAGCCACTTACTTACCAAGCAGATGTTTCAATATTTCTTCTGTAACTACAGAAGGACTTTTAGAACCATCCACTTTTATCAAATTAACATCACTATTGTGTAAATAGTGTTGGATGACAGGTTCAGTTTCGTTTTTATAGACAGTCAGTCTATCTTTAACTACTTCTTCTTTATCATCACTTCTAAGTACTACAGTACCACCGCATTTTTCACAAATTTCAGTATTATTTTTGGAGATATGAGTTATATTACCACAAACTGTGCATACTCTTCTTCCACTAATTCTATTAATAATTATTTGATCATTTACATCAATGTAGATGATATAATCAATTTTTTTGTTAGACAATGATAATACTTTATCAAGATAAAAAGTTTGATTAACATTTCTTGGATATCCATCTAGTATAAAACCATTAAGAACATCATTTTCACTTAGTCTTTCCCTAACCATATTATTAGTAATAACATCAGGAACTAGGGCTCCTTTTTTAATATAGACATTTGCTTCAGAACCAAGTGTTGTGTTATTTTTTAAATGATATCTAAACATATCGCCAGTTGAAATATGTGGTATAGATAGCCTATCACTTAATACAGATGCTTGTGTACCTTTTCCGCTTCCTGGAGGACCAACTAATATTATATTCATACTAGTAAATACCTTGATACTCCCCATTTGATGCATCGGCTTCCATTTGCTGAGTTGTTTCGATTGCGACACCAACAACAATCAATAATGAAGTACC
>JAITXV010000012.1 GCA_031284605.1 Acholeplasmatales bacterium | reverse complement strand
AATAAGAAGAAGTTACAGTATAGTATTTAAAAACTATGATTTAACTCAATTACAAAATACAGAAGTAGAATATGGCACTTTACCAGTGTACCAGGGAGAAACTCCTACTAAGCCAAGTACTGAGCAATTCCATTATGAATTTAGTGGATGGGAAACAGAACTTACTAGTGTAGTAGGCGAAGCATCTTACATTGCAGTATTTAATTCTGTTTTAAATAAATTTGAAGTAATTTTTAAAGATTATGATGAAGAAGTAATAGATACCCAACTTATTGAATATGGTTCTTCTGCAGTTTCACCTTCTATCCCAAATTCACGTGAATACTACTCTTTTAAAAATTGGAGTACTGACTATAGTAATATAACTGCTAATATAATAGTTTATGCAGTATATAGTTATGCATTTGAATATAACATAGTATCTAATGAAGTTGAAATATATTTATATCATGATTGCGGACTTGTATCTATAGAAGTGCCTGCTAATTTAGAAGGTTACCCAGTTACTAAAATATTAGCTACTACATTTACCGGTCATCTTCCTATTACCACTATTTATGTTCCATCTAGTGTAACTTTAATAGAATCCGGTGCATTTACTGGTCTAGATAGTTTAGTAAATATAACCATACCTTTTGTAGGTTTATCTGCGGCGGTTACATCTAATTCATTTTTTGGATATATTTTTGGAGATTCTTCATATAATCCTACTACCACTAAAGTTCCTTCAAGCATTAGAAATGTAGTAATATCTTCATCAATTAACGTTCCTGACAATGCATTTAATAAATGTTCCTTTATTAAAACTATTACTCTTAGTCCTTCTACTGTATCTATTGGAGACAATGCATTTAGATCTTGCACAGCTTTAGAAAGTGTTGTTATCGGAAGTGTTTTACAATCTATTGGCAGTTATGCTTTTGAATCTTGTACATCTTTACAAGAATTAAATTTACCATCCTCTGTTACAGTGATTGGATACGGAGTTTTAAGAAATTGTAATTCATTAGTTTCTTTAGAAATACCTTTCGAAGGAGATAAAATATCAGAACCTTTATATACTAACTTTGGTTTTATTTTTGGTACAGTCGATACATTAAATCAAAATAATTATATTCCTGCATCTTTAACCACTGTAACTTTAACTAATAACCCTTCAATATTTGCTTATTCTTTTTATAATTGTTCTAATATAGTTAATATTAATTTTGCATCAAATACTACTGTTATATTTGAATATGCATTTTATGGATGCTCTAGTCTAACACAAGTTAATTTACCTGCTTCATTAATTGGATTAACAAATAATGTTTTTCAAAATTGTACTAGTATTACTTCTGTAAATATTGGCCCAAGCCTATTAGAGATTGGAAGATATGCATTTAGTGGATGTACTAGTCTTATAGAACTTAATATAGCTTTTGGAGTAATGGAAATTCGCGAATATGCTTTTTATGGTGATTCATCTATTACTTATCTAAACTTACCATCTTCTGTTTATGCTATAGAGCAATATGCTTTTTCTGGTCTTAATTTAATAACTACTTTAGAAGTTCCTAATTCGGTAACTAGTATAGGTCTTGGTGCTTTTCAAAATTGTAGTTCACTCTTAGAATTATCTATTCCATTTGTAGGTAGAGCAGAAACTGGTGATAACCGTCATTACGGATATATTTTTGGTATAGCATACACTGGGGTAATGACTGGTATACCAACTCATCTAACTAAAGTTACTGTAACAAAAAGTACTAATTTTGCTTATCGTGCATTTGGTAGTATTACAAATATAGTAGAATTAAATATTCCTGATACTACTACATACATTGACGAATATGCATTTTATAATACTAGATTTCCAAGTTTCACATTCCCTAGTCATTTAGTACATATTGGTTCTTTAGCATTTTCATCAAACGATTACTTAAAAAGTGTTAGTTTACCAGAATCTCTTACACAGTTAGGTAATTCAGCATTTTATTCATGCCGTTCATTAGCTCATGTAGATATTCCATCATCTATTACAAATATTGGACAAGCTGTATTTGGAGATTGCATAAAACTAAAAAAAATAGTTATACCTACAAGTGTTACCACAATTCATGCAAATGCCTTTTATTTTTTAGGTGATTCTGATGTTACTATATTTACTAATTTTAGTACTAAGCCAGCTGGATGGGGATATACTCAAAATTTTGTTGTTTACTACAATAGTACTTGGTTTTTAAATGACGGGGAACCAGAACCTTATTTATAACACCATATTTAATTTTTAAATTTATAAAATTAAAAAAGAGCCTATAAAGTTATAGGCTCTTTTTAGTTATTTATTATTTTTTTCCATTTCTAGTAATTTCTGTTTTAGTTGGATTCCGTATTTGTACCCGCCCATTTTATTATTACTACCAACTACCCTGTGACAAGGTATTACTAAAGCTAACTTATTAGCATTGCATGCATTCGCAACCGCTCTATAAGCATTCACATTATCAACTTCTTGGGCTATTTCTTTATAAGTTTTAGTTTCTCCGTACGGAATATCTAAAATACATTTCCAAACATTTAATTGAAAAGCAGTTCCTTTTAAAGTATAAGGGAATGTAAATTTTTTTCTTTTACCTTGTAAATACTCATCTATTTCTACAAATGCATCGTCTGAAAAAATATTAATATTAGTATTAATTCTTACTTCTTTTTCAAAACTAATGTTAACTACTTTATCATCTTCTATTTCAACACTTAGAGGTCCTAAAGCTGTTTCTTTATAAAAAGCATTTTCTTTCATTTTAGGATTAACTATATCCTCATATTTATTGTTATAATTATGAATTGCTTCAAGTGATGCATTTGCTATACCAAATTTATATACTTCTGGATAACCATTCAATACCCCATTTCCATATTTTTCAACAATATACCCAATTATAAATAATATTCTTCTTAATTTAGTTTTAACTAAAAGTGCATGTCCCCAAATTGCATCTCTACATAGAGATGCCCATTTATAAAAATACTCAGGGTCTAATTCATTATGCAAATATGAAAAAATAGCATTCTCAATCATTTTAAAATCATAATAATAATCTTTTTCAATATACGAAAGCGCAAATGTCTCTTCCATTTCTTTTTTTGTTAACTCAAAGCGTAATGCTTGTTTTACCCTAGCGCTAGGTATGTATGATCTTAATTGTTCCTCATTCATTTCTTTAACGTCATATGCATATCTCATAATTTTCATTTCCTTTCTATATATTATATTATTTTTATCCCATTTTTACTTAAAATATAGATATTTTTTGGATAAATTGTTAAAAACATTAGAGAAATACCAAAAAATCATTAAAATATGGTATGATTATATATATATTATTTGTGAGGTAATATTATGAAATTAAAAGATTATATAAAAAATGTAAAAGATTTTCCAAAAGAAGGCATATTATTTAGAGACATAACACCCTTAATGCAAGACGGTGAAGCTTTTAAGTATTCTGTAGATAAAATGGTTAAATTCGCAAAACAACTAGGCGGAGTTGATGTGATTGTTGGGCCTGAGGCTAGAGGTTTTATTTTTGGTTGCCCAGTAGCTTACAAATTAAAAGTAGGTTTTGTTCCTATTAGAAAACCAGGTAAATTACCAAGAGAAACTGTTTCTACTAGTTATGATTTAGAATATGGTAGTAACGTTTTATCTATGCATGCTGATGCATTAAAAAAAGGACAAAGAGTTTTAATAATAGATGACTTGTTAGCTACTGGTGGTACAACTAAAGCTACTTGTGACTTAGTAGAAAGTATAGGCGGAGTTGTAGTAGGACTTGCATTTTTAATAGAACTAAAAGCCTTAAAAGGAAAAGAAAAACTAGAAGGATATAACGTATTATCATTATTAAAATATTAATATATGAACACCACCGATTTACTAGATAAGTTAATATCAAAAATAAAAGAATATATCTCAAAAGAAAGTGACATAGCTTTAATTACTAAAGCTTTTTATTATTCACAAAAAGCTCACGAAGGTCAATATCGTAAATCAGGTGAACCTTATATCATTCATCCTGTTGCAGTAGCTGCTATATTAGCAGACCTAAAAACTGGTCCTAATACTATTTGTGCTGCTCTTCTTCATGACACAGTAGAAGACACTAATGTAACATTAGCAGATATTAGAAAAGAATTTAATGATGATATCGCAGTTTTAATTGACGGAGTAACTAAGATAGGTAAAATATCTTATACTAATGATTCACAAAATGACAATCATCAAAAAATGCTTTTAGCTATGGCTAAAGACATTAGGGTAGTCGTTATTAAAATAGCAGATAGATTACACAATATGCGTACTCTTGAATTTATGGCGCCTGAAAAACAAGTTCGTATATCTAAAGAAACCCTAGATATATATGCTCCTTTAGCTCATAAATTAGGTATATTTAGAATCAAAGCTGAATTAGAAGATATAAGCTTGAAATATACTAACCCTGAAATGTACCAAAAGATAGCTAAATTAGTATTATCTACTAAAAAGACAAGAGACATTAATATTACTAATATTATTAAGAAAATAAAAATATTATTATTTGAAAACAACATTAGAGGTTTTGAAATAAAAGGAAGAATTAAAAATATATACTCTATTTATAAAAAAATGGTAGTGAATAATAAAGAGTTTGAGGATATATATGATTTACTAGCTATAAGAATTATTATAACTTCAAGAGAAGATGAAAAAAAAGAAGTTGAAGAGTGTTATCACGCTTTGGGAATTATCCACGCTAACTTTAAACCAATACCTAAAAGATTTAAAGACTATATAGCTGTACCTAAACCAAATCTTTATCAATCACTTCACACTACAGTTTTATCTAATGATGAAACCTTGTTTGAAGTTCAAATAAGAACTCAAACAATGGATTTAGTAGCTGAAAATGGTATAGCAGCTCATTGGGCTTATAAAGAAAGTATTGAATATTCTAAAGAAAAAGAACAATTTGAAATAGCTAAAGCACTTCATTGGTACGCCGATCTTCTAAAGATGAGCGAAGATGAAGAAACCAAAGATGAAACTAGTAAGGAATATGTTGACGCTATTAAACAAGATATCTTAGACGCTAATGTATATGTTTACACTCCTAAAGGTCTTATTATAGAGTTATCTAAAGGTTCTACTCCAATTGATTTTGCATATAAAATTCATACTGACATAGGTCATAAAATGGTAGGAGCTATAGTTAATAACAAGATAGTTACTTTAGATTATGAATTAAAAACTGGTGATATTGTAAATGTTAAAACTAATAAAAATAGCGTTGGTCCATCTGAAGATTGGATTAAGATGGCTAAAACAGCTAGCGCTAAACATAAGATAAAGACATTTTTAAATCAACAAAATATGGATTCAATAATTTTAGAAGGTAAAAAACTATTGTTAGATGAATTATCGAGTGCTAAAATTACAGAAATTCCAACAGATGATAAAATTAAAAAAGCGTTTGTAAAAACAAATATTCAAACTTTGAGTGAACTATATTTTGAAATAGGCAAAGGAGTTGTAAGTCCTAAAACAGCTACTAGTTTGCTATATGGTACCACTTTAGATAAAGAATTCTTTTTGAATAAACAAATGGAAAAAACTTCTAGGATACTTATTAGTCAGTCAGATACAGGTATAGTTATAGAAGGTTTACAAAATCCTTTAATTAAATTAGCAAGTTGTTGTAACCCGGTTCCTGGGGATTCTATTACAGGTTATATCACTAAAGGTCAAGGTATAGTAGTTCATGCTGGATTTTGTAAAAATTTATTAAATTTGGATAAAAAAAGATATATTGAAGCTTTATGGGCAACTGATATTACAAGAAAGTATCCGTGTTGGCTAAAAATCATCTGTGAATCTAGAAATTTAATATTAACAGATGTTATTACTGCTATTAATGCATCAAATGTTCAAATAGCTGAATTTAATTCACACAATACTAGTACACTAGAGATGGTTATTAAAATTAAAGCTACTATTTTAAATGCTACAGTGCTAGAAGTTCTATTCGCAAATTTAAAAAAGATACAAGGTGTATACTCTATTGAAAGAGGTATTAATTAAAAAATAAATGATATTATTATCATTTATTTTTTGTTAACGTTAGATATTTTTTATTAGTGATTCTTATTTGTTTTTTTGAGTGTTAGGCAAATATGGTTCAAACACAGGAACGCCTCCATATCTTCCATCTAAATATGCTTTGTCTACTTTCTTGTCAAAACGTTCATTATATCTTTCTAGTGAATATATTATTGATTCACCATTCTTTTTTTCAGTAAACCAAATTTCATCCCTTCTTAAAACATTTAGGTCTAGAAGAATAGATGCATTAGAGGTAACAATTAACTGATTCTTATTCATATTATTTCCACATTTTTCTAAAAATAATTGTACAAACTTGAGCGTTAACTGTGGATGTAAGCATCTATCTAATTCATCAAGCAAATATATATTTTCTGAATTTTCGTTTAATAATATTTCTAAAAGCTTTATAATTCGCATCGTCCCGTCTGATTCAAACTCTAGTGAGGCAGTTTTATTATTAGCAGTTTCGTGAAGTAATAAAACCGTTTGTGCTATTATATCTTTTTTATCATTCATCTTAATAACCCATAGCGTGTTATTTTCACCTTTTAATAAGACTAAATTGGAATTAGAAGAAATATTGGTTTTATTATTTATCCAAAATGAATTTATAACTTTTTCGATTATTTTTTTAGGTACTTTAACATCGCTTATATCTACGTTTACATATGTTAAGTTTTTAATTTCAATTCCAATGTATTAAGTAATGAAGGGATTTTATCTATTTTATCTTTTCCATATAAAAGTATGTGTTCATAGTAACAGTCATTTGGCATAATAATTTGAATATCATTTAGAAACCACTTGTATACATCTTTAAAAATTATTGCTTCATCAGTTTCATACAAGCTTTCTTTAGTAGTATTCAAAAAAAGATAAAAATAATAAAGACCTATCTCTTTTTGCATCTGCTATATAAACATTTAGTTTTTGAGAAATTTCTTTACTAAATTTTCTTTTTATTTCAATATAGTTTTTGGGTAAACTTCTTTCAAATATTATATCAACTTTATCACCAATCAATTCTAAGAGCCATTCTTCTACAATCTCATTATTTAAAAAATTAACTTCAAAACCATATGAGTAACATTTATCTTTAATTAGGAGTTCAGTCTCAAAATAAGTATTAGTAAATTTTGATTCGTCATCTAAATTGTAGTAATACTGCTTAATTGTTGTTGGCATTTCTTCTATTATTATGGAACGCATTATATTAAGCGCATTAACAAAGTTACTTTTTCCAGATGCATTAGCTCCAAATATAGTACTAAACTTCAATAAACTGAAATTTTTATATTTGTAAGTTCTCTCATCTTTTCTTCTAACCTTGCCAGTAACCATCGATAATTCTTGTAAATCTTTAAATGACATAAAATTCTTTACTTTAAAATTAATTAGCATAATATCCCTCCTATTTATGATTTTTTCACTTTAGCTTAAATATATCAATAATATTATATGATATTTTATTTATTTAAGTGAAAAAAACACTTCAATTATACTAATAGTTGTAATAGATTTTTTATATTGAACTACAACTAAAAAGTTATTTATTAAAACTACCTAAAATATCTAAATTCCTTTATTCTTATATTTCTATAATAACATAATTAACATCCGTGCTTGTTGCCTAAATTACTATAATCTTTAATAGTTGAAAAAAAAATAGTATTAATATATTCTTATTATTTTCCTTAAAAAAGTGCATTTGTAGCATTTTTTCTAAGCAGTATTTGGTGCTTACTATGCATTTTTCATACTAATATATGATTTTAAGAAAAATAACTATATGATTTTAAGAAAAACGAATTATATTGATAGACTACTTGATTACAAAATTAAATCATAACTAAAAATATTTGGTGCTGTTTTAGTTGAAGACCCTAAATTTTGTGGTAAAACAACCACATGTAGGATTCATTCCGCCTCACAAATTTACTTCCAAAACCCTAATGATAGGAAAAGAATTAGCAGCCTTATCGATGAAAATCCTTCTTTGTTGTTATTAAATTCAACATTTCCACTTTTATTAGACGAATGGACCGAATATCCAATTATTTGGGATTCTATACGATATGAAGTTGATAGATTAAACCAAAAAGGATGTTTTATTTTGACTGGCTCATCACAATCTCATCATATTAAAACTATGCACTCAGGTGCCGGTAGAATTGCTCGTATTACTATGCGTACCCTTTCACTTTATGAATCAAAGTATTGTGCAACTAATATTTCAATATCAAAATTATTTGATGGAGAATCCATTTCGCAATCTAAATGTGATTTAACTTTAAATGATTATATGACAATTATAAGAGAGGTGGATGGCCATCTTCAAGATATTTAGAAAAAGATGACGCACTTAGTGCTACATACAAAATAGTTGAAGAACTATATAGTCTTAATATTTCAAGCAAAAAAGGTGTTCACTTGAAAAATCAAATTAATTATAATTTGCTATCTTCTATTGCTAGAAATATAATGACTAAAGTTTCTTTTAAAAAAATTATAAATGAGGTTGTTTCTACCACAGTCTCTCTAACCGAAAGGACTATTTATAATTATTATGAAAAATTAAAAATTTTTTTGTTGTAGAAGATGTTAAAGCTTGGAATCCTCATATCAGGAGTAAAACTAAATTAACTACATCACCAAAACGTAATTTTATAGATCCATCTATTGCGGTTGGAGTTTTACAATTAAATACTAATAACTTAATTAATAACTTAAAGTACTACGGATTTTTATTTGAATCACTATGTATAAAAGAATTAAGAATTTTAACTGAAAAAATTGGTGGACAAGTTTTTTATTATGGAGATCATACAAACCTTGACATAGACGCTATAGTTCTTCTTCGTGATGGAAGGCGGGGTGCAATACAAATAAAGGTTGGTTCATCTAAAATAGATGAAGCAGCAAAAGAACTAAATTTATTTATAAACAAACTTGATTTCAAAAAAACAAAGAAG
>JAITXV010000088.1 GCA_031284605.1 Acholeplasmatales bacterium | reverse complement strand
ATAAAGAAATTAACTCATATTTAAAAAATGAAATAACTTTAGAAGAAGCTAAAGAATTGATAATAAAAAGTAGTTTAGCATTATCAAAAAAACAAAAAACATTTTTCAAAAATAAATTTGATATTAATGTTTTTGAATATGACAATCCTTGTTTAATAGATGATTGTTTAACTTTAATAAAAAATAGTTTAAAATAAAACTATTTTTTAAATTGTTTTACCATATCTTTGTCAGCTTTTGATACTCTGTAAGAATCATTAATTTTAGATACAGCTTTATTTATAGTGAATTTAGATAAAGTATTACATTCAAATAACTTTAGCGCGTATTCTCTCTTTTTTATAAATAACTCACAAATAAACCAACTACTAGCCATATTAACATAGTAAAATTCGCTATTAAAATTACTTAATATATCAGTTATATTTTCAATATAGGGTGTATCAATATAATTATTCATAAAAGTTACTATGATAAATCTGCTTAGGTATTCTTTGGTATTTGATAGTTTACTTGTTAATAATAAGTAATTGTTGTTTAAGTCTTTTTTTATAAAACTTGTGTTAATACAATCGGTATCAGCCCAACTAGAGGCGTGAGCGTCTATATTTTCACAAAGTAATTCTAAATCTTCTAGTCTAGATATCAAAATAAAATAAATAATAGTTTCTTCATAATATATATGTTTGAAAAATGGTAACATATTTTGAATATTAGAAATACTAATACTTTTAACTATTTGTTTTATTTGTGCAGACGATAATCCTATATGTATTTTTTCAGTAAAAATTATTTTTTTATCAAAAGCTGCTTTTTTTTCATTTTTTAAAGACAAAAGTATTTCTAGAAATTGCTCATAATTATCTATATTATATTTAGCATTTTTTATCATAAAGATGCTTTAAAAATTCCTGTAGATAAAATATCTAAAATAGCTTTAACATACATATCTACATCTTCAGCTAGGATATTAGGTTTAGATAAAATTTGGATACCAACGAAGTTAGATATCCCAATTAAGCAATATGATAAAACTTCTATATTTAAACCTTCTCTTATTTCATTACTTTTTATAAGCTGTTCTGCATAACTTTTCGCAAAGCTTTCGTAATAATCATAAAAATAAGTGTTATCTACAAATAATGATTCCCAAATAATTTGGTATGCTAACTTATCTTTTATAACAAATTCTAAATATGCTTTTATACCTTCGTATTCAATATCATACCTTTTAGTTAAACCTTTTATTTTTTCATTGATAGTATGAAATATTCTATACCTATAATCTTTTACTAAATAATCATAAAGATCTCTTTTAGAACCAAAATACTGATAAAAACTCCCAGTAGCAATTTTACTTTTAGAAATTATTTCATTGATACTAGTACCGTGATAACCCTTTTTAGAAAAAAGAGTTTTAGCAGTTTTTATTATTCTATTGTAGGTACGTAATCCGTTTTGTCTTTCTGGAGTTTTATTAATCATCTTTTTTCATCTATTCTTTTTTTAACATATTTTAAAAATTCATTTAGAGGCATAATTTTAGTTTCTAAACTTCCATATTCTCTAATATTTAATGTTTTAGAAGCAACTTCTGCATCTCCTATTACTAAAGTTATAGGAGTTTTAGTTATTTGAGAATCACGCAATCTATAATTAAATTTTTCATTCCTATCATCTAGATTTACACTCAAATTAAGAGCGGTTAACTTTTCTTTAACTTTTAAAGCATATTTTAAATGAGAAGAGGTATGAACTGGTACTATTGAAATTTGATTTGGACTTAACCATAAAGGAAATGCTCCTTTATATTCTTCAATAATGAAAGCCATAAATCTTTCAAAACTACCTAATATTGCTCTATGTAAAACTACAGGACGAACTTTAGTATTAAATTGATCTACATACGTTAAATCAAATCTTTGGGGTAATAGGAAATCTAATTGACAAGTAGAAACTGTTAATTCATGACCTATTGCAGTTTTTACTTGAACATCTAATTTAGGACCATAAAAAGCGGCTTCACCTTTAGCTTCAAAGTAATTTATATTAAATTCACTTTTTATTTCATTTAAAACTTCTCTAAGTTCACTTTCTGCGTTGTTCCACATAGTATCATCTGGAAAATATTTTTCTTTGTCTAATTCATCTCTTAAAGATAATCTAAATTCATAGTCTTTAATATTAAAGTCTTTATATACTTCTAAAATTAATTTTACTACATTTTTGAATTCTTCTTTAATTTGATCGGGTCTTACAAAAAGGTGTGCATCGTTTTGACACATTTGTCTTACTCTTTCAATACCCGCTACAGCACCACTTGCTTCATATCTAAAATCGTGAGCTAACTCTCCAATACGAAGTGGTAAATCTCTATAACTATGAAGACTATTTTTATATATTAACATATGATGGGGGCAGTTCATTGGTCTTAATACTAATTCTTCATTATCCATTTTCATTACAGGAAACATATTATCTTTATAATGATCCCAATGTCCACTTGTTTTATATAAATTAACAGTAGCTATGCTAGGAGTGTAAACATGCAAATACCCTAATTTTTCTTCTTTATCTTTGATATATCTTTCTAATTTATTTCTAATATTAGCACCAGCAGGTAAAAATAAAGGGAAACCACTTCCTACTAGTTCGTGAGTCATAAAAAGATTTAAGTCTTTCCCTATTTTTCTATGGTCTCTAAGTTTAGCCTCTTCTAAGTTTTGTAAATATTCATTTAGTTCTTCTTCAGTAGGGAAACATACTCCGTATATTCGTTGTAAAACTTGTAAAGATGAGTCACCTTTGTAATATGCACCACTAAATTTAATTAATTTAAAATATTTTATTTCTTTAGTGCTTGATACGTGAGGACCTCTACAAAGATCGATAAATTCGCCTTGCTTGTAGGCACTAATTATTTCATTTTCTGGTAAATTATTAATTAAATCTAATTTATAATTATCTTCACTAAATAATTCTAAAGCTTGTGCCTTAGTTAACTCTATTCTAGTTATGTATTTAGCTTCTTTAGATATTTTTTTCATTTGAGATTCGATTTTTTCTAAATCTTCCTCTTTAATGCTATAATCTTGTAAATCTATATCATAATAAAAACCAGTATCGATAACTGGACCAACCCAAAATTTAGCATTTGGAAATAACCTTTTCACAGCTTGTGCTAAAACGTGTGCGCATGAATGGTTAAGCATATTTAATTGTTCATTTTCTTTAAAATTAATCATTTTTTTCTTCTCCTTAAAAAAAGCACCATAGATAAATCAGTTATCTAAGGACGCTTTTTATATTTTTTATATAAATAACGCGGTACCACCCTAGTTGCGTAATATTTTTAGTATTAGCCTCTTTATTATCTTGTAACGTAAGATATCCCGTGTCTTATTAGACCGCTCTTCAAGGTAGTAATTTTGTTAATTATAGCTTTCACCATATGCTATATCTCTAACGTTTTAAAACAAAATCTTGTCCTTAAATAATAACGCTTTATATAATTATAACTCAATTTTTACAAATTTAGTAGAAATATGACCTTTTTATAGTTTTTTTACTATAAAATGATATCTTTTATTTTTTTAGCTAGACCTATTACTTTAGATGTTGAAATACCTGCAATAGATATTCTTAGAGCATTATTTATAGGTACCACCCATATTCCGTTTTTAATTAATTCCTCATAGTCATTTTCTGAATTTTTAGATAGAACAGTTATAAAGAAACCAGCTTTATAAGGTAATATTTTTAGGTCACAATTGCGTGCTTCGGAGATAAAAATTGATGCTCTTTGTTCTAAAACCTTAATTTGTTGTTTTAGACTATTAACATAATTTGAATATAAAGATTCATCACTCATTAAATAGTTAAAAAGATTTAACCCAACACTAGGAGGGTTACTCCAAGAAGAACGTGCATATATTTTTTGTTCATCGATAGTTTTATTAATTAATTCTTCATTTTTACCTAAAATTATTAAAGCACCGAGACGTAGCCCGTATGATGAAAAACTTTTACTTCCACTATAACAAATAGATATAACTATATGTTCTTTAGCCTTTAAAAGTGGTAAAAATATATCCCTACTATTTTCAAAACCGCCTTCTTTAAAATCTAA
>JAITXV010000114.1 GCA_031284605.1 Acholeplasmatales bacterium | reverse complement strand
CAGAACATTCACTCAACTCCTTCCTAAACCTCCAACAAAAAAGACTAAATGATAGATTCATAACCGACTAGCAAAAACCAACCAGTATTTTTATGATTGTAACTATTAGAAGTTACTTTTTTAATGGTGAATAGTTACCATTTTGATTTTACTAGCATTTCTTTATATATAATTGATTGTAAAAAAACAGCACTTTTTTTGTTTATATTTTTTACTTATCTAAGATATTTTATTTGACTAGTAAAAACTACAAGTATACAATTATTACTAAAACAAAATTTATAATTTATTTTAAAAATATGTATTTCATACTCCTAATATGCAACTTATCAAAAAATGGTTGACTAATACTACTTTATAAATATATAATTATAATATATGAAATATATAAAAAGGAGTTACTATGAAAAAGATTTTATTGTTAATATTATTGTTTAGTGCAGTTGTTTTATTAGGTTGTGATAACAAAAGTGTTGTTTTAAATTTAGCTACTAATGAAATGGTTAAAAAGGAGAATTCATTTAATTTAAGAACTTTTGATACTAGATATAATATGTCTGTTGGTAAAATATATACAAACTTACAAGAAATAAAAGATATAGAATATTATGAAGACTATGATTTTAATTTGATTGAAAGTGAATTTAATAGGGGTAATATAGTCCTAGATATTGTTTATTTTTATTCAAGTTCCGATGGTAAACCCGAGGTGGCTGGCTATAAAATAAAAAATAATGAAATAATTTTACTAGTTACAAGTAGTTTTGATGTAGTAGTTGGATTAGCAAATATGGATATTATTACTTCACATTTTCTTGTATCTGTAAGCAACAAAAATATCACACAAATATCTCTAGGTATTAAAAACACTTTGTATCCTACCTCAGGAAAGTCAGTATATTATTATTAAAAATAAGGAGAAAAAATAAATGAAAAGATTACTATGTTTACTTATTATCAGCTTTACCTTAATTACAATTAGTATTTCCTCACTTAATGCTAATACAATACCTAATTACGATTTGTCTAAAATATATTATGAAGGTGATTATAGTGTTTTAAATGGCTCTCAAGATAAAACAATCCCTAATTCCTTACAAAGAGCTGTTACAGTTGTATACCTAGGATACGCTCCTATAAATGATTACTTAGGAGAAACAGGAAACAGAGAAGAAATAAGAAAATATTACATTGCTTCATCTTCTTATTTTTTAAAAACTCACACAATTAAAAAATATTATGATATTAGTATAAGTCATTTCTCTAACGATTTAGTATTTTACTATAAAAAGTTAAGTGATTTTTATCAAGAAAAAGAACTTTTAGAATTTTTATCTAATGATTTAACAATTTATTCTATATGTGTTAGTACTTTGCCTGTCTATGTAGATTTTTAATTTTATAATAAAAAATGAAATAAAAGCATAAATATCATACAATTGTATAATATTTATGCTTTTATTGTATAATAATTATATGAAACATATTATATTAGTAAGATTTGGTGAGTTAGTATTAAAAGGAAAAAATATAAAATTTTTTATAAATTTATTATATGATAACATTTATAACAAGTTACGCAATACAAGCGCAACTATAGAGAGACATCACGATAGATTTTTTATCCATTACGATGAAAAGGATAGCGATTTTGTAGTAAATGCTTTACAAGAGATACCAGGAATCCATTCATATAGTAAAGTTTATCAAACTAGTTTAGATATCAATATTTGTGCTTCTGATACAGTTAAGGTATTACAAGAAAAAATAGATAAACCTACTACTTTTAAAATAGAATCAAAAAGAAGTAATAAAGAGTTTTATTTAACTAGTTTAGAGTTTAGTAGAACAATAGCACCTATTATATTAAGTAATTTAAATTCTAAACTACATGTAGATGTTCATAACCCACTCCTTACTTTAACATATGAAATAAGAAATGATTTTATTTATTATTATTTTGATTCTTTCCAAGGATTAGGAGGTTTTCCTTCTAAAAGTTCTGGTAAAGGATTAGTTATGTTATCAGGTGGAATTGATTCACCAGTATGTTCTTTTTTGTCATTAAAACAAGGAATGGATATAGAATTGTTTCATTTTGAATCTAGTCCACTTACCCCTCTTGAATCAATAGACAAAGTTATAGATTTAGCTAAAGTAATATCTAAATATACATTTAATGAAAAAATTAAACTTAATATTGTTCCTATTTCTAATCTTCACAGTGCTATATTAGAAAATGTTAAAGATTCATATATTATTACTATTTTAAGACGTATGATGTATAGAATAGCTTCGGTCTATTGTATAAAAAATGATATATTATGTATTATTAATGGAGAATCATTAGGTCAAGTAGCTAGTCAGACATTACAAAGTATGAATACTATATCTTCTGTTAGTAATACGCTTATATTAAGACCATTGTTAACGTATGATAAACAAGATATTATGAAAATATCAAGAAATATAAAAACATATGATATATCTATTAGACCTTTTAATGACTGTTGTTCTATCTACGTACCTACCCATCCTGCAACAAAACCAGATATCAAAAACTCTCTTGAAGAAGAAAGCAAGTTTGATTACAATACTTTAATAGCAGATGTATTAAGAAATATTAAACATATAACTATAACCCCTTCTACTTCTTTTAAAATTTCAGAATATGGATTAACTTTTCTAGAAGCATTTGAGGAACTTAGAAAACAAGGATTATTATAATGCAAATTAACTCAGCCTCTAATGAAACATATAAAGATTTACAAAAGTTAAATCAAAAAAAATATAGGGATATTAAAAATCTTTATTTGATATTTGGTGATGATTTAATTTTAGAAGCTAAAAAAAATCAGTTAATAGTTAAATATCTAAATTGTGAAAATGAAGATTCTATATTTTTAAGTGATAAACTAATGCTTTCTTTGCAGGAAGGAACTTCATTTACAAGAGGAGCTATTGTAAAAAAAGATACAAAGAATATAGATTGTCCTAAAATATTAGTTTTAAACGGAGTTGGAGACCCAACTAACGTTGGTTCTTTATTAAGGAGTGCTGCAGCATTTGGTTTTGAAAAAATAGTGTGTGATAATAACACTGCAGATTACTATAACACAAAAACAGTGAGAGTATCAAAAGGTGCTATTTTCTATTTATCTTTAACAAGGTGCGATTTAGTTTCTTATTTGAATGAAAAAAGAAAAGAAGGTTATATTATTGTTGGTGCTGATGCACATAGCAATAACACTGCAGTTACTCCTATAAATAAAGTATGTTTAGTATTAGGTTCTGAAGGTTTAGGATTAAGTACTGAAGTAAAAGAAATATGTGATTCTTTAGTATGTATTAAAACAAACTATGTTGAAAGTTTGAATGTAAGTGTAGCTGGTAGCATTATTATGCATTATATTAATTTAGGAGGCTTACCAAAATGAAAATACTTAGTAGTTATTATTTAGATTTTGAAGACAATACAACTTTAAATGAGCAGTTAAACTGTTTATCCCAAAATAGTTTACAATATTTAGTTTTAAGAAGTATAGGTTCTAAACAACTTTTTAGTTTTGTAAGTAAAGAGATAGAAGAATTCTCTTCTCAAATTAAAAAAAGTAAAGCTAAAATAGCTTACTATGATTTAACTTTAGAAGAGTATAATATCAACGATACTATAAAAGAAAATACTATTTTTCCTCTTTTTGTTAAAACTTTAGATTATTTGAAAATCCTAAATATTGATTGTTTAGCATTCAATATTCCTTTATTTAACGATGTAGTTAAAGAAAAAGAACTATTAACTACTGTTCTTAACAAATACTATGCAGAAGCTAAAAAAAGAGGAGTTACTTTAGTAATCAAACCTAATAGTAATCACGAAAGTGGAGTATACGCTTATGTTTTAAAAGAAATAGTAAAAAAAGGATATATATTATATAATCCATTATTTTATTATTTAAAAAAAGAATCTAGTATTAGTAGTTACCGTGTATTAAGAGAATACATTAAAATAGTAGTATTGGATGATATTAATGCTAACTCAAAACCCTCTTTATTAGGATATGGGGAAGCTTGTATAAGAGATTTATTCAAAAGGCTAAATAGAGATGATTATCAATCAATTGTAGCAGTAGATAAAAGTATGTACTCACATTTAAAGAAAATAGTTCCTGCTAGTAATAAACCAAAAAAAGGAATATTAAAAATATTCTCTAAAAAACCTTCTAAAGAGTATGAACTTATTAAAAAAAGAATTAGTAGTAATTCTAACAAAGTAATTACTTACAATGATATATTAGAATTTTATAAAAAAATAATTGAAATAATGTCTAGGTAATATTTTTAACTTTTCTTTTCACTATCTTTAATCACATCAAAATTGATGTGACAATATCCATTTTTGTTTTTATCTAAGTAGCCTTGATGGTATTCTTCTGCGTCATAATAGTTAACATTAACTTTAACTTCTATTTTAACATCATTATATTTTTCTTTAAAATAACTTTTAAGAAACATAACTGTAGTTTCATAATCATTTTCTGTAAACAGGTAAACTGCGCTTCTGTATTGGATTCCTGTGTCAGATCCTTGTTTGTTTAAGCTAAAAGGATCAACAAATCTTAGAAAATGTTTCAGTAATTGTAACAGATTTATGTAATTTACATCATATTCAATCATTACACCCTCGCTATGGGTTACTTTATGTGATTTTAGTTCTTCGTATGTCGGATTAGCCTTATTTCCATCTGCATATACACATTTAGTACTAATAACTCCTATTAACTGTTTATAATACGCTTCTACTCCCCAAAAACACCCACCTGCAATTATAATTTTATCCATATTAATTACCTCTTTTCATATATATTATATAACAATATTATTACTTAAAAGTAATAATAAGCAATTACAAACGTTTTCATTTTATTTGATTATGCATTATTTAAAATGTTTTTAATAAATGGTATATAATATAAATATTAATTAAAAGTATTTTTTGTTGACAACTCAACAAATTTATTATATAATTAAAACATTACATATAAGGTTGGTGGTAAATGTATGCTTAGGTTAAAAAAGATTACAAAAGATTATAAAATTGCAGATTACAAAGTTGAAGCTCTAAAAGGTGTCAGTTTAGCTTTTAGAAAAAATGAACTAGTATCTATACTAGGTCCTTCAGGATGTGGAAAAACCACTCTTTTAAATATTATAGGTGGTTTAGACAAGTATACTACTGGTGATTTATATATAGGTGGTATTTCTACTAAAGAATTTAAAGATAGAGATTGGGATGTATATAGAAACCATAGAATTGGTTTCATTTTTCAAAGTTACAATTTGATTCCTCATCAAACTGTATTATCTAATGTAGAATTAGCACTTTCGATATCTGGATTAAAAAAAGAAGTTAGAGTTAAAAAAGCTAAAGAAGCTCTTGATAAAGTAGGACTTAGTGACCAATACTCTAAAAAACCTACTGAGTTATCAGGAGGTCAATGTCAAAGGGTTGCTATAGCAAGAAGTTTAGTTAATGATCCTGAAATACTTTTAGCAGATGAGCCTACAGGAGCACTAGATACTGAAAATTCTAACCAAATTATGAATATAATTAAAGAAATAGCTAAAGAAAGATTAGTAATAATGGTTACTCACAATAGAGAATTAGCAGAAGAATATTCAACAAGAATAGTTGATATGCTAGATGGCTTAATTCTTAAAGATTCTAATCCATATCCTTTAGATGCTGAAGAAAAAGAAGTTAGAGATAATGGTTTTGATGCTGAGAAAGTTAAAAAAGAAAAAGCTAAAATGTCATTTAGCACTGCTTTCTTTTTAAGTTTAAAAAATCTATTATCTAAAAAACGTCGTACTATATTAACGGCTATAGCATCAAGTATTGGAATTATCGGTGTATCATTAGTTTTAGCTGTATCGTACGGAGTTAGAAGTTATATTACTAATATGCAAGATGATATGTTAAGTGGAAATCCAGTTCAAATAAATGAACAAGGTTCTGATATCTCAAGTTTACTAGGCAATATGGGTCCTAGCGAACAAAGAAAAACATTAGTTATCGAAGACGGTAAAGTTAATGTTAACTCAACTATTGAGAGATTAGCATATATGGCTCAAAATTATGCAGGAAGCGCTATTAATAATAATATTACTCAAGAATATGTAGATTATATTATGAGTTTACCAAGTGACTATGTAGCAGCAGTTTATCAAGATTTTGGTATTGATGTATCTAACAATATTTTTACAGATTTCCATGAAAAAATTAATGTTGATGGAACTTATGATTTAACAAGCGATAACGCTAGAAAATTAGCATTATCTGCAGTAGCAGACCTTTATCAGCACGTTATGAACCAAACAGATTATGCTCAGTATTCTAATTTAATGATATCAGAAACTAATGGCTTCCAACAAGCTCCTGCTAATGAAAATTACATATTACAACAATATGAATTGCTTGATGGCGTTGTAGCTACTAAATCAAATGAACTTATGTTAGTATTAACTAAAAGCCAAGAAATAAATGATGTGGTGTTAGCTCAATTAGGTTTTTATTCACAAAACGAAGTAGAAAATATTATTTATAGTACTTTGAAAACAGAAAGTGGTGCTCCACATGCTGCGTACAATCAAGATTTGTACGATTACTCAAGAAGAATTAGTTATGATTTTATAAGAAATAAAGTGTTTACATATTATCCTAATAACTCTATTTATACAGCTAACGTGCCATCTGCTTTAGATGCAACTAGCTTTAAACTTAATGTAAATGATACTGGAACATTTGAAAATGGTTTTGATATGAAAATAGTTGGAATTTTAAAACCAAAAGATGATATTAATTATGGCTCACTATCAAATGGATTTTATTATACAGAAGCTTTTACTAGAAAGTTTTTAGAAGACAATCTTAATTCAGAATTAACATCATTTTTAAGAAATAGCGTTGATGGAGAAGGGAATCCCGCTACTAATATTAGTTCAGGAAGAATTAATATTCCAGGAACTTCATTATCTACAGAAATAGGTATTAATTATCAATATGAAATCAATGTATCACTTCGTGATGCATCGGGAGCTAGTATCGGTACTGAATATAATCATGCTCTAATTACTGGATATGTTGGTCAATATAATACAATGTTATCAATGCTTGATAGTTTTACTGGTGGTGCTATTGGTAGTTTGTTAGGAGATAGTGCTAGTTTAAAAACCTTTACACTTCGTCAAAGTGGAGGAATAAAAGTACCTAATGCAATAGCTATTTATCCTGTTAACTTTGATTTAAAAGATAAAGTTCTTGAATCATTAGATAAATGGAACAACGAAGGTTCATTAACATTTTTAAGTACTAATCCTGACGGAACTAAAAGTAATAAGTTATGGACTTACGAAGACAGAGTGTCTTCGCAAAATGCTACAGGTATTATTAAATACCAAGATAATATTGGTTTAATTATTGGAATGGTTAATACTTTAATAGATATAGTAACAACCGCTTTAATTGCATTTACATCTTTAGCTTTAATAGTATCTTGTGTTATGATAGCAATTATTACATTTGTATCTGTCTTAGAAAGAATAAAAGAAATTGGAACTATTAGATCTTTAGGTGGAAGAAAAAGAGATGTATCTAATTTATTCAATGCAGAAACATTTATTATTGGTTTAGCTTCAGGTATATTAGCTATTATTGTTACATATATTGGTACTTTTGTTATAAATGTAATAATTAGTCATGTTAACTCTAGTGTTGGTAATATGGCTATATTCCCTTGGTTTTATGCAGTATTGATGTTAGCTTTATCTATAGCTTTATCTATGATATCAGGGTTCATTCCTGCCCAAAGTGCTGCTAAGAAAGACCCAGCAGTTGCACTTAGAACAGAATAGTTTCTAATAACAATTTTATTTAATATTTAAAGAAAGTTAGTGTTTTAATAAAAATGGTAGATCTTATGCAGATTTACCATTTTTAATTTTATAAATCAATAATTACTTAATTAGAGCCTTATTAAACAATTTATTAATTAACTAACCAAAAAGGAATATAGTAGGTATTATCCTTATAATCTAATAAACTTGATGTAACTACAATGTTTATAGTATTATCATCAATTTTACTAAAATCATCTGGAGTAACATTATTAGTAAATTTAGGTTTAATTACTAAATTAGAATTAATTTTATCAATTACTATGTTATGGTTATTTTTAGATTCGTAAAACAAGTTCCAATTATTATCTAAACAACTCATAAAAGCTAGAAAGTTAAGAGAAGTTCTTGCGCATTTCTTTTTCAAATCAATATTCATACTTGTTTCTCTTACTATAGAATTTCTTATACCATTATCTAAAAATAATATTCTTTTTGGTGATTTATATTCAAAATATGAATGTTTTGAATATACAGTTTCAATTATCAAATATCCAGCCTTCCTAAGAAAAGTAATATATTCTAATACAGTCTCATTATCTAATTTAAGTTCTTGACCTATTGAATTATATGAAAAAGTATTTCCATCATTTTTAGCTAAATAATAAAACAGTTCTACTAATTTATATGGATTTTTAATAGAATATAGTGACATAATATCTCTAAAGAATCCATGAGATATGATATCTTGATTAGTTCTTTTTTGCCACAAATCTATTTTAGAAGTTTCTCTAAACTCAGGATATCCTCCTGCTAACAAATATTTATTAACTATGTTATTAATCTTATTTTCATAAAATAATAAATTTGGCATCTTTTCTCTTAAACTTTCAAAATATTGTTTTGGGTCTTCAAATAATGATACTTTTGGTAATAAAGATGTAAAGTTCATACTATCTGCGTTAAAAAATAAATGTGAATCCACAAACTGATTAGTTTTAAGTGGGAAAATATTAATAATATCCATTTTACTAATTAATTCTTCTTTGGCTATTTTAAAAATATTTGAGGCTATGCTGCTTGACATAATAAATTTAATATTTGGATATTCTTTCAAATAATTTTTTAAATATAAAGACCAATCTTTCAAAAAACTTATATTATCAACAACTATATATACTTTTTCATTTATATCTTCTACATTGTTTCCTAAAATATCTCTTTCATATATACTAAATATATCTCCTATTGTAATATGCGAATCAAATATTAAAGCATCATCTCCATCAAAAAATATAATATTACTTGGTTTAACTCCTCTTTTTAATAACTCATCGATACTTTGGTATAATAAGGTAGTCATACCACATCTTCTTGGTCCAACTAACATAGTTATACGTTTAGAATCTAACAAATCCATTATTTGTTCGAACTCACTCCTTTTAATATCTTGTGTCATATTTTTGTTAATTTCACCAGCGTTCCACCAATGATTGTACTTAATTATATATCGTAATATATCCATATTAGTACCTCCTTTTATTATTATTTATACTTATATTGTATCATATTAGTATAAATAAAACTTACTATTTGCATTATTTTGACGTTTTCAACCGCAACAATGATATTATAGTTAAAAATCAAACCGCTAGAATTAATAAAAAGTTGCGACTACAAGCGTATTTAAACAAAGTAATTTCTAACACTTTACATTTGTTTTTTTTTATGTTATAGTAGATATGCTTACAATGGTAAGCGAAAGAGGTAAAAATTATGAATGAACAAAAAAAAGAATTTAAAGGCAGTAAAAAGATAGCCTTACTATTATTATTACTGTTATTATTAGTTGGTGGCGCAGTAGGCGCAGCGTATTCATTTTTCACAGATGCCTATACTGGAAACAGCATAGCTGTTACAGCAGGTACCCTTAATATTAGTGGAACTGAAACAATGAAACAAAACGGAGTTGTAAAATCAAGTCTAGACAATATAAATCCTGGTGATGCTATAGTAGTTACTGCAGCTATAACTAACAACGGATCAAAGAGTGCTTGGTTAAAAGCTGAATTAGATTTTGGTACAATCCCTGCAAATTTACTAGCAGGATTAACTTTCTGGGAAGGTGAATATACTAGTGCAGAAATAGCACAATTTATCAGCTCAGCTGATAACAGTAAAAAACTTACTTTAGATAGTGGTAAAATATCAAGTGGTGCAGTAATTATTGATGGTACTGGTACTGCAGCAGAAACAGAAAGCGACAGCGCTGAATCTTTTGATGATAATTATGTATTTGCTGGTTCTAATGTATATTCTATTCAATTTACAATTTATCTATCACCTACAGCTGGCAATGAATGCCAAGGTTTAACTTTTAACGTAACAGCCGCTGCTTATGCAATTCAATATCGTAATAACGATCAAAGTATTCCAACATTTTAGGTAGTAAAGTAATTGATTAAAAAAAGGATACTTTGGGCGGTTGCCTTAGTAATCTTATTATTAATAGTTCCATTTGCATTTGTGTATAAAAATAATCAAAAAGTATTTTTATTTGGTTATAGATATTACACAATAAAAAGTGGTTCTATGGATCCATCTATCAAAATTAACTCTATTGTTACAATCAAAAAAGCATCTTCAGTTTCAATAAATGAAGGTGACATAATTGCTTATATAAGTGAAGAACTTAGCAATAAAGTGGTTGTACATAGAGTTACCAAGATAGAGGATGATAGTTATATAACACAAGGTGATAATGTAAGCAAAGGCAACACAGAAAAAGTTAAGAAAGACAATGTAATAGGAAAATGTGTTAATATAAATAATAAAATTAGCACGTTTATTAGTAGAGTTAGTACTCTGCAAGGGTTGATTATTTTTATAGCAATTATAGGAATAATAGTAACTAGCACTGTGCTAATTTTAAATCTAATAAAAAAAGAATGGAGGAAGACATGAAAATTATAAAATATTTAATTATCTCCTGCTGTATGGCATTAGCGTTTTTCTTTATCATTCCTAGTGCTTTTTCGTATTTTAGAAGTAGTACATGGATTGATACAAAAACATTATTACAAACTAATTATTCTTACACCGCAGTTAAAACTAACTATAGAAATACGTTAGCTATTTCCAAAAACCATGATTTATATTCTTGGGGAGTTAATTATAGCGGTCAACTAGGTAATGGAACAACAAATGATATTTTATCACCAAGCAAAATAAATAGTTTATCAAACGTAGTATATGTTTCAACAGGTTTAGAAAACGCATTAGTACTAACTGAAAATGGTAATGTATACGGATTTGGAAAAAATGAAGATTATGTATTAGGTTTAAACCATTCAAATGTGGTAACAACACCAACACTAATTAATATAAATGGTTTAAAACCAAATGAAAAAGTAATATATGTTAATTGTAGAATTGATTCTAGAAGTTTCTTTTTAACTAACTTAGGCAATGTATTTTCTTGTGGTTCAAATATTCACTATAAAGCAGCTCAGCCAGATAGATTCGCGGTATATACAAAACCAGCTAAAGTAAATACATCTGCAGTTGGTACTGATAAGATAGTTAATATTGTTTTAGGAGAAGATCAAACATTTTTCCTAACTGTAGGTGGAAATGTATACTTTGTTGGATATAATACTGATTATGCCATTGGAGTTCCTGGTGCTAGTCCTAGTACTTCTTATAGTACTTTAACAAAACACACAAAGTTAAATGAATTTGTTAACAATGAAAAAATAGTATCTGTTAAATCAGACGTAAATTCAACAGCATATTTAACTATATCTGGAAGGTTAGTAGTTTGTGGCTCAAATGATGGTTATCAATTAGGAGTTAATACTTACTCACCAGTAACTACTCTCACATTCGCTACTTTACCATCTCTAGGGCCAAATGAAAAAATAATTGAAGTTGATATTATAGTTTACAATATGGCAGTTTTAACTAATAAATACAATATATATATGGCAGGAGACCGTTCGTACGGACAAACAGGTGATGGAGTTAGTTATGACCCTCACATTGTACTTACAAAACTAAATGGTATCAATTATTTAAATAAAGAAGTACCAGTTCAAATTAGTTTAGGTGTACTATACACAATGATATCAACATCTAAAGATAGAATAGTTGTGTTTGGAAATAATGAAGATGGTCAACTAGGTTTAGGCTATGTGTCTGTTTGTGAAGATGTACCTAAATATATTAGTTTATAAGATGGTTCATTATGAGTAAAAATAGTAAAGTAAAAAGCTATATTATTAAAATGATAATATTTGTTTTAATAATAGTTCTAGGACCATTAGTAATATTTTTTAGTACAGAAAATTTAAAAAATAAGATGTATATTGTAAATGAAAGTGTATCTCCTGATTCCAAAACTGAGTGTGTTGTGGTAATTGAAAATTCAAAAAACTATAAAGTTGATGATTATATACTTTTTATATCAGAAGCTACGGATAATCTAGTTATTATGGAACAAATAAAAGAAGTTAATACAGACCATATAATCATAATAATAGATGAAGATGAGCGAAATGAAAAATTTAAAGTATCTAATGAAGATGTAATAGGAATTGTAAAAAAGCGTTTTAGTAACTCTAGTATGATATTTATTAAAAATATGAATGTAATAGTGTCATTAATATATGCTATGGCAATCTTAATAATTGGATTCTTTATCACAACTGACAATTTTAAGGAAAATGAGTAAAAGAAAAACTCTTGAATTATTCAAGAGTTTTTTTTATTACTAAATTTAGTTATTTTTTTACAACTACAAAGCAACTAAGTGCTCCGGCACCAATACTTAAGATACCACCAACAATAGCACCTACACCTAAGACATGTCTGAATATTGAATTGTTTTCTTCTCCACTTAAAGCAACACTAAGAAGCATAGCTACACCTGCTAAAACAAAAACTAAAGCTGCTACGTAAGCTGCACCTTTAACTTTAGCTAATGCATAAATCAATATGGCAGCGATACCTAAAGCTACTAATACTATAGCTACAATTCCTATCCAATGGGGATCGCTAGAGTATCCTGTAACATTTAGTGTCTCTTTATTTCCAAATGCGAATTGAAATCCACTTACAAATTTGTCACTATCTTTCCAGTTTCCAAGTAATTTAGCTTGAGATCCTCCAACTTTAAGAAGTCCGTATAATAAAACACTTACTACACCAACACATGCACTTACTAAACCTAATAAATTAATACCACTTTTTCTTTTTTTAGCCATTTTTTAAATCTCCTTTTTTTATTTTTATATTATCAAGAACTAATAAGCTCTTGCGAATAACACCACTTGTGTAACTTTTTGATTAGTTATAGGACAAATACTAATATAAGGTTTTTCTCTTAAAATAACTCTAGCAGTAGCTTGATATTTTTCTTTAATTATATTTTCAGCTTCATTTCCACTTATACAAAGTTTCACATAACCACCCATGTTAATATAAGTACTAAATTCTTCTTCAGTAGTAGCTACTCTAGTATTAGCAGTAACATGAGCTAAAGCTTTATTATACATATTATCATTGATTTCTTTTAATAAACCTTCAATTAAAGCAGGTACAGCATCTATGTTATATTTAGTTTTAACCCCATTATACCTAGTAACTAAAGTTACTTCATTATTTTCTAAATCTCTAGGTCCTATTTCTATTCTTAACGGAATGCCTCTCATTTCACATTCTGAAAACTTATATCCAGGTGTCCTGTTAGTATTATCAACATAAACCCTATAACCTTTTCTAATTAATTTATAACTTAAAGTTTTACAAGCATTTTGAACTTCTTCTTTTTGACTTTGGATTGGAATAATAACTATTTGTTTAGGAGCAACGTAAGGAGGTAAAACCAATCCATTATCATCACCGTGTACCATAATAATAGCACCAATAAGTCTAGTTGAAACTCCCCAACTAGTTTGATATACAAATTCTTTTTTATTTTCATTATTTAAAAATTCAATTCCAAAAGCTTTAGAAAAGTTTTGTCCAAAATAATGGCTTGTTCCACTTTGAAGAGCTTTTCCATCGTGCATTAATGCTTCAATAGCATAAGTATTTTCAGCACCCGCAAACTTTTCTTTAGCAGTTTTTTCTCCTGTAACAAAAGGAATAGCTAAAAGCTTTTTACCCATATTTTTATATATTTTTAACATATTAGCAGTTTCTTCTTTAGCTTCTTTAGCAGTTTCGTGAATAGTATGACCCTCTTGCCACAAAAATTCCTTACCTCTTAAAAAAGGTCTTGTTGTTTTTTCCCATCTTACCACACTACACCATTGATTATATTTTTTAGGTAAATCACGGTATGAAGAAACTATATTTTTATAATGTTCACAAAATAATACTTCACTTGTAGGTCTTATAATAAGTTTTTCGGCTAACTCTTCGCTTCCTCCATAAGTAACGCAGGCTGTTTCTGGTGCGAATCCTTCAACGTGTTCTTTTTCTTTATTAAATAAAGACTCAGGAATCACTAGAGGCATATACACATTATCATGACCAGTCTTTTTAAATTGGGTATTTAGATAGTTTTGAATATTTTCCCAAATAGCGTATCCATAAGGTCTATAAATAATGAATCCTTTAACACTAGAATAATCCATCAGTTCTGCTTTCATACAAACATCGCTGTACCACTGAGCAAAGTCAGTATCCATAGATGTTATTTGTTTTACTTGTTTATTGTTTTCTTGTGCCATTTTTATAATACCTCTTTGTTTATTAATTCTTTACTTACTAATATTGTTTTATTATTATTAAAAGTAATTCTTCTTTCTTTGTATAAATGTCCTAAAGCTCTTTTAAATGATTTTCTTGATATTTTGAATATATTAAAAACTTCCTCGCTGCTACTTTCACTATCTAAATTAAGTACTCCATCATTTTTAAGCAAATATGATAGTATCATATTACTATCTACAAACAATTGATTTTCTTTTTGTTCTATTAAACTTCCGTTATAAGTACTATCTTCTTTTGCGTTGATAATTTTGACTTTTATAACTTGTCCTACTCTATAAGAACTCCTAATATAGGTTTTATAAATAAATATATAATGGAAATCATAACTTACAGCTAGAATTCCTTCTTGCGCTACTTTTGTTACTACAGCTTCAACTTCATCATTTATTTTTAAATCATTAAGTGGTAAGTTTCTTGGTCTTATTACAGGTTTAGCTATTAAATTATTTTTTAATTTCAATACTACTAACACTTCATCATTAATTTGTGGTAATATATCTTTATTTAAGGGAAGATCTTCATAAGATAACAGTAAATGTTTTCTTATTCCATTATCTAAAAATACACCTAATCCTTCTTTTATACTAACTACTTTTAAAATACCTTCTTCATCTAATTTTAAATAAGGTATTTGTAAAGTTGCACATTTCCTTTGATAAGCATCTAAAAATATAAATGCATCTACATTATCCCCTATTTCTATTGTTTTTGTTGCATCATTAAAGAAAAGAACTACTTCTTCATTTTGTATATTAGTTAAGATGTAACCAATATCTGATTTTCTATCAACATGTAAATTATTTACTTTTCCAACTTCAATCATTTATTCATTACCAACCTTTATACTATTATACCAAAATATCCGCATTTAGAGATAATATATAATAATACGAGAGTTATTTCTCTAATTCTTTTAAAAGTGATGAATATCTATCTTCTAATATATTTTCTATATAATCTAATAATGGGTTAATATCTTTTTCAACTTTAAATATTTCTAATAAAGCAAAATATTTATTTTTATCAGACAAAGGTATGTAAATACCTTTGTATCCAGCTTGTAATAAATAATAATTCATTACTAATCTTGAAAGCCTTCCATTAGCATCTACAAAAGGATGAATTTTAGAAAGAAGAGCATGAGCATATACAGCTTTTTCTATAGGGTTGTTATTACATTCATTTACAAGAAGAAACATTTTATACATTCTATCATATACTTTAGAATAATCAGTTGGTTGATGAGATGCTCCTAATATAGAAATATTTACATTTCTATATATTCCTCCGTTATATATTCCTTCTACTAGTATTTCGTGGATATCTTTTAATACCTCTTCTGTTAATTGAACGTTGTTTTTAACTAAGTTCTTGATATAGAGATATGCTTTATGATGATTTAGAATTTCTTTTTTTTCTCTTTCTGAATAATTTAATATATCGTTGGCTAACAAGCAAGTTTTTACATCGCCTAAAGATACTTTGTTTAAACCTTTTAAACTACAAGAATTGTAAGTGTATTCAATTTCAAAACAACTTTCTTCTTTTTCTAGAATTTCTTCTTTATTATCTTGGTAAATTAATTTTAGACTATTCTTATAAACATCAAGTAATTTCTTCATTTTTATTTGTTCCTTTCTTTTAATATTATGGTATCATTTTCTATAATAACATATTCATTTAAATATAATCTTATAATATCATTTATCTTATTTATTATATTTTCAGTAGATACTTGGTATAAAGTATAATTTAGAAGTATTTTATATAAGTTTTCTAACTTCATTTTTTTAGTAACACTTAGTAGTTTTACTATACAATCTAAAATTTCTCTATCGTGAATGTGTTCAAACGTACGTTTATTGCTAGAAAGAGTAGTTTGTCTAAAAATAATTTTAGAATTTGTAAAAATATAAAAATCGTTATAATCAACATATATAATATTTTTATCAAGCAATTCCTGTTTTACTATCTCAAAACTATTTTCTACAAAAGATGAATATTTTTCTCTTGCGTATATTTGTGGGAGTATCTTTTTTAATTCACTTATGTGGACAGGGCTTAATATTTCTATTATTTTAGTTATAGTTTTAGATTCATTGCCTAAGAAAGTATAACTATCTAGTAAAGTTTTATAAGATGGATAAACTGGTATTTCTAAACTGTCGCTTTTCTTTTGAACGTTGTTTACTGGAACAATATCTTTTTTATTTAAAGTTACTTCTTTTTGAGAATTATTAATTTGATTAATAATTTCATCTATCACTTTAGATTTATTATAGTAGTAATCACTTATATTTAATGAATATAAGTTCCATCCTCTACTTTTTAGCATTTCTATTTTTAATTTTTCTTTATCTAAAACCGTAGAAGATTTATTATATAAATTATAATCAAATAATATTCCTAACAAATATTTGTTTCTTTCTTTTAGATTTATAACTGCTACGTCTACTTTAAAAGAAGAAGTTCCTATATTTTTAGAAGTGTTATAGCCTCTATTTTCAATTTCTGCACATAAATCATCAACTAACAAATCTTCTCTTGATATTTCAAAGTTAAATACAGTATCTTCTAAATCACTATTTTGTGCATATTCTAAATACTTTTTGAAGAACTCTACTCCTTTACTTTCACTTTTAGATAAATCAATATCATTAGAAAGTAAAGAAGATACTAAAATAAGATTATATTTAGCCCTTGTGATCGCAACATTTAGTCTTCTATAACCACCTTTTTTATTCAAAGGACCAAAGTTATGTGATATTTTTCCTTTTTCATCAGGACCATAACATACACTAATAACTATAGTATCTCTTTCGTCCCCTTGAACTGTTTCAATATTTTTAATAAAGAAATACTCATCTATATCACTTTTAAAATATTTTTCATATTCCACATTTTTTCTTCTAAAATTATTAATGTATTTTTCTATTAACGTAGATTGGATTTCACTAAATGTAACAATACCTAAACTTCTACTGCCTTTGTATAAATCAAAATGCTTTTTTACAATTTCTACTACTTTAGCAGCCTCAATTTGGTTTTGTCTATCTTTGTAAATTCCTTTTACATATTCAAAGTCTATACCCTCAAGTTTAGTAGGAGTGTTTGAAGATGGGAAGGTTATTAGATTTTTATAGATCATTTCATTAGATGGCTTTATTAAATCATCAAATTTGCTACGATAGTGCCACTTTAAAGTGATTGTATCTAATAAGCCACCATAATACTCTAAAATGCTGTCATACGAGCTAGAATCATCTAATTCATCGTAATAAGCAGATTCGTTATTTTCAATAGATTCAAAAAAGTTAGTTGGTGGTAATTGTTCCTTATCACCAACAATAATTATTTGAGAAGCTCTTGCGATAGTACCTAAACTATTTTCAGGTCTTATTTGGCTAGCTTCATCAAATATTACACAATCAAATAAACTAAAATCTTTTATATCTTTCAAATAATTACTTACTGAAAGTGGACTCATCATAAGACAAGGTTTTAAATCTAATATTAAGCCATATATTTCTTTAAATAACACCCTTAAAGGTTTTATTTTTCGTACTTTTTCTGCTTCTTTTCTTAAAGTTAGGATATCGTAGTTTAATCCATCTAATCCGTTATAATTAGGTGTTCTTTTAGCACCAAGTGCTAAAACATTTATTTTCGCTATTTCTTTAAATAAATCATCAAGAGCACTAAAATTTTTTCTTATGTTTGAGTATTTATCTTTAGAAAATATATCTTGAAAACCATATGTATTAAAATAATTATCAAGAATTAAATGATAAAGGCGCTTTTGGAAAAATAAGAAAAAATTAGATGTAATTTTTGATTCTATAATTGCATTATAAAACGGGGTTAAATTATTAATTTTTAGATTGTCTAAAGCTTTGTTATAATTAACATATAAATATATACTCTCTATATTATTTATCATCTTTGTATATTTAGATACTACATTTTCTAAATATATTTCTTGAAGTTTAATTGTGTCTTTATCAAAATAGAAATATAAAACATTATCTAAACTATACATTTTATCTAATATAGCATTTAAATTATTATAAATTGAACTACACTTAAAAGTATCTGCAAGCATCTTGTTAAAACTATCTTCATTTTTTGTTATATTTATTTTACCGTTTAGGTCTTTTTTAAAAAATAAATATTTTTTGTACCAATTTAGATTATATACTATTGCTTCAAAATCATTGTTTTTTAAATTGTAGTTTTTAGAAGTTAAACTATCAAATAAAGTTTGATAGTTTTTATTTAATTTTATAGTAGTATTAATAAGTTCTAAACCATATAAAGTTTCTTTATAATTTCTTTTTTGTTTAGAATATAGTAAAATTTGTTTCTTCAAATTTTTATATTCTTTACTAAAAATTCTTTTTAATATATTATCTGTTCTTTTGTAAATTCTATAAGCTAAATCAATATCTATTTTTTCGCTTATTATTTCATCATAATATTTATTAATATTAGCAGTATTACTTGAAATAGTATCACGCAATATTATTATTTGGTTTAGCATTTCTATGTCTTCATCTATAGACGCAGTTTTTATTATAGTAGAATCTATTCCTTTGTATAATGATAAATGATTAAACAAACTTCTAATATTAACTATATCATTAATACATATAGTATCATTTGGTGTAAATAAAAAGTTATTAATAATATTTAATAAAGCATTTATATTAGTTATTTGTTCTTTTAAGGTATTTTCTAAAGTATCTTGTTCGCGTAAAAATAATTTGTTTATTTTTAAGCCATACCAAATGTTATTTTTTACATCATTTCCTATTTTTTTAGTAGCATTTTCAAATTCATTAATTATATTTGATAAATTAGTTAAATCTGAATTGTTAATTTTTAAAAAATCATTTATAACGAATTGTTTTTCTGTTATTTCATTTAAGGAATAATAAGTTCCTAACATTTCATATACTGTTAATTTTAATGGTTCTATTTTAGAGGTAATTATATTTTCATATGATTTTAAGTTTTCTAATAAGTTATTGATTTGTTCAATTTTTTGATCTAAATATGAATTATCTACTTCATTATAAGAATCTCTTGATATTAAACAATTGTTTAAATCTTTAATAATTTCTTTTTTGTCTATATCGGTGCTATGTAAAGATAAAACTAAACTTTCAAATCCGCATCTTTTTAAGTTGTTTAGTACTACGTCTAAAGCAGCTTTTTTCTCAGCTACAAATAATACTTTTTTTCCTCTTGATATAAGTTCACTAATAATATTAGTAATAGTTTGACTTTTACCTGTACCTGGTGGTCCTTGTAAGATAAAACTATGACCAGATATAGCACTTTGAATAGCAGCTTCTTGGCTTGGGTCACTAGTTAAGGTATGATAAAACTCTTTATATTTAAAAACAGAATCTATATCTTTTTCTTGATAAAGTTTACCATTAGAAACAAACATAGAGATATCCCCGCCTAACAAGCGTACAAATTTATTGTTTAAGACACTTTCTTCATTTTCTAATAAGTCATTTACCATAGTTATTTTAGAAAATGAAAAAAGACCAAAAAATACTCTATCTTCTATATAAAAATTTTTATTAGAAGTAAGTTCTAATACTAATTTTGAATATTCTTTATATATATTGATATAACTTTCTTTAGTATAAAACTCATAAAATAAATCAATATTATATTCATCTTTCATTTTTTTAATTAAAGTATCATTTAATAAAAGTTCACTATTACTAAAATCTAATTTATATAAGGAATCAATTGATTCTTGTTTTAATTCAACACTTAGTAGTAGTAAAGGAGATGAGATGGTATTTAGAGGATCTGACAAAGTTTTCCAAACTAAATTACCTAAAGATAAATATAAAATATTAATTGCATTTTCTTCTAAAAACAATTTAGATTTTTTTAAGATGTTGTTTAGCGCTGCTTTCGCAATTTTAGTATGGCTTGAAACAAATACATAATTATATTTTGAACTTGCTTTTTTAGTATAGTTTAATATAGCACTACTTAATTCATTATAGGTATATATATCTTTTTTAGTTAATATTTCACTTCCAGATTTAGAAAATTGTTTGTTAGTGGTATCTTCTGTTAAAAATGAGAATCTTTCATCTTCTATTAAAAAATCATAAGGGTCAATTTCTTCATCATTATCAAAGAGATTAGCTATTACTAATTCTTTTTGATTATTAAATGAAAATAATAAGTCATCAAAATAAGGATGGATTATTTCTATATTAGAACTTTTCCTAAATCTAAAATTAATTAATTGATTTTTTAATCCTGTATCTACTAGTTTGTTTCTTAAACCGTCTACTATTTGTTTTGTTTTATTATTATTCATATATTTATTATATCATTTTATTTGAATATATAAAATATAAAAGAAAAGGAATCTATTACTAGATTCCTAAAAAGCAAATTACAATTATTTAATTATATTATTTAACTTTTACGCCAACGGCTTGTGGGCCACCCTTAGCACTTTCTTGAATTTCAAATTCTACTTCTTGACCTTCTTGAAGAGTTTTGTATCCATCTGTTTGAACATTTGAAAAATGTACGAATACATCTTTACCACTGCTCGGAGTGATGAAACCATAACCTTTCTTAGAATCAAACCATTTTACTTTACCTGTCATGTTTGTTCTCCTTGTTATTTCTTGGTTATAAAAACCATATTTATTATACACTATATTTTAATAATTGTGTTAATAAACACTCAAGAATAAAAAAATGATAAAATAATAAGGTGATAGCCCCTATAGTTCAATGGTAGAACGCAGCCATGGTAAGGCTGAAGTGTTAGTTCGATTCTGACTAGGGGCACCATTTTATAGTGTTTTTAGGGTGTTTTTGTTAAAAAAACAGCATAAAATTGGATTATCATGTTTAAATATTTTATTTTATACAATTTTTTTTATATTATAGACTAAATTTTAAAAAAACTAGAAAAAATGATTATTTTTTTTAATTTTATTTAATAAAATATTTTTTTGAAAATTGTGTCTAACCAATATTAGCACCATATAAGTTATTATTATTATTATTATTATTAGTGATATAATTAAATTAGTATTAATTTATAAGCTAATCCAAAATATTATTAAAAGGAGAACTAAGATATGAAAAAGTTATTATTAAAAGTTACCACAATGTCATTTGTTATATTTAAAACTTTTAGTCTAAAAGGAGAATTACTATGAAAACTTTAAATAAAAAATCAACCTTATTTTTTGTTATCTCTGTAGTCATTACTTATATAGTAATATTTATTAACGTTTTTAATAAATATTTTGATGCTACAAGCCAATCTGAATACAATTTAATTGCCATTTATTATGTTATTTTTTCATTTATTATTACTTTTTATCTTTTTGTAAGTCTGTGTGCTATAACTACATTTTCGTATGTAAAGTATATACTTTATAAGTCAAAAGAAAATGTAACTAAAAGGATTGTTTTAATAGTTCTAGTATCTCTTATAAGTGCTTTTGTAGTTGGTTTATTTGCATATGCACTTTATAATTACAGTTTATACGGTATGCTTGTACCTGTATCTATTCTTATAGCTTTAATAGCTTTTATTGTGATATTTTGTATCTCACCTGTTTTTATTTTCAAAAAACCAGTTTTAAAAGATGAAACTTCAAATGATAGTTTGCAGGAAGTAAATGTTGTAGTAAATAAAAAGCATTTAAATGGTACAAATCCCAAATCAGTATTATTTTTTGTAAGCACTGCTTTTATTTTTACTTTTATAATGGTAAGAGGTTTAATTAATTATATTTTTAATATTTCACCAGACCCTCATAATTCTTCTAGCGTATTGTCTATGAACTACGCTTTATATTCAATAGTGATTTCTTCTTATATGATTATAGCTTTAACAGTTTTAACAACATTTTCTTTTGTAAGATATTTTTGGAATAAATATAGAGACGACAGAAAAAAGAAAACATTATCTTTGGTATTAATAATTTTTTCTATAATTATTTTATATATGCTTATTTTTTCTTTTTTAATTAAAGAATCATTAATTATATTTTTCTATATAGTGCCTGCTTTTCTAGTAGCAGCGTATATTACTGTCTTCTTTGTTTCACCATTTTATTTTTTCAAAAAACCTTACACAGTTGAAGCTTTAAAATTAAGTCTAAATTCATAAAAATATTAAGAGCATAACCTAAATGGGTTATGCTCTTAATTATATTATTATTTCTTTTTTCTTTCTGCATCTTTTATTTTATATAGTTCTTCTACTATATAGTATAGTTTATGGATAATTTGTGGGTTAGTAGGTTCAAAGAATATAGTTTCATCATTTGTAGATAATGCAAATAAATCTTTATTGTTAAAACTTGGGCTTCCATACTCAGTTTGGATAGCATAATTTTCTAATGCACTCTTTTTGAAACAAAAATCATATCCATTATATTTTCCAGTAAATACAAACCCATCATAACTGTGTTTTACAAAAACATCTCCTAAATTAATAACATATTTAGGATGTGGAAATGAATAAGCTTTGAAAGTTCCTTCAAAACTATAATTACCAGCAAGTAATTCTTTTTTAGCTTCTTCTCTTTCATAGTTTAGCCAATCTCTTATACTAGTAAATATAGCAGTATTATTTTCACAAGTTAAACTAGAATCTTCATTATAGAAGTAAGCAGTATTACAATGGTTACATTTTAAAGAAGTTTTATATGAACTCATTTCAAATTCTGTGCCACAATGTGGGCATTTATAAAGAATCTTGTGTAATCCTTCTGCTCTAAAATCTTCTTTAATTAAAATATTACTTTCTTTTTGATAAACAAATTCATCATAATACATCTCTTTTTCAATTAGTTTATTAATTTCATCTATGCTAAGGCAAGCAATTTGTTCTTTAGTCAAAATAAGCTTCATATTTGACCTTACTGGTAATTTTCTGTTTTTACCATTTCCCCAAACAGGTTTAACTAAAAAGTTTCCGTGATTTATAAAAACAACTATTGGTATATTAAGTAATTTGATAACTTTTCCTAAAGAATCAGGAAGATTAGCTAATTCACCAGTTACTGTATATCTAGCTTCTGGGAATAATCCTATTGCATCATTAGTTTTAGAGGTACGGATTATAGATCTTACTATAGCTATATCATTAGTAAATTTTCTTTTAGGGATTGTACCACCCCATTCAATTAACCAATAAGGAAGCATCTTATAAGCCTCAATATTCATAATTCCATGAAAACCTTTTGGAAGAACAGCTTTTAGAAGTAATTCAAAATCCAAAAATTGCATATGATTAGAAAGAATCAAATATGGTTCTTTTTTATCAAGCAATTCCATATTTTCTTTTATAATTTCGTACTTTTGATGTTTTAATAATATTTTAACAATTAATCTTTCTAATAATTTTACAAAAAAAGTAACTTTGTTGGCTTTTCTTGACATATTGTAGTGGCGTACCTTTTTTGGGTATATTAGTTTGTTTAATAAAACTGTTTTTTCTTCTTGCATATTTTTTTCTCCTAAACTATTTCATTATTTGCTTTTTTAATATAAGCAGCTGTTTTTTCCATTTTTATAGTAAAATATTTTTTTAATCTATTTTTAAAGAAAGGAAGCGGTTGTTTATTATCAACACCGTAATTTTTTGGATTAAAGTCTTTAATCTTATCAATTATTTTTTGCATAACTACACTAAAGTATGCATAATCATCAGCGTCATGATCTGAATCAATTATATCATTAACTATTTTTACTAATTCTAAAATTTCTTTACTATCTTTAGTTTCCTTAGGTGTTATAGTTTTTTGTTTTTCTATTACTCTTGAGTTATATATTTTTTCAACACTAACAAATTCATTACAAGCATCTTTGAATTTTACACTAGCTTTTTCATCTCCAGCTCCTATTATAAATTTATTATATTTTTTTAATTTCAAAACCAACGGTGTAAAATCACTATCATTAGTAGCCAAACAAAAACAATCTATATATGGCATTTGTAAAAGCTCCATAGCTTCAAGCGCAATGCTTATATCTACAGCATTTTTACCTTGGCTATAAGACAACTGACTTTTTGGTTCTATTCCTAAAGTTATAAATTTATCTTTTAGGGTTGAATCACTAAAGTTTGAATAAAACGCATATTTTATTAAAACATCTCCCTTTTCATTAAGTTCGTCAAAAAGAATAGGGAAGTATTCCTTTTTACTAAAGTTATCATAGTCTATAAGTAAGGCTATTTTTTTTCTATTTTCCATTTTTTATCTCCAAATAAGTATCATTATACAATAATTATTTTAGTAAGTTACTTTCGCATTATGTAAAAATAATACACATTTTTATAATTATTGTATACATTATAACATATTTATACACATAACGACCTTATTATGATAATTTGAATGTCTCATAAGCGTTACGATAAAATATGTTTTATATATTTAGATATAAGAAACTATTATTTTTTTATATTAAAATTAATTCTATTTCTTAAAGCTTGTTTAAGACCATCAATACTACCAAAATCATAATGAATTCCATCTAAAATTAATCCCGCACAAGGTTCTTCTTTTAATAATAAACGAATGCTATCTGTTAATTGAAATTCATTGTTAATTCCAGTATTTTGTTTTTCAATTACAGAAAATATATTTTTTGAAAATATATATCTTCCTTGACTAGCATACATACTATATATTTCATCTTCTTGTGGTTTTTCAATTATGTCTAGTATTTTAAAAGTATTTCCAACTAATGATTCTATTTTCATACTTGAATATTTTTTGATTAAGTTAACATCTGCTATTTCTAAAACTCCAATTACATTTTGATTATTTTTATTGAATAATTTTAATAATTGTTTAAAAACAATCTTAGATGGAGTAAAAACATCATCACCTAACATTACTCCAAAATAATTAGTATTAATATATTGTTTCGCACTATAAATAGCTTTAGCTATACCATTTTGAGTATTTTGAAAAGAAATAGTTAAGTTAATATCCAGTTTTAGTGAATTTAAATATGTAATTAAATCTTTTTTAGATTCGTGAACTATTACTATAATATTTTTAATTCCTGATGCAATTGCTTCATCTATAATATATCTAATACAAGGTTTATTATTAACTAGTATCATTTCTTTAGAATAAGTAATATCTAATTGTTCTTTAATTCTTTTTCCAGCTCCTGCAGCCGGTATAATAACGGTATCTATTATATTATTCATATTATCTCCTTACATATATTTTACCATATATAGCGCTAAAACAAAAAATAAAAGCGCGTAAGCATTGCACAAAATGTTAGTTTTATGGTAAAATATAAGTACGGCTCTGTAGCCAAGTGGTAAGGTCAACGACTGCAACTCGTTTATCAGCGGTTCAAATCCGCTCGGAGCCTCCAGATTATTATAACAGTAAATTCTATTTTAGAATTTACTGTTTTGTTTTTTTTGTTTTCGCTTATAAGTTATGTCAACTTTAAATGCAAAAAAATGAAAATGGTATATAATAAATGTATGCAAGATAAATTAAAAGAAGTATTAGAAAAAGAAGACCAACTAATTCGCGATTTAGATGAAGAAATTATCAATAAGGATATGTATTACAAAAATAAAGAAAAGAAATGTAATGATCAACTTATCCATTTTGAAGTCGCTTTAGAAGATGAATATGACAGTTTTAGCGAAAACCTAGATAAAGAGTATGCTCGTCAATTTATTATAACTCATACTCAAATTTTAAATGATAATGAAAAATTAATTAATAATAAAAAAAATATTGATAAAAAAGCCAAAGAACTTATTATAAAGGTTTTATTAGATGAATAAAAAAATTCTAAAAACCAAAATATTTTTTAAGAAAGAAGACAAAAATAATCTATTTTCTTTATTACAAAAAAATAGTATTTTTATGTTTGAAAATAAACAAAATATTTCATTAAACGATGATGATAACTTAGTTTTATTAGAAAAAGTTATCAATATGTCTAAAAAATATGTAAAAAAACATAAAATCTTTGATTATATCGAAGCAGATATGAATATTATTGATACTACCGTTTTAAACAAATATTTATCTAATGCTAACGCTATAGTAAAAATTGATAATGAGTTGAACACTTTATATTCACGTTTTAAAGAACTAGATACTAGTATAAAAGAAGTATTGCCTTATAAAGATATATTAGATGTGGATTTTGGGAAATTAAATTTATCTTTATACACAGGCTATATGCTTTTTAAAGTTAGCACTGCTAACTATGAAATTATCAAAAATTTTTTATTATCTTATGATTCTCAAATAATTTATAGCGATAAAAAAGAAAAAACCGTATTTGTTTTTGGTATTAAAGATGAAATGAAAATTTTAGCATATAAAATAAAAAATTATATAAATATAATAGATATGAGCAAATATACTTCAAGTATAACCCAAACTTATAACAATTTAGATGCAGAACTTATAAATATTAAGAAAACTATAAATATGTTAAATAATAATATTAATAATTTATATAAAGATGTAAATAATTACAAAATATGTTATGACATATTGTCTAATGAATTTGTAAAAGAACAAATGTCTTATAGTTATACTTCAAATACTTATTATATATCTGGTTGGATTAATTCAAACGATAAAACTTTTTTAGACGAAATATTAACTCTTAATTTTGAATATGCAAGCGCTGAGTATAGCGAAGCTACTAATGAAGAAACACCTCCTACACTTATTCAAAACAGTAAATTAGTCAAACCTTTTGAAAATATTACTTCTTCATATTCGGTACCAAAGCATAATGAACTAGATCCGACTCCCTTAATGAGTGTTTGGTATTTCATTATATTTGGATTAATAGTAGGGGATGCAGGGTACGGGTTATTAATGTTTATATTATTTGGTTTATATTTAAAAATTAAAAAACCAAAAGGTGGAACTAATAGTCTAATAAAAGTATTTATGTATTCTAGTATATCTGTAATTATTTTTGGATTATTGTACGGTTCTTTCTTTGGATATAATCCACTTAATCTAATAGGTCTCATTTTTAATAAAAATTGGAATTATTCAATTATTGACCCTGTAAAAGACCCAATGATAATGCTAGCTATTTCTATTGGAGTTGGAATATTACATATATCTTGTGGTCTTGTTCTAAATATAGTTAATAGTTTTAGAAAAAAAGAATACCACACAGCTTTATCTAAAAGTTTTAGTTGGCTAAGTATATTCCTTGGAGTTGGATTAGCTATATTATCTGCTTTTGTACTTAAAAACAACATAGTATTATATACAGGAATAGGTTTTATAGGAATAGGGGTATTATTAATAATTATATTTGCAGGATATAAAAAGAAAATAGGCGGTAAAGTAATAAGTGCATTTGGCGGATTATATGGTATTACTGGCTATTTAGGGGATATATTAAGTTATGCAAGAATATTTGCATTAAGTTTATCTGGAATTGAAATATCATTTACTTTTAATTTATTAGCAAAAATGGTATCTCCTTCTCTAGGTGGTAACGTATTATTAATAATAATTAGGTTTATACTAGCTCTTGTCATTTTCTTAGTAGGTCACGCACTAAACATAGTATTAAGTTTACTTGGAGCGTACGTACATACTTCAAGATTACAGTATATAGAGTTTTATGGTAAATTTTATGAAGGAGAAGGGTATTTATTTGAACCTTTTTCATATAATTTGAAATATATTGACAAAATAATATTTAAAGGAGAAAAACAACAATGACTTTAGGAACAACATTAGCATTATTAGGTGCAGCAATAGCTGCACTATTAGCAGGAGCAGGTAGTGCTCTAGGCGTATCAATCGCAGGTAGAGCAGCTTCTGGGGTATTAGCAGAAAAGCCATCATTATTTGGTAGAGTGCTTGTATTACAAGCACTTCCAGGTAGCCAGGGAATTTATGGGTTTTTGGTAATGATTTTAATTTTAGTATTTTCAGGAATTTTAGGAGGAAATACAAGTTTACCATTTGAAATTGGATTAGCTTATTTTTTCTCAAGTCTTCCAATAGCATTTACAGGGCTTATTAGTGGATATGCTCAAGGTAAAATAGCTGCTAGTAGTATTTATATGACAGCTAAAAAACCAGAACTTAGTGCAAGAGGTATAACTATGACAGCACTTGTAGAAACTTATGCAATTTTAGGTTTATTAGCTAGTTTCTTAATTATGTTTTATATAAAATAATATGGCACAAGATATTTTAGAATACTTAAATAATTTAATAGAAGAAAAAGTTAAAAGTTTCAAAAATAGTTATATTCAAACTATTGATACTCTTTTTAACAATAGGTTTAATGATATGTCTAGTGAGTTAGAAAAAAAGTACGAAAAATTAAAAGATAATAAACTAAAAGAACATGCGGAAAAAATTAGTTTACTTAATCAAAGTTACGCTAAAGAGAGTGCTAAAGTAAAAAAACAAATAGTAAATGAATTAATAAATGATGCTATTTTGTATTTAGCATCTTTGGAAAATGATGATTTATTAGAATTAGTTTATAAGCTATTATTAAAAGAAAATGAATTTTCTTTTAATAATATTTATGTTTCTTCTAAAAACTTTAGTAAATATAAAAAAGCGTTATCTAGCAATAATAAAAACATTTGTGATAAATTAAATTTTAAATTATCTTTTAATAATATTACAACTATTTTTACTTTGTGTGAAGATAAAGATTCTTTTTTTGATGGTTTTATTATAAAGGGAACTGACTATGATCTTAATTTTGATTTTAATGAACTTATACAAAACAAAGCTGAAGTTATAGAAAAAAACATTATGAGATTATTAGATTAAATGACTGACTACGTATATGTAAATAGTATATTAAATACTAGGATTAGCAATTTAATAACTAATGAACAACTGCATATTTACAAAAAAGACTTACTATCAGGTCTTAGGAGTATTAGTTACTCTAATGGAAAAGATTTAAGTTCTACTATTGAAAATACTTTGTATGATGAGAAAGCAGAACTTTATTTAATTTTTGATTCTGATTCTTTTATTATTGATTACTTATATTTGTCTTATGATATTTCTAATATAGTATATTTTTTATTATATAAAAAAGATGATAATTTTTCTAAGTTGTCTTCTTTAAGTAAAGAAGAAGTTAAAAATTTAGTTTTAGGGGAAAGTATCCACAACAAACCTTGGTTTAATGCACAGTTACTTAAAGATTCAGACATAAATAATTTTATTACTTATGCTTATAATTATTTTTCTTCACTTTTAAAAGGAAGTATGAAAATGTTTTATGAATATAATATGGTAATTAAAAACATTGAACTATATTTTAGTTCAAAAGATAACAGATATAATACACAATTAATAAATTATGAATTAAATGATGATGTTATTAGCGACTTTTGTAGGGATATTTTAAGTGTTAAAAATAAAGACATTTCTAAAATTGAGTCTTTATGTTATAACAAACTTTTATCTTCAATAGAAGAAGATAATTATAGTTACTTAGTGAAATATACAATATTAAAAAATATTGAGTTAAAAAAAATAATGGAATTTTCATTAGAAAGTGAGATTATATGATAGTTATTTCAAAATATAAAAAAGCGGGGATATTTAAAAGTTTAAATCTAGATATTATTTACGCCTCAAACGAAAACTTTAATGATATACTAAAAGAACATACAGGCGAAGATATTATTATAATTGATAATGATTATATAATAAGTCAAAATAATCTAGACGTTATTAATTCAAGCCCTTTCCCAATAATTATTAAATTACCAATTAGTAAAGATAATAATAATTCAAAGGAAGAGTTATTAGATATGATAAATAAAACTTTAGGAATGAGGATATAACAATGGAAAAAGAAAAAACAGGAATAATAACTAAAGTATCAGGACCTTTAATAGTCGCTTCTAATATGAGCGATGCTTTAGTCTATGATTTAGTTTATGTAGGAGACTTAAAACTAATAGGTGAGATTATTGAATTAAGGAATGATAAAGCTTCTATACAAGTTTATGAAGAAACTAGTGGTATAGGTGTTGGTGAAAAAGTGTATTTCGGAAATGAACCATTAAGTGCTTATCTAGCGCCAGGTTTAATAGGAACTATGTTTGATGGAATTGGAAGACCTTTACGTACTATTTATGATTCATATGGAAATTTTATACCTAGAGGGGTAAACGTAGACAGATTAAACACTAAAACTTTATGGGATTTTAAAAGTGCGGTTAAAGTAAATGACTTAGTTAGTAGTGGTACTATTTTAGGAAGCGTCATAGAAACTAAATGCGTAATCCATAAAATAATGGTTCCTTTTGGAATAAATGGTAAAGTTGTAAGTATAGAAAATGGAAAATTTTCTATTTTAGATACTATTTGTAAAATAGAAACCTCTAATGGAGTAATTAAAAATATTTCTATGCTACAAAAATGGCCTGTTAGAAAAAGCAGACCATATATCACCAAATACGCACCTTCGTCTCCTTTAATAACAGGTCAAAGAGTTATTGATTCATTGTTTCCCGTTTCACTAGGCGGAATATCTGCTATACCTGGTCCATTTGGTTCAGGGAAAACTATAGTTCAACACCAGTTAGCTAAATATTCAAGCGCAGACATTATTGTTTATATTGGGTGCGGGGAAAGAGGAAATGAAATGACTGATGTATTAAATGAATTCCCTAGTCTTATAGACCCTAAGACAGGTTCTTCTTTGATGGAAAGAACGATTTTGATAGCTAATACATCTAATATGCCGGTAAGTGCTAGAGAAGCTAGTATTTACACTGGTATAACTTTCGCGGAATATTATAGAGATATGGGATATAACGTAGTAGTTTTAGCAGATTCTACATCAAGATGGGCTGAGAGTTTAAGAGAAATGTCCTCTAGGTTAGAAGAGATGCCAGGCGAAGAAGGATATCCTGCTTATTTAGGTAGTAGGTTATCAGAATTTTATGAAAGAGCGGGACTTGTTAAAACTTTATCTATGCAAAATGGTTCTGTGTCAGCTGTTGGTGCTATAAGCCCTGCAGGAGGTGATACTAGTGAACCAGTTAGTCAAGCCACTCTAAGAATAGTTAAAGTATTTTGGAGCTTATCAGCTGCGTTAGCTAATAAAAGACACTTTCCTGCTATCGATTATTTAAAAAGCTATTCATTATACGATGAACAAATATTTTCATATTATGATACTAACGTAAATAGTAAATATTCTAAAAATATTAAAGAAATAAAACAACTTTTACAAGAAGAATCTTTTATTTTAGATATTGTAAAGTTAGTAGGATATGATACTTTATCAATATCTGATAGAATCAAACTAAAAATATGTTCAATAATAAAAGAAGATTTTTTACATCAAAATGCATTTAATAAAATAGATGCTCATTCTAGTATTAATAAACAATTTTTGATGCTTGATTCAATTCTTTTGTATTATAAAAAATTAAATTTAATAAGCAAAAAAATATCTATTTTTAAAGATATTGAAAACACTGTTTTCGATGAATTATTAGGTAGATTTAAATATGTGTATGAAGAAGATATAACTTCTTATTATAATGAGTTTATTTTTAAACTTGAAAGTTGGTACTTGTAATGGCTATAAAAGAATACAAAACAATTAAAGAAATTGTAGGGCCTCTAATGTTAGTTGAAAAAACTACAAATGTTAAATATAATGAATTAGTCAAAATTAAAGAACATAATGGAAACATTAGACTAGGTAGAGTTTTAGAAGTTGATAATGACAAAGCATTAGTTCAATTATTTTCATCTTCTCACGGTCTTAGAATTGAAAATTCTAAAGCCATATTTTTAGGACATAGTATTACTTTTAACGCTTCTAAAGATATATTAGGCAGAGTTTTTGATGGTATGGGAAATTTAATAGATGATAAAGGTGAATTAAAAACTAATAAAATGGTAGATATTAACGGTTATGTAATTAACCCAGTTGCTAGAGACTATCCTAATGAATTTATTGAAACAGGGATTAGTGCTATTGATGGGCTTAATACTTTAGTAAGAGGTCAAAAATTACCTATTTTTTCTTGTAACGGACTCCCACATGCTAAAATAGCAGCTCAAATTGCTAGACAAGCAAATGTTTTAAATACAAAAGATGAATTTGCGATAGTATTTGCAGGTATAGGGATTACTTTTGAAGAAGCTAATTATTTTGTTGAAGATTTCAAAAAAACTGCTTCTATTTCAAGAAGCGTAATTTTTATGAATTTAGCATCTGATCCTGCAATTGAAAGAATAGCTACCCCAAGGGTAGCACTAAGCGCAGCTGAATATTTAGCTTTTGAAGAAGGAATGCAAGTTTTAGTAATAATGACAGATTTTACTAATTACGCAGAAAGTTTAAGAGAAATTAGTGCTGCTAGAAAAGAAGTACCAGGTAGAAGAGGGTACCCAGGATATATGTATACAGACCTTGCAAGTATATTTGAAAGAGCAGGTAAAATAAAAGGATTACAAGGTTCAATAACTCAAATACCTATTCTTACTATGCCTGAAGATGATAAAACTCATCCAATTCCTGATTTGACCGGTTATATAACTGAGGGTCAAATCATATTATCACGAAGTCTTTATAACGCTTCAATAAATCCACCAATCGATGTATTATCTAGTCTTTCAAGGCTAAAAGACAAAGGTATAGGAGCTACTAAAACAAGAGAAGATCACAGTGATGTTATGAATCAATTATTTTATTGTTATTCTAAGGGAAAAGATGCTAAAGAGCTTTCTTTAGTATTAGGAGAAAATGCTTTAACCGATTTAGATAAAACATATGCTTTATTTTCTAAACAATTTGAAGATTTGTATTTAAATCAAGGTTATAATGAAAGAAGGAGTATATTTGAAACTTTAGATATTGGTTGGAAATTACTTTCCATTTTACCAACCCAAGAATTAAAAAGAATTAGACCTGAATTCATCAAAAAATATTATATAACTAAGTAATATGGAAGATAATACTAATTCTACTAGGCTAGAACTTACAAAACTTAAAAATGAATTAAATATTACTACTAAAGGACTTGGTTTGTTAAAAAACAAACTTGAAGAATTAATTAAAGTATTTTTTAGTATTTTTAATATTTATAAAAATGATAATAGTGCAGTTACCGATTATTTTAAAGAAATATTTGATTCTTTTTCTAAAGGTCTTATTAATACTTACACTACTTCTGCACTTAATACTTCTCTTTGTTCTAAAAGTTATGTTACTATTAAAAGTGAAAATATTAATATAATGAATGTCATTATTCCTGCAGTTGATACTAAAATTTTTAAAGATAACACTTATACTATAGATAAAGATTTTAGTATCAATTAATCTAAAGATTTATTAGCTGACAATTTTGACAAAATTATTTCTCTAGCAGTCTTAGAAAAACAATTAGTTATCTTAACTAAAGAAATAGAAAAATTAAGAAGAAGAACTACTTCTATAGAACATATAGTTATTCCATCTCTAAATTCAAAAATTAAATATATTGCTTCTAAACTTGATGATTTAGAAAGAGAAAATTCAGTTAGAGTTATGAAAGCTAAAGAGCTTTTATCACGCTAGATAATTTATTGTTTATTCAATAGGTAATATATAAGACCTATTTTTCTTATGGTTTACTCTAGGTAAATGTCCCATTTGGGATAAAATATTTTCATTATTTTCAAGCATTAGATTAGTTTCTAAATGCTTAATATTGTGACGCTTAAATCCTATACCTAGGTAACTCATCATTAGAGCGTTCAACCCTAAGTTTTTATATTTATCAACTACACCAATTAAACCTAAATCTACAATATCATAATGTTTTAGATTATGAAGTAATCCTAAAAATCCAAAAGGAAATAAACGTCCTTTACTTTTTTGTAGCCACGGTGAAATATGTGGGAAACATAATGCAAATCCTGCAAGTTCGTTTTCTTTATCAACCACTAGTACTATTAGTTCTTTTGATACTATTTGAGAAAATTTCTTTAGTAATATATCAATTATTTCTTTTTCTATTTCTACAACCCCATATAATTTAGAATAGGTTTTGTTAATTAGTTCAAACAATTGATATCCGTATTGTTTTACTACTTCTTTACTATTTTTAAATTCTAAAACTCTAAAATCACCCTTTTTTAAAATCCATTTAGCTATTGTATCTAGTTTATCTAAAAATACTTTATCAGTAAAAAATAGTTTGTATTGAAACCAATCTACATCTTTTTTAAATCCATATTTTTCCATCAAATCTAAATAATATGGATAGTTATATAAAGAAACAAAAGTACCTCTAGTATCAAATCCTTCTATAAGCATACCTTCTCTATCTGTATCATTAAATCCTAAAGGACCAACTAAATTTTTACATCCTCTTTTTAGAGCCCAACTTTTTAGATAATCAAATAACGCACTAAATGTTTCTATGTCGTTATTAGTGTCAAGATAAAAGAATCTACATCTCTTTTCTCTTCCTTCTAAAATGTCAAGTGGTTGAATGATACCAAAAACTCTACCATAAACTATTCCATCTTTTAATACTATTAAACCAACTGTATCACAAGATTTTAAGTAAGGATTTTTTTTAGGATTAAATAAATCATAATCATCTGCTTTAAAAGTTGGTACATAATATTGATCATGTTTGTATAAAACATCTGGGTATTTTACAAATAATTTCATTATTTTTTTGTTTGTTACTTCTTTTACTTCTATTTTCATAATATTAACTCCCTTTTATATTATATTACATATTTAGAAAACTATTCTAAAAATATATAAAAAAGTGGCTATAATTTTAATATTAGCCACTTTTTTAAATTAAATTTTCTTTAATAAAACTTCATTATTTTCATATAAAGCGTATTCAAGTTTGTTTACACTACCCGGATTAATAAAAGTACAAGAGTTTATTTTTATTATACTAGCAATGTGGGTATGGCCATAAAAACATATATCTATGTTGTTTTTATTACAATACGCGCTTAAAAGTTGTAACCCACTTTTAACATTAAACTTATGTCCGTGAACAAATAGCATTTTTTTATTGTCTAAAGTTATTATTATTTCTAGTGGTTTTTCACTTCCAAAATCACAGTTTCCTTTTACATAAATTATATCATTATTATTAGATGTGTCACTTACAAAATCTCCTAAATCAAAGTGATAAGATATATTATTTTCTTTTTTTGTGATTTCGTTTAAATTTTTTAAATTAGAGTGTACGTCTGAAGTAATTAATATTTTCACTTTTTTTATTTTCTAAAGAAAAATAAGGCTCCAAATATGCTTCCTAATATTTGCAAAGCATATTTAACTGCATATATTCCGATAACTATGTAGCTTATTGTCTTAGCGGTATCCATTGATATAGATATCGAAAACAATTGTAATACTAGAAATATACCAATTATTAAGATATCCATACAAAACGCTGAACTAAGCAATATAGAATATAATCTTTTTGGTTTTTTAAACGCAAAAAGTAAGATAAAAAATAAATTACATCCAGCAAATAGTAACTGTGGTAATACACCTTTAGCAGTATCAGTAGACAATATTTTAATAAATATATTTGTAATAGTTTCTCCGTAATTAAAATTAGATATTCCCATCTTAGGATATGAAAGTAAAAACATAGTGTCTTGTCTAAAAGCGAAGAAGTTAGCTGTTAACGCAAAAATTCCTAAAGCAATTGTTACTAAAAATCTTCCTATTATAGTTTTTCCGCTACCCCAAATAATTAAGAAAAATCCAGAATAATATATAATCATAAATATTCCTAAGTGTTCTCTAAAAATATCTAATAATCTTATATTATCCATAAATTCAGCTATTTTATTAATTATATTAGTTATAGTTTCATTATCTAAATGTATTCCAGTCAAAAACACTGTAGATATAGCGACTGTTCCAACTAAAAATGCTAAAAAACCTATTAATTTAAAAAGTTTTCTAACTATATTGTTTTTTGTTTTTTTGTTATTTTCTTCTTTCATATCTTTTTCTCCTTATTGCTGTACTGTTATTTTAGAATTTGTAGTTTTAATAAATAAATAATAATTTTCATTATCTTCGTTTTGTTCATAATGATTATTATGTTTATCACTATTATATACTATTTTTCCATTTGTTGTATCTAATTTAATATGATATTGTAAAATATCATTATTTATATTTTTTATGCTTACATCTGAATTAGTAGTTTTTATACTCATTTTATCAAAATATATCTCTTTTATTTTGACTTCCCCATTTACTGTAAATATTTCTATATAAGCAACATCTATGTTTTTTATATCAATATCTCCGTTTGTAGTATTTATTTTTAAAATATCACTTTTGACATTTTCTAAACTTATATCACCATTAGTAGTTTTAATATCTATTTTTTCAAGGTCTATATTTTCTAGTTTAATATCCGCATTTATTTCTTTAATATCTATATTTTTAAGAAAATTAATTAGAGGTACATAAACTACTACAGTTTCTTTGTTACTAATTTCTTGAAAAATAGTAATGTAATTAAATAAATTAAAATAATCTGTTTTTATTTTTTCTTCTTCTAAACTAAGTACCCCTTCACCAAATAAAGCGTTTACTTTATGTGTTTTAGCATTGTAAAATAAAACCTTTATATCTTCTCTTTCTTCTACTATTAGTTTTACACTTAGAGTTTTAAAATCTACTTTCAAAGTGTCTACGTTGTTTTCATAACTTAGTTCCACTTTTTCATATTCTTTAATTGAATCTATTGCCTTTAAAAAAGAATTTTTGTTAGCACCCATAACAAGTGCCACTATACCTAAAATTACGCTAATGCCTAGTAATACTAAGGCAATTTTTAATATCTTTTTCATATTCTTTTGTTTCCTTTCTTTCTTACAATTACTTCTGCTAATTTTAAAAATAATTGATCTATTCCTTTTATTATTACTTGGATTAATAATATAGCTAAAGTAGCTACACTAAAAGAGGCTAAAATTAAAGCACCAAAACCGATAACTTCACTAGCTGCTATCCCACTAGCTATCATTATAATAGTATTATAAATAACATAAACTATTCCAACCGCAATAGTAGTTACAGAAGATACTATTAAAACTATACTAACAACAAAGAGTACAATATAAACTATTCCAACGGGTATTAAAAAAGGTTTAGTCAATAAAAATACAATAACTTTCCAAATAGCTTTTAAGCCACTTCCTGTATTTTTAACTTTTCTTTTATTGTAAGTTTGGGCTGCTAGTTCTCTTGATATACTAGAAGGGTTATAATCTAAAAGTATATCTTTTAAATTATCACCTTTTTCAAGTCTTTCATTAATTAGTTCTATATAATAAGAAACTATTTCTGTTATTTCTTCTTCTTGATAAAAACTTTTCTTCAGTGTTTTTGTTAATAATTTTTCATATTCAATTAAATTCATTTTGTTTACCCCTCTTAATTAATATTTCTGATATCTTTCTAATATCCTGCCAATCTTTCATAAATTCATCAATTTTTGCTTCACCTATAGTTGTTATTTTATAGTATTTCCTATTTCTTCCACTAAATATTTCATTTCTACTAATAATAGCCTTAGATACTTCTAGTCTTCTTAATATTGGATATAAAGTTGATTCGCTTATCTCAATATAATTTGATAAATCATAAACAATTTTATAACCGTAACTTTCCCCATGCGTCAAAATTGACAATACAAACGTTTCAATTATTCCATACTTTAATTGTGGCTTCATTCAATACCTCCTTTTTGGTAATATTATGTAACTATTTATATTATACAACGCATAGTATATAAAGTCAAGAAAAATGATTAACAAATTATTCATGTGATAAAATAGATATATGAAAGTTTAATTAAGGAGTTGTAAATATATGAATTTTCCTAATATGGTAAATAATAATATAGTAAATAGTGTCATCTTCCTTTTAGGTGGAATTGCAGTGCTAATATTTGGAATCAATCTAATGAGTGATTCACTAAGAGCGGTTGCTGGTAAAAGATTTAGAGTTTTAATTGAAAAATCTACAAATTCATTAATTAAAGGAGTAATAGTTGGAATGCTAGTTACTGCTATAATTCATTCAAGTGCTGGAGTTACAGCACTAACTATTGGATTAGTAAGAGCTGGTCTTATGACATTTCCTCAAAGTGTTGGTATTATTTTAGGTGCTAACATAGGAACTACATTTACAGGAATTTTAGCTAGCATAGATATTGGTAAATACAGTGTTATTTTTATATTTGTAGGATTTGTAGGAACTCTTTTTAAAAATAAAAAGATAAAAAGCGCAGGATTAGCAATTACTGGATTTGGATTACTATTTTTAGGGTTACAGTTTATGAGTACTTCAGTAAAAAATTTGTTTTCTAATGATATATTAAAAAATATAATGGCATCTATGGGTGGAAACAATTGGTATAGTCCTGCATTAGGATTTGGGTTTGGTACAGTAGTTACATTTATAATGCAATCATCTACTGCTTTTATGTTAGTTTTACAAGAAATATACGCTGCAGGAATTATTCCAATTAAAGGGGCTATTCCTATGATGTTAGGTGCTAATGTAGGAACTACATTCACTGCTTTAATAGCTAGTGCTGGTAGTGATAAAGAAGCTAAGAAAACAGGCATGGTTCATGTATTGTTTAACGTTATTACGGTTATACCGTTTTTAATATTATTAACTCCATTTTCACTTTTAATGGAATGGATAGAAAAAATAATATTTAAACCTAATAGTGATGGTTCACTAAAACACCCAGCTTTCACAGTAGCGTTATCTAATGCTATCCAAAACATATTAGCTACACTTATGATGCTAGGATTTGTAAAACAACTTATTTGGCTAGCGAGTAAAATAGTAGGAGCTAAAACTACTAACAGTAAAGAAGAACTAAAATTTGATGATTCACTAATAAAAGAACCAGAACTAGCTTTAGCTTTTGTAAAAAAAGTGTTAGGAAGTTGTATGAATAATGTATATGAATATTTTAGTTTAACGAAATCTCTATTATATACAAATGTGAAAAATGCAAGCGACGAGAGTGCGCAATTAGAATTAATAATTGATAATTTTGAAAAAAGAACTCACGATTATCTAATTAAAATAAGCGCCTCAGGAGTAAGTAGCGAAGATGCATTACAAATATCAGTTTTTAGTGACCATAATAAAGACTTAGAAAGAATAGGAGATCATTTTAATAACTTAGTAGATTTCTTTTTAGAAATATATTCTCAAAGACAATCTATTAGTGATATTGAATTACAAGAACTAGAAGATATGTTTACTAAAATTGGAGTTATGTTAGAAAACGTTATTAAGAGTTTTTCATCTTCTCAAAAAGAACTAGTTATGTCTAATTTTTCTATTGAACCTGAAATAGATAAATTAGAAAAACAATATAAACTTGCTCATATTGAAAGAATGAAGCATGCTAAGGTAATAACTAAACTAGATGAAAATTATAGTGAAATATTAGCTAATTTAGAAAGAATAGCAGACCATTTGACTAATATAAGCCAGGCAATTAATGAGCCTAGAGAAATATACCAAATAGAGGGATAATATGTATAAATTAGCAAGTGATTATAGTCCAAAAGGCGACCAAATAAAAGCAATTGAAAAAATAAAAGAATATTTTAATGAGGGAAAAAAAGAAGTAGTGTTACTAGGAGCAACAGGAACTGGTAAAACATTTACTATCGCTAATGTTATAGCTTCATTAGGTAAGAAAACTTTAGTGTTAGCACATAATAAAACTTTAGCAGGACAACTTTACGGTGAATTAAAAAGTTTTTTTCCAGAATCAAAAGTAGAATTTTTTATTTCTTATTACGATTATTATCAGCCTGAAGCTTACGTTCCTTCAAAAGATTTGTATATTGATAAAGATTCCTCTATTAATGATGAAATAGATGAACTTCGTCATAGCGCAATTTCAAGTCTTATTTCAAGTCCTGAATGTATTGTTGTAGCTAGTGTAAGTTGTATTTATGGAATTGGTAGTGCAGTTGAGTATGCATCAAGTACTATATTTTTAAGGGTTGGAAGTAATACTACTAGAAAAGATTTAGTTAATAGTTTAGTTAGATTAACTTATGAAAGAAATGATATAGATTTAGTTAGAGGACGTTTTAGAGTTAGAGGAGATGTAGTAGATATTGTAAGAAGCGGTGATAAAACTAACGGGGTTAGAGTAACTTTTTTTGATGATGTTATTGAATCAATAAGATTGTTTGATTTAACAACTGGTAAAATTCATTCTACACTTAGTAATGTAGCTATATTTCCTGCTTCTTTATTTATGACTAATCCTCTAAAATTAGAAGAATCATTAAAAAGAATTAAAGAAGAACTTGATGAAAGGGTTAAATATTTTCAAAGTAATAATAAACTCTTAGAAGCTCAAAGAATTGAATCAAGAACAACTTATGATATAGAAATGATAAATGAGACTGGTACTGTAGGAGGTATTGAAAATTATTCAAGACATTTAGCATTAAGAAATGAAGGAGAAATGCCAGATGTTTTGATTGATTATTTTGGAGATGATTTTTTATTTATAATTGATGAATCACACGTTTCAATTCCACAAGTACGTGGTATGTACAATGGTGATAGGTCAAGAAAACAAGTTTTAGTAGACTATGGTTTTAGGTTACCTAGTGCACTTGATAATAGACCATTAAGATTTAATGAATTTGAAAGTAAATTAAGAAATGTTATTTATTTGTCTGCTACTCCAGGAGAATATGAATTATCTAAAGGAATTCCTGTTATAGAACAAATTATTAGACCAACCTATTTGCTTGATCCTATAATAGAAATTAGACCATCGTTAAATCAAATTGATGATTTATATTTTGAAATAAAGAAAAGAATAGAAAGTAAAGAAAGAGTACTAGTAACTACTATGACTATCAAAATGAGTGAAGACTTAACTGCTTATTTTAAGCAGTTAGGAATGAAAGTAGCTTATTTGCATAGTAAAATAAAACCATTAGAAAGAATTGTTATTTTAAGAGAATTGAGATTAGGAAAATATGATTGTTTAATAGGGATTAATCTTTTAAGAGAAGGTCTTGATTTACCAGAAGTATCATTAGTAGCTATTTTAGATGCTGATAAACAAGGATTTTTAAGGAGTGAGAGAAGTTTAGTTCAAACTATCGGAAGAGCAGCTAGGAATTTAAATGGTAAGGTAATAATGTATGCAGACACTAGAAGTAGTGCTATGGAATATGCTATAAATGAAACCACAAGAAGAAGAAAAATTCAAGAAAAATTTAATAATGATAATAATACTACACCTTTTACTGTGAATAAAGAAATAAGAGAAGCGATAACTAATTTTGTTATAGAAGATAGTAAAGATATAAAAAACGGAAGTATTAAGAAAGTTGTTGATGTAGCACAAGAGGTAAAGAGGCTAGAAGCTTTAATGAAAGATGCTGCTAAAAGTTTAGATTTTGAAAAAGCAGCAGAACTTAGAGATATTATATTTGAGTTAAAAGCTAATAAATAATATTTTTATTAACTTTAAGAATATTTTGGTATTTATGGTAAAATATAAGCACATAAGCATTTATTAGTAAATCTTTTATAAAAAGGAGAGCGCGATGATTAAAAAAATAGCTATAACTGCAATATGTTCTTGTTTAGTACTTTTTTTAATAGTTTCTTGTACTAACAAAAACAACAAAAAACTTCATAAAATTGAAACAATATATAGTCTTAGTGGAATCTCTATTTCTTTAGATAAAGAAGAAGCTAGAGAAAATGAGACAGTTAATTACGTATTAAATATTAACAATAATTATATTTTTTCGTCTTTAGAACTTGTTTTTAATAATGAAAGTTATTTTTTAGATAAAAACACTAGAAGTTTTAAAATGCCTGATGCTCCTGTAGTATTAATACTAAATGCTAATTTAGTTTCTGATATAAACAATGATATTACTAGATATTCTAGTTATGTTCCTTATAAAGTTCCTGTTTTTTTAGATGATGAAAATCCATTTCCCGAGTATTTAGTTAAAAAAGAATTAGATGAATCGTTAGTAGAATATAGTTTATATTCACTAGAACATAAACTATATGGTAAAAACGTTAGTTCATATTCAAGTTGGTACTATAAATATGAAGACTTTGTAAAAACTAATTTAGAATTTGATTTTAATGAATCTTTTTTTGATAATTTTTTTGTTTTGATATCTGTTTCAAATAAAAAAGAGTATTACGCATATTCAGGGTTTATTGATAATTCTTTAGGCATATATATTAACAGCCAAAAAAACGAAACTACGCAGATTGTTAATAGTATAAAAACTTATGAAGTATATGCATATGTATTTCTAAAACCCTCATTTGATTATATAGGTGGTGATATATGTGAATATAATACTGAGTATATAGTTAGTGGAACTGTAGCTACTATTTATTTTAATATCGGTGATTTTAGATATATTGAAAATCCGCTAGATGCCTCTAATATTTTTTTTAGTGAATTTATCCAAAAATATCAAATATTAAAAGATTATAAATATTATTATAAAGAAAACTATATTAATATTTACGTATCTAACCTTAAAATATTAAAAAATGAATTTGAAATATTATTTAATGAGTTACTGCGCGATGACAATTTTTTATTGTATGAATTAGAAATTCAAAGTGATGGTTATTACTATTCTAGTAAAGAAAACTATGATGAATATTTTTTTAAAATTCAGTATTTAAGTTTAATTGCTATTTCCTCTACTTTTTCAAACGGAGATATTTTTATTGATTCTTATGCAAAAATGGAAGAAATATTAGGAGAAGCTGGTATTTCTTATTACCTTGATTATATAAAAAATAATACAAATGAAAATATGCCTTATTTTGATAGTACTTTTTTTGAAAATAATAATTTATTAGTTTTTGGATTTTTAGAACTTGGTGCTTCACTTGAATACAGTGTTGGAGTTATTAAAAAAGAAGAAGATACTTTGTTAATTGGTCTTGGTAATATTATACCTGATAATCTAGTAGCATCTAATATGCTTTATGTTTTTTGTTTTTTACCTTTACAAAAAGAAACAACCACTAACATAGTTGTTTCTTCGTATAATACAAATCTTTTTTTAAGTCATCCAAGCAATTTATTTTATTTAAGTTTATTTTGAATTTGAGACGTACTTACTAACAATTTCTTTCAAAATATCAATTCCTAAGTATAGTTCATTAATACTAAGAAGTTCTTTTCTTGAATGAAAGTTATATGCTCCTGTGCCTAAATTAGGAGTTAACACCCCAGCATAAGTTAGTCTAGCTCCATCTGTTCCGCCTCTAATTGGTTCAATTTTAGGAGTTAATCCAACTTTTTTGATAGCTTCTATAGCATATTCTACTACATCTAAATCTTTACTTATAATATCGTACATATTATAATATGAATCTTTAATTTTTAAGGTTATTGCTTTATATCCATACTTACTGTTTATATATTTAGCTACGCTTTGTAAATATTCTTTTTGTTTATTAAATAATTCTTTAGAATGGTTTCTTACTATATATTCTATCTTAGCTTCTTCAACACTTCCCTCAATTCTTGATAAATGATAAAAACCTTCATAACCGCTTGTATATCTAGGAATTTCATTAACTGGTAACATACTATTAAACTCATAAGCTAAAAGCGAAGCATTTACCATCTTATTTTTAGCACTTCCTGGGTGAATTCCGATTCCTTTAATTAAAACTTTAGCGCTAGCAGCGTTAAAGTTTTCGTATTCAATATCTCCAACAGCACCTCCATCAATTGTATAGGCTTTTTTGACATTAAAAATACTATAATCTATATTATCCACTCCTTTTCCAACTTCTTCATCTGGTGTAAAACAAATAAAAATGTCACCGTGTTCAAAATCTTTATGTTCATTTATATATTCTAGTAACCCCATAATTTGAGCTATTCCTGCTTTATCATCTCCCCCAAGCAAAGTATCTCCTGAGGTAACTACTAAATCATGAGATTTTAAATTTTGTAAAAATGAATATTCATCCTTACTAATAATATCACCATTTGTTAATACAATATCTTCTACCTGGTAATTTTTAATAATATGAGGGATTATATTTTTACTAGGAGCATCAGGGCTAACATCCATATGTGCACATAACCCAAAAGGTTCTACTTCTTTTTTTGAATTGCTTAATACACGCGCATATACATAACATTCCTTACTTAGAATTGGTTGTAAACCCACCTCACGTAAATCTTCTACTAAAACATTAGCTAAGTCAAATTGTTTTTTAGTAGTTGGACTATAAATGCTATATGGATCACTTTGAGTATCTATTTTTACATATTTTAAAAACTTTTCTAAAGCACTCATTATTTTTTCTCCTTTTTTTCTTTTTTAATTTCATTATTTCTATAATAACTATTTCTTATAACTTTCGCCATCTTGTTAGTATCATCACTGTCAATTACATTACTAACTTTCTTTTTAAGAGCAATTGGTACGTTATTTAAACAGTATGTTTTATATGAAATATCAATTAAAGGTATATCACTTAAATTTCCTACAAAAGATATAATTTTAGTATTTGGTGGAATAATTTTTTCAAGACCTGTGACTTTGTTTACATAATTATAACCAATTTTTAACCTATAAAATCCTTCTGCTTCCGAAGTATATACATCGCAGTGTAACAAAGGAACCATATTTTTTAATTCTTTCGCAAGTACTCTTATTACTTCTATAGTATCAATTATTAAGTAATAATTTACGCTTAAATCAGAAGGAACATCTGCTCTTGCGAAATTTCTAAAATTCAATTTTCTTTCATTATAAAATCTAGTTTCTCCTTCATTAATTAAATGTTTGTAATAAATAGTTAAAATATTGTCATTAATCGCATGTGAAAAATAATTGACATTGTGTTTATCTAATATTTTTTCTATTTCTATTCTATCTTTTGTTTTAAAATATACCAAATTAGAATATATGTTAGTATTAGGGTCATAAGTTACTGCACCATTCATTGATACAATAGGATGGTTTATTCCTAACCCTTCAAACATTTTAGCCATAGATGACCTAGTACGTGTACTAGCAAAATATACGTTCATTCCATCGTTAATTAAAGAAGTCAAATAAAATCTTTGAAAATTAGTTAAATCATATTGGTTCTTTTTTAATAAAACCCCATCAATAGATATTACGTAGGCTACGTTTTTATTTTTAAAGAAATGTAATCTAAAGAAATTAATATTAACGGCTATTAAAACCCCTATAATAGTTGACAAAGTTCTGTTTAACGCAAACTCCCAATATCCTAAACCGTTTCTTCCACTTACAGCTACTGATAAGAAAGTTAAACAAGCAACAAATGTTAAAGTGGTTTTTTTGATTAGAACAGTTATCCATATAAGGATCACTAGAAAAAGAAGGGCTAAAAGGTATCCTAATGTTAAATAGGTACTTCCAAGCTTATCAAATTTAAATATCAAATTAACCCCATCAATAGCGTACAAAGTTACTAAACCCACTACCCCACCAATAATAGTACCAAATGCTCTAATACTACCAAATTTCACTGTAGATTCGCGTGAATTAGTAATAGAATAACAAGCTGCTAACCCTGCAAAAAAAGCATTGAAATATAAAGTTCTTAATGCAGGAACAAATATATTTAGCATAATATCAACTAAAAAAACAATGGCTACAGCGATAGCTGTTTTAATTATTCTAGCTCCAATTTTTGGAAATATTATTTTTTTCATAACGCACCCTCTTTTAGATAAAAAATTATATACATATTTATTATATCAAATATGATATAATTAAAGTGTTATTGAGGTAATAATATGAAAATAATTGTACAAAACAAAGTTGCTTACCACAATTATTTCATTATAGAAAGTTATGAAGCTGGAATCCAGCTTCAAGGTAGTGAAATAAAAAGTGTAAGAAGTGGAAAAGTGAATATTAATGATGCTTATGTAACTATAAAAGATGGTGAAATTTTTATAGTTAATATGCATATTTCAAAATATGAACAAAGTTCTATTTTTAACCACGTGGAAACTAGAAAAAGAAAATTATTACTCCATAGTTCACAAATAAGGAAGTTAAAACAAGCCAAAGAAAAACAAGGATATACTATTATTCCACTTAAAATGTATTTTGTTGTTGGTTTAGCTAAATTAGAAATAGCTCTAGTTAAAGGTAAACAACTTCACGATAAAAGAGATGATTTGAAAGAAAAAGAAGATATTAAGAAAATAAAACAAGCTATGAAAAGGAGTGTTTAGGATAATATGTCAAAAATAGGAATTATGCTTGGCGGAGGAGGAGCTAAAGGAGCTTATCAAGTTGGGGTTATTAAAGCCCTTGATAGTTATGGTCTTTTAGATAAAATTGAAGTTTCTAGTGGAACAAGCGTTGGTGCTGTTAACACTTGTATGCTTATGGCTACTAGGAAATATAAGCCTATAGCTGATATGTGGACAAAAATTGATAATGAAATAGTATATTCAAGTGCAAGAGATGATTTAAAAGGAATTTATGATTTAGATAATATTAAAAATGTACTATTAAAATATTTAAAAGTTGAAAAAATATTTTCATCTCCTATAAAAGGATACGCAACTGCCTCAAAAATAGTTAAAGGACCTTCTACTTTTTTAAATCAATTAAACCCTAAACATATGGTAAAAGAAGTATTTTTATTAAATGATTTTCATGATCCATTTACCGCTACCATCGCAAGCGCTTCTATTCCAATTGCATTTGGAACTACCGAGTTAGATGGAGAGTTTTATGTAGATGGAGGTTTATTAGATAATTATCCATTAGACCCGCTATTAGACGAAGGGTGTGATATTATTTTTGGTATCCCTTTAGATGAGAGATTTGATATTAAAAAGTATAAAGAACATAATATTTTATATATTAATTTTTTACTTCCAAATACATTTGCGAAACTTTTTGTAGTAGATTTAATTGATTCAGTTAAATTTGACAAAAATTATAAGAAAAGAGTTGAAAGATTAGGATATTTTACTGCTATGCATATGTTAAATAAACTTTCTAATCTTAATATATTTCATCAAGATAACTTTTCAGAAGCACAAAACTTTTTAGTAAAACCTGAAGGATTTACTTATATTGATGTTACTAGCGAAGATGAGAGTATTATTAGAGAGTTATCATCAAAAGAAGAAAAATATAATATTGATGTTACTATTAAAAAATTTAATCTTTTAAAACCTAGTGAGATATATGAAATATTGAATGTAAGAAATAATGTTTTTGTGGTTGACCAGCAGATATATTACGTAGATACTGATTTTCTTGATCCTGAATCAACTTTTATTTTTTATAAAGATAAAACTACTGACAAAATAGTTGGAACTTTAAGATTAATTCCAAAAACTAAAGTCTTTGAGGATGCTTATTGTTTTGGAAGATTTTGTGTCTTGAAGGAATATCAAAATAAAGGTATAGGTTCTTTAATATTAGAAGCTGCGCTTGAATATTTTATAAAAGAATATCCCGAAGAAAAACTTCGTATACATGCTCAAAGTTATCTTTTAGATTTTTATCTAAAGTATGGTTTTGTAAAAGAAGGAGATGTTTTTGAAATTGAAGGTATACCACATATAGAAATGGTTTATAAAGAATACAATGGATAACAATATAGAATTAAGAATCCAAACATTACCAGAAAAACCTGGGTGTTACTTGATGGAGCACAACCAAAAAGTAATTTATGTAGGAAAAGCTAAAAATTTAAAAAATAGAGTTAAAAGTTATTTTGTTGGAGCTCACAACCAAAAAACAACTAATATGGTTTCAGATATTACTGATTTTCATTTTATTGTCACTTCCACTGAAAATGAATCATTGATTTTAGAACTAAATTTAATTAAGCAATATAAACCAAAATATAATATATTACTTATGGATGATAAAACTTATCCGTATATTATATTAACTAATGAACCCTACCCAAGACTCATAGTTTCAAGAGAAGACAATGTTGATGCTAAGTATTTTGGACCGTACCCTTCTAGCTATAGTGCTAAACAAACTGCTTATATTTTAAATAAAATATATCCATTTAGAAAATGTAATAAAATACCAAAAAAGGAGTGTTTGTATTATCATATAAATGAATGTTTAGCACCTTGTGTTAATAAAAACATTGATTATACCGTTTTAATTTCTGAGGTAACAAAATTTCTAAAAGGAGATTCTCTTTCTTTAATTAGTGAGATAGAAAAAAAGATGTATGAATCTAGTGAGAACTTAGATTTTGAAAAAGCTAAAGAGTACAGAGATTTAGTTAAAGAACTTAAAAATACTACCCAAAAACAAGTAATAAACATAAACGATAATAAGACAAGAGATTTTATTGGCTATGATTATAACGAAAATATATTATCTTTAAATATTGTTAATATGGTGAGTGGTCATATAATTGATAATTATCAAATAGTATTTTCATATATTAAAGATTACAAAGAAGAATTGCTAACTTACCTAGCACTATATTATGAAAATAAAATTAACCACTTAGATGAATTAGTTTTTAGTGAACAATTTGATATTTTAGATATAGAACAATTGTTTTCTTCTAAGGCTAAAATAGTTAAAATAGGAGATAAAAAGAAAATAGTAGATATGTCAATAAGAAACGCTACTGAAAACTTAAAAAACTATTATCTTTTATATCAACATAAAAACGAATATTTATATAGAGCACTTAAAGAATTAGAAGATATTTTTGGAAAAGAAATTGTTTCTATTGAATCAGTAGATAACTCTCATTTATTTGGAAGTGATCCTATAGCAGGACTTATTAAATTTGAAGATTATCAATTTAATAGGAAAGAATATAGAAAATATCATTTAAAAACTAGTACATCTAGTGATTATGATTCGATGAAAGAAGTTGTTTACAGACGTTACTATAGACTACTTTGTGAAAATAAGAAGATGCCTGATTTATTACTTGTAGATGGAGGCCAAATTCAAGTGCACGCTGCTACCCAAATAATTAAAAGTTTAAATTTAGATATAATTGTTGCTGGATTAATAAAAAATGATAATCACAAGTTAAGGGGACTTTATTATAATGAAAAAGAGATAAATATTGATAAAAATGATGATTTATTTAAATTTCTTTTATCAATAAGTGAAGAAGTACATAGATTTTCTATAACTTTTCATAGGAAAACTCATACAAAATCTTCTTTCATGTCTGTTTTAGAAAAAGTTGACGGAGTTGGAAAAGTTAAAAAAAATCTACTTTTAAAACATTTTTCTAGCATAACTGAAATAAAAAATGCTACAATAGAAGAGTTGGTTAATTTTGGTATAGATAAAAAGACCGCAAATAATTTAAAAGAAAGCTTAAAATATTATGATTAAAGGTATTATTGAAGATTACAATCAAAAAGCACAGACATTCGGGGTGTTTAGTGCTGGAGTTAAAAGTTATTTTTATTTAAGGAAGTATTTAGTTACTATTTTTGGTAACACCTTAAAAAATGGTTATTTATTAGAATTTGAAATTGCTCCTACTACTAAAATAATTGATAAAAAAACTTATCATCAGGTAGAAAACATTACTAAAATAGTTATGCCACCAAAAAAGGTATTATTTGATGTTAATAAACTTTTAGGAGATATGCTAGTATTTTTAAAAGGTATAAACAATTTTTTAGTAATTGATTTTGAATGTACTATGGCAGGTTTTAAGCAAAAAAAATTTATTGCAGAGATTATTCAAGTAGGTTACTTACTTACAGATAGCAATGGTGTAACACTTAAACAAGACAACATGTATATCCTTCCTAAATCTAAAATAGTTGGAAATGAGAGAATATTTAAATTTATTAGTACTACAAAAGATGAGTATTACGGAAATGCTAGAGATTATGAAAAATTTTATAATGATTTAAAAGAAATAATGGAAACTTATCATCCTAAAATAATCACTTGGGGAAGAAATGATAAAATAAATATTAATTATAGTTATAAAATTAACAATGTGGAACCTGTAACTAATGATTTTGATTTTATTAATTTATTACAACTACATAAAAATGCATACGGATTAAAAGATGATATAGGACTATACAAAGCTTATTGTATGTATTATGAGAACGAAGAAGTACAAGACCATAATGCTTTTAATGATGCTTATAAAACTAAAGAAGTATTATTTTCATTTATTAAAAGGTTAGAAGACAATAAAAGATAAAAAAACAGTGTGGTATCCACACTGTTTTTTATTATTATTAATTATCTTCAGGGTCTCCTAAAGCTTCTATTCCTTTTTTAGTTTGAATTTTTCCTTTTACAAATCTTGATTTAACAAATAAGAACAATATTAGTGCTCCTATAGCAAATATACAAGCATAAGGATATAAGAATTTAATATTATTATTGTTAGTTCCATTTGTTCCAGAATTAGTAAGTTTAATTATTAACCCTAACAATATAGGAGTTATACTTTGAGCTAGCATACTACCAATATAGTAATAACCAGTAAATTTACCAACATTTCCTTTGTTAGATAATTCAACTACCATTGGGTATGAATTAATATTAATTAGTGCCCAACCAAATCCTAATATAGCACATGATACATACATTAGCACTGTTAGTATTCCACCAGGGAATGCATAAGTTCCAATAGCTATTACTCCAAATCCAAATATTAAAGCTATTAGACCAATTATTACTACCATTTTTCTACCTATTTTACTAGCTAAAGGCGATAATAGCATAAAAGTTAATATACTCGCCCCAGTTAATATCATTACCCCAGTAGATGCAATACCTGAGCTACCTAGTATTTTAGTAGTAAAGGTACTATTAAATGTTTCAACAGCATTAAAAGCCATAAACCATAAGAACACGCTTCCTAATAGAACAAATAAATTAGCTTTATCTTTTTTAGATAATTTAGTAGTTTCTACATTTGTGAAAGTATCTGCCTTTTTTTCACCTTCGGTTATACTAGCAAGTGCATCAGCCACTAATTTATTTTCATTAATTCTTATTCCTAAAATAACCATAAGAACTAATATAAAAGCACTTGTGATAGCGAATGGATAAATAGCTACTTCTTGTCCTCTTGATAATATGATTTCTCCGTTATCACCTTTAAATGACCATATCATTCCCATAACTGCTGCTAAGATAGCACCTATATATCCAACTAAGTTAATAATACCATTAGCTAAACTTCTTAGTGGTTTAGGAGTTACATCAGGCATTAAAGCTACTACTGGGTTTCTATAACAAGTCATAATTACTAAGACCAAAGCCATAAAAATAATAACTCCTGTTAAACTATTAAGAATAAACGCAACAGCTATAAATGGAAATACTACACCTGTAAGTAACATACCTACTAAAATATAAGGCATCCTTTTACCAAAACGAGATTTAGTTTTATCACTTAACATACCTATTATTGGCATTAGTATTAACGCTACAACGTTATCCATAGCCATAATAACCCCTACAATAAATTCAGTATCATAATCAGCGCCATATTTAGATTTTAATAATAAATCTAATATTAAAGGGCAATAGTTATTATAAATTTGCCACAACATAAGAGTAGCGAAGAAAGCTAAACCTATTAAAAACGTATTTCTTTTATTTAATTTCAAATTATTCATTTTTTACACCTCGCTATCTATTTTACCATTTTCTGGTAATACATTGTCAATACTGTCTATTTCTGTCAAAACTACAATAACTAAAGGCTTTCTTAAAGTAATTGTATATATTTTTTTAGATAATTCATCTTCAACTTTCTTTTTTAGTAATAAAGGAGCATATAATATATCTCTATCTAACTCTTGATAAACAATCTCTTTTATATACTCTACTAGAGCAGTTGTTAATTCTACAGAACCTCTCATATGGATAAATCCTCTTGAAACTATTGAAGGTTCTAATAATAATTTTTTAGTAGTAGCTTCAATAGCCAAACTAATAACAAATATTCCTTCTTCTGATAATAATTTTCTTTCATTTATAACTTTACTACCGATATCACCGATTCCATTACCATCTATATAAATATCTCCGCTAGCTACAGTTCCATTTTTTCTAATTCCTTCTTCATCTATTACCGCAACTTCACCATTATCCATAATAAGAATGTTTTGTTCTTCAACCCCGCAATCAATAGCTAAATCTTTATGAGTTTTTAACATTCTATGTTCTCCGTGAACTGGAATGAAATATTTAGGTTTTACTAAGTTAATCATCATTTTTAAGTCATTTTGGCTACCATGTCCACTAGCATGAGTATCTGCTATTATACTATTAACAATAACATTCAATCCTTTTTGAAATAATTTATTGATTGTTTTGTTAATTCCTTCTTGGTTACCAGGAATTGGGCTTGAAGAGAATATTACAGTATCTCCAGGCATTGCTTTAATATATTTATGGTTTCCACTTGCTATTCTTGATAAAGCTGCTAATGGTTCACCTTGTGAACCAGTACATAATAGTACTATCTTACTACTATCAATAGATTCAATACTATTATTAGAAATCATTGTGTCTTTAGGCATTTTTATATATCCTGCTTCTAATCCTGCTTCTATTGCTTTTTCCATACTTCTACCAAATACCGCTATTTTTCTTCCGCTTTCAACAGTAGCGTTTATTATTTGTTCTATTCTATAAATATTAGATGCAAATGTTACTATAATAATTCTTTGAGTTATTTTAGAAAATAATTCTCTTATAGAATTTCCTATTTTACTTTCTGATGGAATAGATGTAGTTACTTCTGCATTTGTACTATCAGAAAGTAAGCATAAGCATCCATTTTCTGCTAAAGTAGTTAGTTTATGATATTCAGCGTGTGGTCCAACTGGAGTAAAATCTATTTTAAAGTCTCCTGTATGGAATATAGGTCCTAAATCAGTGTGGATTACTATACCAAACATATCAGGTATTGAATGGTTTAATCTAATAAAAGATACTTTTATATCATCAAATGTAAATACATCGGCACTTTTAAACTCACAAATTTCAGGAGATATTATTTCAGTATGTTCTTGAAATTTATATTCAATTAAATCTACTGCTATTCCACTTGCATAAATGCGAGGTATTTTAACTTTTTTAAGTAAAAAAGGAATTCCTCCAATATGATCTTCATGTCCGTGTGTAATGAACAGTCCTACTATCTTTTGTTCGTTTTCAACTAAGTATGTATAATCAGGTATTACATAGTCGATTCCTAGTAGAGAATCGTCTGGGAATAAGATACCAGCATCTACTAAAAAAATTTTATTATTTATTTCGTAGACATAAGTATTTTTACCAACTTCTCCTAAACCGCCAAGTGCTATTATTTTAATGCTTGAATTATTGTTTTCCATCTTTACCTCTTTTTTTAATATATTAATTTTAACACAAAAAAATAATTTTCTATAATGTATGAATTTTGACTTACACTACTTTGTTACTATATTGCGCTATATTTATTAATATTATATCAAAAAAATAAAAAAATATTATAATAAATATATATATAAATAAAAAAGGAAGTTTGTATGAGTAAAATTTACTGTTTTGACCTAGATTCTACTATATTATTTAGGAAAAATGAAATTGAATATTTTGTTTACCCTAGTACTCTAAAATTATTGAAACTATTAAGTAAAGATGAAAACAATATTTTAGTATTAGCAACAGGAAGAGCGAAAACTGATAACAGTACTTATAAAAGTATTAAAAAGTATTTTTCATATTTTATATATTTGAATGGTTCACTTGTTTATCATAAAAATAAAAAGGTCTATGAAAATTATTTTAATAAACAAAAGCTCCAAGAAATAGTAGAGTATTGTTATAGCCATAAGATAGCAGCAGGGTACTCTACCCTTAGTTATCTTTTATTTGTAAAAGATTTAATACCTAATGTAGAAACACACAAGTTAGATCATGCGGTAATTATTGATGATATAAAAAATATTATTAATAAAAAAATATATTCAATGAGTATAATAACAGATGATAAATATTTTGACGATATAAAAGACGTTGTTAAGTTTTCTTGGAGACTTGGAGGATGTCATATATTACCTCCTAATACCTCTAAAGGTAATTTTTTAAATTCTTTAGAAGATGAATCATCTATTTTAATATCTGTAGGAGATGGAGATAATGATTATGATATGTTAAAAAAAGCAAACGTTTCAATTACTTATTCATCTTCTTCTAAACTATTAAAACGGATTGCTTCTATAGTTGTCGAAAAAGAAGACCTACTATATGAGGCATTTGTTAAAAATAATTTGATTTAATCTATTTTTTATTTATTTTCTTAGTTATTTTGTCTACTATAACGCTTGGAACATAAGCACTAATATCTGCTTTAAACATAGCCAATTCTTTTACGTTAGTACTAGATACAAACTGATTTTTTAGACTAGGAAACATTACTAATGTTTCTATTTTATCCCACAAAGCATTGTTATATGTAGCCATAGCGTATTCATATTCATAATCATTAAAAGTTCTAAAACCTTTTATAATTACATTACAATTATTTTTTTTAGCATAAGTAACCAATAATTCTTCAGTGTAATCTATTTTGATGTTTTTAAGGTGAGAAGTAGATAATGCTATTAGTTCAATTCTTTCTTCTTTATTAAAAATGCTTTTTTTATTAATATTATGTGATATTAATACTATCAATTCATCACATAATTTACTAGCTCTTTCAATTATTTCTAAATGTCCATTTGTAATTGGATCAAAACTTCCAGGATATATCATTTTGTTCATTGTATATTTATCCCCTTTTTCTATATACTATGTATATTATACGACATAATATTAGTAATTATGCTAAAAAAAGCAAATATTTTGGTATAATTAATATATGAAAATTGGAATTATTAGTTTAGGATGTGCAAAAAATACTTATGACACTGACATTATGTTAGGTTTATTTATTAATAATGGAATAGAAATAGTTAGTGATTTATACGAAGCAGATATCATTTTAGTAAACACTTGTGGCTTTATTGAAGATGCTAAAAGAGAAGCTATTGATAATATATTAGATGTTATCTCAATTAAAAATGAAACATCATGCAAAATTATTGTTACAGGGTGTATGGTAACAAGATATTTAAAAGAATTAAAACAAGAACTTAGTGAAGTAGATTTGTTTATCCCACTAGATGATTATTCAGCTTTTAGTAATTTATTTGAAGTTAATTTTAATTTTAGCATTACTAATAAAAATTTCGATTATAACAATCGTTTTATTGATACTTATAAAAATTATTCATATTTAAAGATAGCAGATGGATGTAATCATACTTGCGCATATTGCGCAATCCCTCTTATAAAAGGTAAACAAGTTTGTAAGAACTATAGCGATATTTTGTTAGAAGCTAAAAAAATTGAAGAATCTGGAATTAATGAACTAATATTGATTGCTCAAGACACCACTAGTTATTATAATAATGGATATAATCTTTCTTCTTTGTTAAAAGAGTTATCTTTGTCTACTAAATTTAATTATATACGTTTTTTATATGGTTATCCAAAAGAAATCACAATAGAGTTATTAGAAACAATTAAAAAATATAATATTTGCTCGTATTTTGATATACCAATCCAGCATTCATCTGATAATGTATTAGATTTAATGAAAAGAAACCATAATAAACAAGACTTGATTGAACTAATAACTAATATTAGAAACTATTTTCCTATCTCCACTTTAAGAACTACTGTAATAGTTGGTTTTCCTGGTGAAACAGAGAGTGACTTTGAAGATTTAGTAAATTTCATTAGCGAATATAAATTTGATAAGTTAGGTGTTTTTAAATATTCTAGCGAAGAAAATACAGCATCTTATGATTATACTAATAAAGTTGATAGTTTTGTAATAGATGAAAGATTTAATAAAATTGTTAGCGTTCAAGCAAACATTTCAAGACAGTTAAATAAAAAATGG
>JAITXV010000063.1 GCA_031284605.1 Acholeplasmatales bacterium | reverse complement strand
CTTAAATCTACATTTAATTTTTCAGAAATGTATTTCCAAACAGGTAATAAATCACCTTTGTTATATGTAAGACCGTCTACACTTGATACATAAGGTGAATTACCAACCCAAGAAATGCTTGATAGAGTTGAAACATGGTCATTTAACTTATAGTTAATAGAAACATTCAAACTTTCATGAGATAGTACTGGAGTTGTGTCTTTCCAATTTGCAGTTAATGTAATGTTTGCTTTAATTTGAGTGTTAGCAAAATCAAAATCTGTGTTACCAGCCCTCCAACCTTGGAAAACACTTCCATTTTTAGTAGGAGCCGTAGGTTCTGTAGCATATTTGCCATCAAAAACTATTTGACTTTCTACTTTAGGAGTACCACCATCAACATCAAATGATACAGTCCATTTTTTTTGACATGCTACTAATATAGTAGCACCAAAAACTAATAATAATAATACTAATAATTTTTTCATAGTTATTTTTTTTCTCCTTTTTTTATTTTTTTATCGTGGATAACTACACCACGTTGAAGATATTTTTATTCTTTTACTCCACCTACATTTACCCCTTGAGCAAAATATTTTTGAATGAAAGGGTAAATAATAATAATAGGTATAATACTAAATATAATTGCACTAAATACTAAACTATCTTTAGCATAATTAGCGGAACCCACTAATTCGCCGTTTTGAGCTTGTTCGATCAAACTTCGCAATACAACTTGTAAAGGGTGTTCATCTCCTAATACTAGTTGTCTATTCCAGAAGTATCCGTTCCATCTATTTAGTGCATAAAACAATGTTACGGTAGCAATAGCGCTTTTACTCATTGGAATATAAATCTTAGTCAAGATTTGGAAGCTATTTGCTCCTTCAACATACGCTGCTTCTTCAATTTCTCTGTGGATTGAGTTGAAATAATTTCTAAGAAGCATAATATTGAACGCTTGTAATCCAAATCCTACTATTATTCCCCATCTATTATTAATATATAACTCTTGGAAATTTAAGAATGTTGGGATTGTACCTGCGCTAAACCACATAGTGAATACAATTAAGAATTGAATTTGACTTTTTCCAATTAGATTTCTTCTTGAAAGTGCAAATGCAGCAAAAATACTTAATCCAATACTAAACACAGTACCATATAGTGTATAAAATAGTGTGTTTGTGTAAGATTTCCAAAATGCTTTAGCAAAACTTCCAAATAATATTTCAGAAATTGCTTTCATTTGAAAACCATTAGGCAACAAGGTTATAAGACCCTGTTCTACAGGTTGCCTTAGAGATATAGCCATCGAAAAACTATAAATGAAAGGATATAAAGTCACTAAAACTAATGCGGTGATAAGGACATATGACAATATTTTGAAAATAATTTCTGTTATTTCTAGTCTTTTCATAATTCCCCCTAAAACAAGCTAGTGTTAGACACTTTTTTAGCTATAAAATTAGAACCTAAAACTAATAACATTGCTATAACACTATTGAACATATCAGCAGCAGCTGCTACACCGACTGCATTTATGCTTCCGCTACCACCACCGAACTGACCCGTTATACTTATTACAAATGTACTAATTACTTCAGCGGTTTCCTGAACGGTAGCTTGGTTTAAATTAGTTAGTAGTAATATTTTCTCATAACCGACACTTAATATTTCACCAATTCTTAATATAAGCATAATAATTAAGGTAGGAGCCATGCCAGGCAATGTTACGTGACGAATTTGATCTAATTTATTAGCACCATCTATTTTAGCGGCTTGATAATTAGTTGGGCTTATAGACATAATAGCAGCGAAATATACTATACTTCCGTATCCAGCACCTTCCCAAATACCACTTATAATATAAATACTTCGAAAATATTTACTAGTATCTACAAATGGTTTGGTTGTAGCGCTGAAGATTCCCATTTTCTGCATTAACTGATGCAAGAATCCTTCTGCTTGCAAGCCTTCTACTTTAACATTAAACATCATTATCAGGATAGAGGTAATGATAACTGTACTAATAAATTTAGGCAAATACGATATTATTTGAGTAAATGCCCTATAACCTTCACTTTTGATTTCACTAAACATCAATGCTATTACAATAGGAATAGGGAAACCAAAAAATAATCCATATGCACTAAGCGTAAAAGTATTTCTAAATGCTCTCCAAAATCTATACGCATAATTTGAACCAACAAAAATTTCTTTAAAATTAAAAAATCCTGCAAAGTACCTTTCGCCAATTAAAATTCCAGCATCTTCTGTACGTTTGAAAGCAACTAAAATACCACCAATAGGTCTGTATCTGAATAAATAGAAAAATACAACAACTGGAATAAGCATGACATAAATCATCCAGTCCTTTTTCATTTGTTCCAAGCCTTGTCTAAACTTACTCTTTGGGAGATCTTCAGGAGACGTGTTTGATTGTTTTAATAATTCTAAAGCTAATTCATCCATTCAATAATTCCTTTTCCTTTTGTAATTCTAATAGATAAGTTATTTGATACTTCATCAAGTTTTTAGTTTTGTACATTAGACAAACTAATGCATAACCAATAACTAAATTTAAACTGACAAATACTATATAACCAATTAAATTTTCATACCCAGTAAATAGATAGTTTAATAAAAATTCTACACCAAATACTACTACATACAAACTTAAATACCAAATTGTAATAACTTTGAAATTTAAGGCATTTTTCTTAATGTGTTTTACAAACAACACACTTAACATAATTGCTCCTAGCGATATACCATTAAATAAAGCTTTAATTATATTTTCACTATGGAATCCAAATACTATACATATAACCAAGAAGTGAACAACCATAAATACTACATTACTTATTATCGCACATTTTCTCCATCTTGTGTATAATAACATTAAAATTGGAATACTAAATGAAATATACAACCAAATATAGAGTACTTTGATAGATACTACTATAAGTAGTATATCAAATATTAAACCTAAAAGTGTGAAAATTGCAATATCTATCGCTCTATATTTTTGTAATGACATAATTATATCACAAAACCGAAGTATTCTTTAGCGTTATAATATGAGATATCGCTTACTAATTTACCTAAAACATTTATATCTGGTGAAAATAATCCTTTGTTTACTTGTTTAGCTATGTAATTACAAAGTATTCTTCTAAAATAATCATGTCTAGGGTAACTTAGGAAACTTCTTGAATCAGTTAACATTCCAATAAATCTAGCTAATAATCCAACATTTCCTAAAGCTTCAAATTGTTTTTCAATTCCTGTAATACTATCTAAAAACCACCAAGGTGCACCAAATTGAATTTTTCCAGGAATTCCACTTTGGAAACATTGCATAATAGAGATAGCTACCTCGAAGTCTCTTGGGTTTAGAGTGTATATAATAGTTCTAGGAAGTTCATTAGTTTTATCTAAACTATCAAGAAGTCTAGCAAGAGGAATACTAACTTGCGAATCACTTATAGCATCATTACCTACATCAGGACCAAGTTTATAAAATTTATTAGTTGATAAATTTCTATAAGCACCAATGTGATATTGCTGTGTCCAATTATATTTGTTATATAATTTACCTAAGTAAGTTAGAAGATAACTTTTGTATTTAGCTATGCTTAATTCATCTAAAACTTTACCTTCTAATCTTAGACTAAATATTTTGTTAACTTCTTCTTCAGTATGCGCTACATATTGCATAACATCTAGTGCGTGATCTGAAAGTTTACATCCAAAGTTAGTGAAATATTTAATTCTATCTTCTATTGCATCACCTAATTTGTCTAAATTATCTATATCATATTCAACAACTTCACTAAGCTTATGGATATAAGGAATAAAATTATCTACTTCAATGTTAATTAATTTATCTGGTCTAAAAGCAGGTAAAATTGCTGCTTTAAGTTTAGTTTGTTTAGCTATTAGTTTATGATACTGTAAACTATCAATAGGGTCATCAGTAGTACATACAATTTCAACATTGCTCATACTAATTAAATCATTAGTTTTTCTATGTTCAAGCATAGAACTAACTTTATCATATATTTCTTTAGAATTAGAAGGAGTAAGAAAATCTTTAATTCCAAAAAATCTATCTAATTCTAAATGAGTCCAATGATAAATAGGACTACCAATTAGATAAGGTACTAAGGCAGACCATTTTTCAAATTTTTCATAATCATCTTTTTTACCTGTTATATATTCTTCGTCGACTCCTGCAGCTCTTAGTAATCTCCATTTATAGTGATCACCCTTTAGCCATAGTTCTGATAAAGAACTAAATTGTTTATTATCATATATCTCTTTTGGAGATAAGTGGCAATGATAATCTATTATTGGTAGATTTTTTGCATAATTGTTATATAACTTTTTGGCTAAAGCTGATTCTAGTAAAAAGTCATTACTTGTAATTTCATTTTTCATTATAAAGTCACCCCATCTTTAAATATCGCAATCCCATGAATATTATTTAATTCATTAGTTGTCTTTTTACCATTTATTACTTCGATTATATACTCTATAAATTGAAGTAATAAATCATCCATTGTTTTTTCTTCACTAACTAGTACACCTGCATTGAAGTCTATCCATTCAGGCTTATTACTATATATTAAACTATTAGTAGATATTTTAACTGTAGGTACCATTCCACCAAAAGGTGTTCCTCTACCAGTTGAAAATAATACTAATGCACATCCAGAAGCAGTAAGTTCAGTTACACTAACTAAATCATTTCCAGGAGATTTAATTAAATTTAAACCACTTAATACTACTTTAGAATCTTTACTAACTACATCTACTACGCACGATACTCCACCTTTTTGGATACAACCTAAAGATTTTTCTTCAAGTGTCGTTATTCCACCTTTTTTATTACCAGGACTTGGATTATCATATACTACTTGATTATGATCAATATAATATTGTTTATAATCATTAATCAAATCTACTATTTTTAGAAAAACATCTTTATTTTTAGCTCTAGCCATAAGTATGTTTTCAGCCCCAAACATTTCAGGAACCTCAGTTAATACTGCACTAGCTTTTTGGGAAACTAAATAATCACTAAATCTGCCTATTAATGGATTAGCTGTAATGCCTGACAATCCATCACTACCTCCACATTTCATCCCTATTTTTAAAACTGACAGTGGCGAAGTTACTCTTTTATCTAGTTTTAGGTTTAAATATAATTCTTCTAACAACCCTAAAACTACTTCTTTTTCATTACTAGTAGTTTGTAAATTAACAAATCTAGTTCTTGGTAAAATATAAGCAAAGTTACTCATAGCACTTATTTGGTTATTTTCACAACCTAAACCAACTATTAATACGCCTCCAACATTTGGATTTGTAGCTAACTTTTGAAGTGTTAAAGTGGTATATTCTAAATCAGCACCCATTTGGCTACATCCGTACGGATGAGTTAAAACTTTTATTCCATCATAATTCTTACTTAATTTATGATTTTTAGAAAATAAAGAAGCATAATTATCACAAACACTATTTATACAACCAACAGTAGGTATAATCCATAACTCATTTCTTATTCCGTAAGTTTTATTTTCTCTTTCATATACTTTTACTTTTCTAAATAAAGAAGCACTATTACTATTGTTAACTGCGCCATTGTATTCATAATTGACTGCTTTATCTAACAAAGTAGATACATTAAAAGTATGAACATGACTTCCAGCGCTTATATAAGTACTTGCTTTTCCAATAGGATTACCATATTTTATAATTTTTTCATCTTTATTAATATTAATTAAACTAAATTTATGACCGTAAGGAATATCTTCGCTAATAGTAACACTGTCTAAAACAACAGTTCCTTTTGGTAAAAAAGGTACTTTTAAACTTACTCCTACGTTATCAAGTTTATTAATAATAATAAAATCCATTTACAATAAATCCTTTAGTGCTTTAGCACTTCCTTTTAGTAAGATTTCACTAACATATTTATTTATTAATTCAGCATCACTTGATAATTCAGTTGTATCCCAATATTCAAGTGATAAAAAAGTATTAAGAGCTCTGTTAATATCTTTTTTAGCTCTTAAAGTATTAAATAATTCTAAAAATACATTCTCATCATTTAATACTACACTCTCCCCTTTATCATCTGTAGCCCTATAATATAAAACAAATAATCCCGCTAACGCAAACATACTATAAATAGGAACAATTCCATTTTTCTTACTTTCTAAATATGAAGGAAGAATTCTTGCTTTATATTTAGAAACGCTGTTAAGCATTATTGAATATAAAAGATGTCTAATATATGGATTAGAAAATCTTTCTAAAACACTTTTAGAAAAACTATCTACTTTATCTTTGTCTAAATTAATAGTATTTTTAACGTCATGATTAATAAATTTATTTACAAATGTAGAAACAAG
>JAITXV010000046.1 GCA_031284605.1 Acholeplasmatales bacterium | reverse complement strand
TAATTAAATCCATATTCCTCTTTGTCGTACCCTAATTCCTTAATAGATTCTCTAACAACTTTCTTATAATTGATTTTTGCATCACTTTTAATTTCACCGAATATGTGAACCTTATCTTTAATAACAGTTACCTCACATGCAACATGTGAATATGGATCTTTTTTTAATATTTTATCCAATATGTTATCTGCAATGTAATCAGCAACTTTGTCTGGATGCCCACTTGTTACTGATTCACTTGTAAAATACTTAACTATACTCATACAACCTCCATAAATATGTATATTTAACTTATAAAATTAAATCTCCTTATTTATTATACAATATTTTTAACAATTATAGACAATTTTACAATAATTAAACACTTATTATAAAAAAGAGAGTATAATTTAAGTATGAAATATAAAAAATATCTCTTCGAAATCATTACTATTATTTCTTCCGCTGTAATTATTATTGCTAGCGAAATTATTTTTAGTGTTTTAGGGCTAACTGAGAAAGGAAAAATATATTTACCTATTTTAGCTATACTTTCAAGTATATTTGGGATAGTTTATATTAGTTTGTGTGTAAAGAACAATAAATATGCGCTCTTATTTGGAGTACTTAATAATTTGTTTTACGGGGTTATTAGTATTTTTAATCAGACATATTTAATAGCAGCTTACGCGCTTTTATACTGTATACCTATAATGATTATAGGTTTAGTAAAAAGAAAAAACAATAAAACTGATTTAAAGCATATGACTAAAAAATTAGTATTTTTAGCTATAACTATATTTATAATAGCAGCTGTAGCTTTTACTGGCGTTTTATTTTTACTTAATAAATATGTTCTTGATGCTAGTCACCAAAGTAATTACATATTTTTAGATGGTCCTACTATCGCGCTTCTTTTGGTTAGTTTGTTTTTACTAACTAACCAATATATTGAATGTTATATTTTCTTTGGGATTGCAAATATAGCTGGTTGTGTTATGAATGTATTACTTACTGTAAATGTTAGTATTACGAACTTACCTTTAGTTGTTATGTGGATAATCTATTTAGTTTGTGGAATTATGGGTTACTTTAGTTGGACAAAATTATATAATACCTTACATAATGAGGTTACTTTAGAAGAAAAGAGAAAATAGTAAAATAAAAGAACATTATAAAAAAGAATTATGAAATCCTAAATCTTGAATAACCATACTTACTTAGAGATATCACAATTAATGGTACTTTTCTATAAAAGAAAACAAAATGAGTAATAATAAATGGTTTATTTATAAAGTATCAAAATATCGCTTTTTTGATAAAATACAAATTCCTATATAATAAACATAAAAGGCACTATAAAACTATAAGTGCCTTTTATTTTTTATCTAGTATAAGTAATAGTTAAATCAATTACGTCTGAATTTTTAGAATTAATAACTATAGTTAAACCGTATGTTCCACCCTGATGCCAGGTTTTAGATGAAATATTAGAAGTTCCATTTTGTAATACAAATGCATTAGTCATACCGTTACTAATATTACCTGTACCACTAGCAGGAACAATACCAACTAAAGCAGTTCCAGAACCACTATTATTATATTTAAAATCATCACCCCAACTGTTCTTTCTAGCATCAACATGGTAAATAATAATACCTTTAACAGTTGGCACGTACGAAGTATGAGCGTTTATGTGACCGGAATATAAACCATCCGCTGTATAATACATAATCATTAGATACTCACTATATATATTATCATTCCAAGTTGAATATGGGAAGATAATAGAATCACCTGTAGATGAATAACTTCCTAAAGTTATATTTTTAGTTCCAGTACTAGCTACTAATGGATTTATCCAACCATATCCTAGTTTATCAAAAGGACCCATATCACCACAATTGTTAGCCATCATGTCAAATCCTCCTAATGGACCATATCCACTATTTGAATATAAATCTGTTTGACCTAACATATGCCCTGTTTCATGGATATATGTTTCAGCGTTTAAGGATACACCAGAACCTAGGCTGTCATATGTGAAAGCTATACTAGCCCATTGATATGCATTTAAATCTTTTCCATCCCATTTTCTATTCTCAAAATATCTCCAAACCCAAGCCCACCAAATATCATTGTAATTGTAGTTCTTAGAATAAATAAAATATACTCCGTCAATAGCGCCATCGTTATTATAATCATAGTTACTAAAGTTAACTGCGCTATCTACACCGTCCATAGCTTCGCCTTCAATAGTTTGGTCATTTTCACCTTTATTATTATACCAAGAAGAGTTGTGAGCCGCTGTATATACAGGTAATATATCAAATGTAATGTTTAATTTACCAAAACTGCTTTTAGAATAAAAACTTTGAACACTTTCCCATCCTGTTTGTGAAGCAGTACCGTTAAATACTTTAGGAAGATCAATTAAATTTTGATTAGTAAACTGTGAATCACTAAATTGTATAGGTATTACAGGAACATGATAAGTACCAGTATCAGGCATACACGTACTATCGTTATAATTAAGTTCCCATTCATCAAATGTTTCAACATCACCTACTTGGGTATAAACCGGACCTTGGTTAAGTTCATAAATTGCTTCTAAAGTCATATTACTATGAACTAAGTTAGTATTAAATTCCCATGCAACACTAGAAGATGCCTCAAACCATCCTACAAATACATAATTTTGTAAGGTTGGATTAGAAGGTTTAGTTGCTTTCCTTCCATCAAAAATATATTGATTACTTACCTGTGTTCCGCCATTTGAATCAAAAGTAACAAGCCATTTATTGACTAAAGTTAAATTAAAGTTAGTAACTTTTGTTATTCCGTTTAATATAACAGTAGCACTAAGTGTAACAACAGTTATACTGCTAGGAGTACTAACATATGAACCTGTATTACTAATTAAACTTGTATCACTAGAACTCCAAGTTATATTTAAAAACGGAGGAATAGTAGCTATCCCATTATTTAAATTTAGGTTGCCTGTAACTGAGTTTAAACTATCTAAAGGGTTAGTAGTTGTAACAGATGGTGTAACAACAATTAAATCAACTTTAGAAAATGGATCATAATACTCAATGGATATAGAACTAATTCTTACTTGGCTACCAGTTGAAGTAAGTGTAGTATTTTTAACGTTTTTGATAACAACTGTTTTACTTTCAATGCTATACGGAGTAGATGAACCTTTAGTAGTTCCATTTACACTTAAAAAATTTCTATTATCAGATACTGTAATACTAATAGATTTTATAGTATTAGTACTTGTAATTGTAATACTATTACCATTTCCATTATATGGATATAACCATAAACCACCACTTCCATATTTAGGAGATGTAGGACTATCATTATCTTGTTTTGTAATATTAAAAATAGTTGTGCTAATATGTAAATTAGTAGCCATATTAGGTGCTATTGTTCCGGAAGTTGGGAAAATTCCACTAGCTATTACTGTTTGGCTGCTATTAACTGTGCCCCATACTGCATATAAAGTGGTTTCTAAAGTTACTATATCTGTGCTAAAATCCCAAGGTTCATTTTTGTATACTAAGGGTTCGGTAGATAAAGCTTCGTACCAACCATAAATTGAATATATACTATTAACATCAAAACTACTTCTTAATGGTTCATCGATTTTTTCTCCCATATTAGTAACAACGTCTGAATAAAATACATCACTAATATTAGTAACAAAGTGTACTGTTACATTTTCTACTAATTGATAAGAAGCATATAAGGTTATACTTTCAACAGGCATTATACTGTTTGATAATAAATAAGGAGTCTCTAAAGTAATATCAGTATACCATCCAGTAAAATAATATCCACTAAGGGTAGGATTACTTGGCCAAGAAATAGCACTTCCAGGTGATGCTATAATATCATCTATTGCTGTACCTCCGTTAGTAACAAACGAAATAATAGGCAAGAAGTGAGCATAAAGAGTTATATTAGATAATACTTGAGAACTAAAATCATAAGCTTCGCCATCTAAAAACCATCCGTTAAAAAAATAATTGGGTTTGATTGGGTCAGTAGGAGCGTTAACTTTAGAAAAAATATTAACAGTTACTACATTTTCTAAAGATTCAAAAATAAAAGTTACATTGTATTTAATTAATTCATATTTTGCATATAAAGTTATGTTTTCTAAAGTATTTGTATAAATATAGGTAGAAACTTCACCAGCAAAAGAAGCGTTATCGTACCATCCTAAAAATACGTAAGAATCAAGCACAGGAATTGGAAGCATAAAGTTAGGGGTTTCAATATTATAAGTAATATTTTCAAGTGTGCTATTTTCAAACTTAACTGTATAATTTAATAGTTCTAAAGATGCATAAATTGTGACATCTTCCTCTAAAGTATCACCTTGCAGTACTACAGAAGTGTGTAAATCGTCATAATAATAATTAAGAATTTTGTATCCTTTTGGAGATTCTAAAGAATCTATATTTTCAAGAATCAAAGAACCTTTAGCTAATAAAACAGAAATACTCGTATTTAAATAACTTATAGTTAAAGATTGTCTATCTTCTAACAAAACAACAGCCTTTAAACTAACATCAACATCACCAACAGTAAATGTATAAGGATTATCACTTGATACAAATTCTCCGTTACTAGTAGTCCATTCTTTAAAATAATATCCAGGGTCAGCAGAAGCGTAAACAGTAGCACTTTCTCCAGCGTTAAAAGGACTTTCTCCGTATAATGTAACGTTAGTGCCTGAAAGTTTGACATATTTATAAGTACTTTGCGTGACACAAGATAATAATATATTTGATAAAACAAAGATAAATATAAGGGTAATAAAAAGTTTTAGATACTTTTGTAATCTAATTTTGGTATTCATAAAAATCCTCTTAACTTTCAACTATTTTGATAATAAAAAATAGCAATATATTCATTATATCATTTTTTTAGATTTTAAATATAAAAAAACTGCTTATAGATATCTAAGTTTTTTTATGTAAAGATGGTTCTTATGTTATTAAAAAAAGATTATTATTATAAAATTAGTGTTAACAAAAATAAAATAGTTTAGAAATTATTATATGTCTTTTCAAATTCGTGCTCAAAACTTAAAAATCTTTCTTTTAAATCGTATTCAAAATATATATTAAATTGTTCATTGAACAATTTAATAGTTTGACTGTGAGATAAAGGTCTTTTATAGGTTTGTGCATTTCTTAGTGTGATGTATAAATCAGAAAGCAAGATTATTTGTGATGAAATATCACCTTGCATTTTTTTCATATCTGCAGTAAAAGATTCATTTTGGGCGCCTTCTTCGTGTTTTCTTACGATAATTTCACATTTTTGAGATAGTTGTAATCTTTTAGCGATCATAGACCCTACTTCGGTTTGAGCTTTAATTAAATCATATTCTTTAACAAATAAACTTGGATTTATGTTTAATAAATCGTATATTTTTTGAAATTCTAAAACACTCAAACTAAAGTTTTGTAATTCTTGTAGTGATTTTTCATTATATCCATAATACCTTGCAAGTTGCATAGCTATAGTGCTAACTTGTTTAATTTTAACTTCATTATTCCATAAACCATTATATAACACTACCCCGAACAGATTTTTTACTATACTCGCAAAATCTTCTTGAACTTCTTTTCTTTTAGATAATTCTTTAATTCTTTCTTGTTGCATATAGTTTCCTATACTAACAATAGCGTATAAAACAAAATAATAAACTATAAATATAACAGTTCTTAATACTATATCACCAAACTTAGATTCAGTAAAAAACATTTTAAAAAAGCTAACAAAAGTGTAGCCTTCATTGTATATAGGGTATGTACAAGTAAAATGAATAATAGTGATACCAGCTAACAGGCTTCCAAAGCACTCTAATAGAAGTCTTTTATCCTGGTATAAAGATATAACCATTAAAGCGTAATATATTAAAATATACCCACCAACTGTAAAAGATTCAATGTTGTATACTTTAATATATACTAATATAACAGATAAAAACATATAAAAACTAGCTATATAGGTAGCTATCTTTTGTTTTGTTTTATCATTTTTGTCTAAATTAATAAGTCTTTTTAATAATCTATTAATTGGATAAGTTATTCCAAAAGTTAAAACTGTAAAAAGCCAGTTAGTTGAAGTGTTAGTATAAATAGATAACACTAAAAATAAAACTGAATATAATAAGTTAGATACTAATATAATGTTTTTTATAACTATATTTCTTCTTACAAGCAGTTGACATTCGTCTGTTATATCTATTCCTTCTTCAAAGCCAAAATATTTATTATACAATTTTATTATAAACTTCTTCATACATTCCCCTTATATAGTTTTAAAAAAACTATATACTTATATTATACCTAATATTAGAAAAATGCGCTTGTTTGAAAAGCTTTTAAAATAAAAATATGAAAAATAAAGTCAATAATATTCTATTTTTTTGTAGCTTTTGATTTTTTTAGTAAATCAAAAATATCATATTTTAAGACGTTATCTAAATTTTCTAGCGCGATAGTTTCATTTATAATTTGAGCTACCCTTGTAGATGCTGCTGCAGCTATCGCTCCTACAATATCATCAAGAAAAGTATGACAATGACCACTTAATTTACCAATTTCATTTAGTTCATTTACGATTCCTGGTTTATTTACATCAATATCACCGAAATTTGTTTGTCCTATAGTACCGTAATTTCTAGCAATATCAAGACCAAATGTTTCATCAGCACCAAACAAACCTAAGTCATAATCTAAAATATCTTGGATAGGACCTCTAAACTGATGTTCTTCAGCTAATCTATCGATTTCTGTACCTAATTGGATATAATGAAAAACATCTCTATATGAGATAATTTTTTCAACACTATCTAAACATAACTGAAAAGGAATATCTTTAGTGTATTTAGATTGTTGATCGTAAGCTATAAGCGCTATTTGTTCTAGCTTAACTCCCCTGGCTAACAAAGTTTCTTTGTTTAACTTAATCATTTCTTCTTGGGTATAAATTAATTTTGGTTTTTGATTCATTTTATCCTCCTAATGAATTCTATTTTTTAAGTAGTTATTCCAATTACTACAATAGTATATGTTTTTACATTGACTATGTCATTAAGTGTAAATGTGGCTTCTAATACAACTATGAATACTTCTCCTGCTATTATATTAACAACTCCTGCGTTAGGATTTATTATCTCAGGATTAGAACTACTCCATGAGATAATTACTCCAAAATCTGATATACTAGGAAATTCATATGAACTAGAAACAGTAATATAAGATGGTAATACAGTTTTTTCAGCGACTATATTAACTTTGTCTTGATCACTTAAAGTTACATTATAACTGCTACATAACACGCTCCATACAGGAAAAGATGAAATATTGGGAATACTATTATATTCGTCTCTTATATTTTTAGCTACTAAACTAAATGTACCGCTTATTCCATTAAGTAACAATAAGTCTTCATAATAGGATGAAGAGGCATCTATTCTTACTATATTTTTTGGGTTCAACGGGTTATCAACTATATATAAGTTTTTAGTATAATCTGTGTTTCTTATAAGGGGTGAAGATAAATCATAAATAGGAGAAGATATATTCATTATTGTTCCGTATACTTTTGTAGAAACACTTAATAAATTATCATTTTTTAAGTTTTTTAAAGTAGCGCTATATGAAGGAATATGAACATAAGTGTTAGTAGATTGGTTTTCTTCAACTAAATTCCATAATGAATAAAAACTTAAGTCATTAGTAGTGCTGTTATCTACGGCTGTATTATTAATTACTATCATTTTAGAAGCTTTAATTGTAGCGGTTTTAGTAGTTCTAAATTGTAATCTATCATATGAACTGTCAATATAGCCTACAAATATGCCCGTGTCTCCCTTTATGACTTTAGTGTCACTTCCTTCTACATAAACAGTACCGAAAGTAGAATCACTTATAACATATCCATTAATATTTTTAGATATAACTATAGCATCTTCTATATTTACCATATCGCCTATTTTTAAGCTTCCTGCTAAATACATCTCTTTAGCTACGTCTAATGATACAAAAGACGCTAAAATAGTGAAATCAAATGTTTTAGTTTTAGTAAGTTTTATAGGAGATTCTAAACCATTATATAGTAATTCTATATTAGCAGTTAGTGTTTGATTGACATTTTCATCTCCAATATTTGGTCTATTTATGTTTAAAACTAATTCATTTCCTATTTTTAGAATGTTAGAATATTCTGTGTCATCTAATAAATAGGTAACTCTAACATTATTTGGTAATACAGATACTAAAGTGATACTTTCACTAACATAACCATACAAATTAAAAGGAGATAAAAGAGCATTATATGCTTCATTTAAATATTGAATATACTCAGGTTCATTAGTAAAAAGTGCATATAATGAAATGTTAGCAGTAATAATAAGATAAGAATCACTATCATCAACTACTTTTGTAAAATCACTATCGTAGTACCAATCTACAAAAGAATAGCCTTCTTTAATTGGAGCCTCAGGAATTACAAAATGGTGATCTTCTAAAACTAGAATTTCACTAACGTTGTTATCAATATGAAGTTCTACATAAAATTCTTTGTAGTATCTTCCGTATAATATTTTAGTACCCTTACTACCCTGTGGTAAAACTTCTAAAGATTCTCCTTCTAAAGAAGGGTTTAAAAACCATCCACTAAATTCGTACCCTTTTTTTGGAGTAGGAACTTTTAAAATTAAGGATTCGCTTTGAGCGTTATATGAAGATAGTTCAGTAGGTTCGTTAAGAATATTATAAATTAATTCATATTCGGTATCGTCGCTCCATTTAGCATAGAATATTAAGTTTTTAGAGGTACCTTTAAGTACTTGCATAGTTAGTTTAGGGTTAAATTTAGGGTTATCGTACCATCCTAAAAAAGTAGAACCTTCTTTTATAGGGTTAGGTAAGAAAAAAGATGAAGTTTTTCTTGT
>JAITXV010000029.1 GCA_031284605.1 Acholeplasmatales bacterium | reverse complement strand
CAGTTGTTTTGGACTAACAAATATTTCAAATGACGCTAATATTAAGAAAATTATGAGAGGCAGAAATTAATTATTTATATTTTTATGTCAAGCATTTTTGAATGGTTTTATTATACTTCATATATTAAGGTACAAAATAATATACGAACAAAAGCAGTGTGAAACAAGGGTAATATTTTTCAAGCAAAATAAACATAAAAACTCTATTTATAAAACATATAAATAAACACATTATAATTATTATAATAATCGCACTTAATTATAGAAAAAAGAAATAAGATAATGTATATAAGTAATGCATAAAATAGCAACAAAATAACTACTGAAAAGGAAAGTATAAAATAAGATTAAAAAGAAGAAGTACTTAAAATATTTGCTTTGTTTATTTATATGTTTTATAAATAAAATAAAAAATGAAATTAAGAATTATTTATAAAATGTATAAATAAATAATAGGGTGTTTTTTAGAAAGAAGTAGTAGTTTTTTATGAATATTTAAAAAAAATATTAAGTATTAAAATCCAAAAATAGTAATAAAAAATAGTGCTAATTTCTAAACAAAATAATCGGCTTTTTTTATAAATTACCAGAAAAAAATTGTTTCAATAATTTAGAAATATTAGTATAATTTATTATCAAAAATATAACAAATTTTCTAGTAAAACAACCTGCAATATTTTGTTAGATTCTATAATGTATCTTCAGCTGAGAATAGTAAAAACAATCGAAATATCCTTTAATATTATTTATACGTTTTATAAATAACTTCATTTTTCAAAAGTTACTTTATTTATAAAACATATAAATAAATTTGATACCCTTGAAACTAGGAAAGAAGTAGTAGTTTTAAAAAACTTCATTTCTATTCAAAAAAATATTGATTAAAAAAATTAATAAATTTACATATTATCAGTTTTTTTAAATAGAAGACAAATATAAAAATGTCTGAACAACTGACTATATAAAAAATCCAAAATTCAAAAATGAAAAAACATTGGGGCAATTATTTAGTGAAAATATGTTTAAAATATCAGGATAACATTTAGTTATTATTATACAGTTTTTTCAATATTGAGTAACAATATCAGGCGGTAACCAATGAGATAACAAACCAAGTAATATCATATTATAATTTTTATTTATAAAATATATAATTAAAGCAATACTTCAAATATTATCTTATTTGTAAAATGTATAAATAAATGGTAATAATTAATAGCACTTACAAATCAAATAAAATAGTATATTGTTAATTTGATTTATTTTTTAATTTTATAAAAACTAATAAAACAATCTAGTAAGTAGCACTATACAAAATCATTTATGCAAATAGCGCAGCTTATTAGAAAATATCTAAGCATTTATTTATATGTAAAATATATAAATAACTAATATAATTTTTCTAAACATACAGTGCAGAATATAAAATAAAACACTAAAAAATTGTTCTTTACATAGTACTAATATTTATATGTTTTATAAATAAAGCAATATTAGAAAAGTCAACTTATTTAAAAAATATATAAATAAGAAATACACCCCTTCCATACGAAAGAAGTAGTAGTGCAAGCTTTCAAAAGAATAATATTATCAGTATACAGCGCTATCTATCTTATACAAATATTAATACGTAAAACACCCTTTAGCCACCAATTGTACGCATTTTGTTCCTTAATTCAATATTATAAAGTATATTTTATTATTAATCATAATCATTTTTTATATTTTGATTATCATTAATGCTTATATTAGTAAATATATACGCTTTTTAACATAATCAAAAGCATTTTAGTATGATGTTTACTCAATTCATATTATTACTTTCACTTTTCTTTATGTTCCTATAATATATATTATGTAAACCATTAATTTTAATGATTACTGTGCGGAGAAACCAAGCAATGTGGATAAAGGTATAAATAGGTATATCGCAAATTAGGGTAAACTTGATTATTATCGCCAAATATCTGGAGTTTTAGAAAAAACCGTTTTGGTGGAAAACTCACCGTTTAACGATTCCTAAATGCGAGTTTTATAATCACTGAAATTCACTAGATTTTAGTACAGATTTTTGATGAAAAAAATAAGGACTAAAACTAACAGATATTTCGCATTTTTATTATTTACAATTTTGAATTTTCAATGCTTCACAAATTATATATTTTATAAATTAGTAAAAATATCACTCCTCTGCTCTATTTCTATTGCGAATATGCGTATTTAATTATTTATACATTTTATAAATAATCTAACTTTTGTATTTTTACTTTATTTATAAAACATATAAATAATTTATAAAAAATAATTATATATTTTAAAATTTTTGATTCATACTATAGCATTATATTTTGATGCGTTTTCTATCCTTGATTATGCTACCTGTGGTTTTATATAATCTAAACATATTTATAAACAAAAAAATAAAACACTACTACTGCTTTACGCTCTAATAGTGTTTTATAGTATTTATAATTTTTATAAATAATCTAACTTTTAATTTTTAAATCTATTTATAAAACATATAAATAAGTATTATTTTTTAGCTCTAGGGTGGCTCTTATTATAAACCTCTTGCATCCTCTTATTACTTATATGTGTATAGATTTGAGTGGTCGAAATATCCTCATGTCCTAGTAATTTTTGTAGTGTTCTAAGGTCTATTCCATTTTCTAAAAGATGGGTTGCAAAGGTATGACGCAATGTATGAGGAGTTACTTCTATAGTTATATTTGCCTCCTCCGCTAGTCCTTTTAGTATTTTAAAGAACCCTTGTCTTGATAGTTTATTGCCATAAGTATTAACAAATAAATACTCATTTACTGTCTTCTTTGTTAATAACAGTCTTCCATTACTTAGGTATTTTTTGATAGCTTCTTTAGACGCTTCGGATATTGGAACTATTCTTTCTTTGTTACCCTTACCAATTATAGTTATAAAAGATTCATTATAATGCATCTCTTTTATCTTGATATTTAGTAGTTCTGACACCCTTAAACCAGAGCCATATATGAGCTCAATTAATGCCTTATTTCTATATCCAAGTGGAGTATCTTTATCTGTCTTTTCTAACAAAGATAGTACTTCTTCTATACTCAAAACATTAGGTAATTTTTTATCTATTTTAGGTGATTCAAAATCTTTACTTATATCAATTTCTACTTCCTTTTCAAGATACAAAAACTTATGAAAACTTTTAATAGCACTTAACTTACGTGAGATACTTGAGGCAGTTAGTTCATGCTTTTTTAGGTTTTTCAAATAAGCCTCTATCTCTTTTTTACTCACATCTTTTAAGTCATCTATACTGTAGTACTTCTTTAAAAAAGAAAGATAATCATCAACATCTTTGTTATAAGATACGATAGTGTTTCTGCTTAATCCCCTCTCAGTTCTTAAGTAATATATATAATCTTTTACTAAAAAGTCTATTTTCATATTTTCTCCTATTTATACATTTTCTAAATAACTTTTATTTTCTGTTTTTGCTCTATTTATAATTCATATAAATAACTATACAAATATCATAAATACTTGGTTTGCTAAATATATCCCTTTATCTTTAGTAAGTCTTAAATTTCCTTCAAACACTTCAAGTAATCCTTCATCTATTTTTTTTAATATTTCTGGAAATACTTCTAACAAATTTACCCTATATTCTTGCTCAATTTTTTTGATATTAACTCCGCATATTTTTCTTAATCCTAGCATAAGTGTATCGCATAAAGTTCTTGATGCATCAAGAACTTCTTCTTCTGTTTCATACTTACCTTTTAAATAACTATTTAAAATTTTTGTGTTTGAGTACCTTGTATTATTATAATATCCACAAGCACTTAGTCCTACTCCTATATAATCTTCCATATTCCAGTACTTTAAATTGTGAATTGAATAATTACAATTTCGTGCATAATTAGATATTTCATATTGCATATATCCATTATTTTCTAAATACTCATTTACTTCTTTATTCATTATATAATCAGTATCTTCATCTATAAGATTAATTTTTTTATTGACATATTGGTAGTATAAAAATGTATCTTCTTCTAGAATTAAACTATAATAACTAATGTGTGTAGGATTCAAACTGCTAACATTTTTTAAGTCATTTTTTAATTGTTTTATAGTTTGGGTTGGGATTGCATATATCATATCTATATTGATATTATTAATGCCTTTATTTCTTAAATCATCTACACATTCTTTAGTTATATTATAATTATGTTCTCTTTTTAAAATATTAATAAGACTAGGTTCAAATGTTTGAGCTCCTATACTAACTCTGTTTATACCAGCATAAACAAATAATTCACCTTGTTCTTTGTTATAAATGTCACTGTTAATTTCAATTGTATACTCAAGAGGTTTAATATCTTTTAAACTATCAAACAACTTTTTTAAGTTATTTAAAGATAGATAATTAGGAGTTCCACCACCTATATAAATAGTGTCAATTTCACTAAAATATTGCCTATAATTAGATATCTCACTTACTAAGACATCTATATACTTATCTATATTATATACTCTTTTTTCATCAAACTTACAAAAATCACAGTAACTACAAATATACTTACAAAAAGGTATATGTATATATAACCCTTTACTTCTTTTCACTTTCATCACTAGTAGAAAGAATTGCCATAAAAGCTTCTTGTGGAATTTCTACAGAACCTATTTGTTTCATCTTCTTTTTACCTTCTTTTTGTTTATCTAATAATTTTCTTTTTCTTGATATATCTCCACCATAACATTTAGCTAGCACATCTTTACGCATAGCTTTTATAGTCTCTCTTGAGATGATTTTAGAGCCAATAGCTGCTTGAATTGGAATTTCAAACATTTGTCTAGGTATTAAATTACGAAGTCTTTCAACTATAGCTTTACCTCTATAATAAGCATTGTCTCTATGCACTATTAGTGACAAAGCATCTACTACTTCACCGTTTAATAATATTTCCATTTTTGATAAATTACTTTTCATATATTTATCCATCTCATAATCAAAAGATGCATATCCTTTAGTTGATGATTTAAGTTTATCAAAGAAATCATAAACTATCTCAGAAAGAGGTAAACTATAAACTATAGTTACTCTTCTATCATCAATGTATTGCATATTTCCAAAAATGCCTCTTTTCTTTTGACAAATATCCATAACACTTCCAACATAATCCTTAGGAGTCATTATAGTAGCTTTTACAAAAGGCTCTTCTAAATAATCAATTAATTGAGCTTGTGGAAGTTTAGCAGGATTATCAACGTTTATTACTGTTTTATCAGTTAAATATACTTTATAGATAACGCTTGGTGCGGTAGCTATTAAGTCGATATTAAATTCTCTTTTAATTCTTTCTTGAACTACTTCCATATGCAAAAGACCTAAAAAACCAGTTCTAAAACCAAACCCTAATGCTTGAGATGTTTCTGGTTCGTACATTAGACTTGCATCGTTAAGTTTTAGTTTTTCTAATGCATCTTTTAAATCATCATATTTTGAACTATCAATAGGATACAATCCGCAAAATACAACGCTGTTCATTTTTCTATATCCAGGAAGAGCTTCTGTAGCTCCTAGAAGTCCTGATGTAATAGTATCACCTACTAATACATTACTTACTTCTTTGATAGCTGCCACTAAATATCCTACATCGCCAGGAAGTAATATTTCTTTAACTTTATTTTTAGGAGTATGTACCCCAACTTCTGTAACTTCATACAAAGCTTTGCTGGCCATGAACATTATCATATCACCTTTTTTGATACTACCATTTACTACTCTTACTAAAGGAACTACTCCTCTAAAAGAATCATAGTAGCTATCAAAAACTAATGCTTGTAAAGGTTTGTTTATATCACCTTTAGGACAAGGTACATTTTTAACTATACTTTCTAATATTTCTTCAATCCCTATTCCATCTTTAGCACTAGCTAAAATAGCATTTTCAGCATCAATGCCAATCACTTCTTCTATTTCTTTTCTTACTCTAGCAGGGTCAGCGCTTGGCAAATCTATTTTATTAATAACAGGTATTATTTCTAAGTTATTATCAATAGCTTGATAGACGTTAGCTAACGTCTGTGCTTCTACTCCTTGTACTGCGTCTACCACTAATACAGCGCCTTCACAAGCAGCTAAACTTCTTGAAACTTCGTACGTAAAATCAACATGTCCTGGAGTATCTATTAAATGCATTATATAAGTATTTCCATCATTACTTTTATATTCTAATTCTACAGCATTTAGTTTGATAGTTATTCCTCTTTCTCTTTCTAAATCCATAGAATCTAAAAATTGCTCTTTCATTTCACGCTTTGAAAGAGCACCTGTTAGTTCTAGTATTCTATCTGCTAGAGTACTTTTACCATGATCTATGTGAGCTATTATACTAAAATTTCTTATACTTTTTTGTCTATCCATTAATAATTTCCATTTCTTTCATACTTTAATTATACCAAAAATGGTTTACATAATCATTAAACTGCACTAAATTATTCAACATGCAATACCAATCCTTTTAAATAAAATCCACTTTCTAAGTTTAGAGATGGGGAGTGATCTGTATTTTGAACTAATATTTCTAAAAGTCTTACATTTCTTTTAGCTTTTAAAGCGGCTTCTTTTATCATTTTTAAAAATAGGGTAATACTCATATGCTCAGAACAACTAAATGTAAATAATATACCGTTGCTTTTACAAATCTTCAAAGCTAATTTATTTAAATTAACATATGCGTTGTACCCGCTATTTATAGAATCAACATTTTTAACAAATGCAGGAGGATCTAGTATTATACAATCATATGTATTTTTTATAGTATTCTCTTCTTTTAAGAAATCAAATACATCAATTTCTTTAGTGTTACACTCTAAATTATTCATTTTAGCATTGTTTGTTAAGGTATCTAGCGCTTTTGGTGATATATCAACACTTAATACATATGAAGCCCCAGAATATATCGCATTTAGCGTAAAACCACCAGTATTACAAAATAAATCTAATACTCTTTTACCTTTAGCGTATTGTCTTATTTTTAATCTATTAGCAGCTTGATCTAAAAAATGTCCAGTCTTTTGTGATTCTTCTAAATTTAGACTAAATTTAATATTATTTTCTTCAATTACAAAATCTTTATCTAAAACTCCGTATAATACATCTTTTGTCTCTTTTAATCCTTCTTTGGCTCTTATAAATGCATCACTTTTTTCGTATATACATTTAGGACTAAATATAGATATTAAAACATCAAGAATTATTTGTTTTTTCACTTCATATCCTAATGAGTTGATTGAAACAACTAAATAATCACCGTATTTATCAATTATTAAACCAGGTAATAAATCCGCATCACTAAAAACTACTCTGTAGTTATTAGTAAATCCTAGTTTAGTTCTTCTTTCATTAGCAGAACTTATTCTGTTATAAAAGAAGTTATAGTCTATTTCTTCTTCTTTAAATGATAAAATACGAACTAACATTTTAGAGGCGTGGTTAATAAAACCTATACAAATAAATCTTGAATCATAAGCTAAAACTTTAGCTACACTTCCGTTTTCAGCTTTTCCTTCTATTTTTAAAACTTCGTTCGCAAATATATGGAGACGATTTCCTAATAAAATATCTTTTTCTTCACTTTTTTTTAAAATTACTGTATACATGATTACACTTCCTTAGTTATTAAATCATTTTCTAATTTAAACTTATGGACACTTCCATTAGATATTATGTTTTGAAAGAATATATCTGAGGCGGGGTCTAAATATTTATAAACTGCTTTAATTACGTGTGAATGAGTAACAATAAGCACATTTTTATAGTTGCATTTTTCTAATTTTTTAATATTTTCAATTACTCTTGATATTAGTAACTCATCAGTTTCATAATTTGTAGTATCAAAGTCTAAAGATTTCATTAGCTCATAAGCTTCGTCTACAACTTTGCTTTCTAGATTAGCGAAATTTCTTTCTACAAAATTAGGATCATATATTATTTTAACAGGATATTTGGTATTCTTTTTGATAATCCTAGCTGTTTG
>JAITXV010000027.1 GCA_031284605.1 Acholeplasmatales bacterium | reverse complement strand
ATTTTGGTTCATTTTCACATCCAACAAATATAAAAACTAAAAGAAGCATAACTAATAAACTAAATATTTTTTTCATTTTCATTCCCCTTATAAAGGTTTTCAATAGGTTTTAAAAATCTCAATGTGTTATACAATTTTACAAATTGCTTTAAATTCTCTATATCAGTATAAATACTAGTGGCTGTTGTCTTAACTGTAAAATTAAGTATCTTATAAGTTTCTACATTATTCTTAACTTTATAAAAAGTAGAACTTGAAACTCTGTGAACAACTTTATTTAGATCATTAATTTTTGCAATAACATAAAATTCTTTCATTAATTTTTTCCTTTCCTTTTAAACCTTATATTTCAATTATAACACAAAAATAAAAAAAAAGTGATACATTAAATAGTAAATTCAGTTTTCATAATAATAGTTGTCAAGAGTTAAAAAAAATAGTCATGCAAATTATTTTATTTTTCAAATTCGCTCATATATATAAAAAAAGCGACTATAAAAGATATATGGAATATTTTATTCTATAAAATAATTATTGTATAGAAACTAATAATCATGAAAACGATAGTAAAATTATAAAAATTCTATTCAGATCTTTAGATTTTACCAGAAAAACAGTTTAGATATTCAAAATAGATGCTCTTTAAAGAGTAGAAGTTATAAAAAATTATCAATATTACGAATCAAATCCCTCACTGTCATTACACTTAATTATTAAAGACATATTAAAAAAGTAGGTCTTCTATAACAACTACTTTAAACTTTATAATATCATAAAACGCTTATACAAATAAGCGGTTTTTATCAAAAATTCAAATTCAAAAATAGTTTAATTCACTTACTAAAAAAAATGCATAAAAACTCAATAATTAAAAAAAGATAATATATAAATATGATTATAATAGCATAATATTAAATATTCAAACTAATCATACAAAATAATATAAAAAAATATCATAACAAGATAAAATAATATTATACTTGTATTTTATTAAATATGATATAATTTATGTATAAATACAATGATAACTTGTTGATATCTTTATTGTTAGAATTTGAATATTAGAAAAAGTAGTACATTATATATTTAATTAACTAAAATAATAAGCAATTTGTTTGAAATTGTAATGTAAGCGATTACATATTTTATAACCAAGTTAAATAAATATTTAATATAGATAAGGAGACAAAAAATGAATATCTTTAAAAAATTATTTCTAACTATAACCCTAAGCATGGTGCTAATCACTTTCTTTTCTTGTACAGTAAATAAAGAAGATATCGAAGGTATAACTTACGAGAGTGTTTCTTACGTTTATGATGGAACTGTAAAAGAACTTTTAGTAACTGGTGATTTACCGGAACTTGCTAGTGTGGTTTATAGTAATAATAAACGTAGTGTTATAGGAGAAAGTAAGGCAACAGCTGTAATATCAGGACCCAACTATAATACACTCATTTTAGAAGCTACTCTTACAATAACTGCACTTCCTGAAGTTCCATTACTAAACTTCACTGGAATCAATTTTGAAAACGTGAGTGTATTTTATGATTCAAATGAACATTATATCAATATAACTGGTGAAGTCCCAGAAGGAACACAAGTTATTTATACAAGTACTACTGAGCATATAACTAATAGTGCTACAGAAATAGGAATATATTATGTTACTGTAAACTTAGTTAATCCTGCATATAACCCTCTAACTTTACATGCTACCCTTGAAATTAAAGAAGTAGATAGCCTACCTTTTTTGACAGATTACTTATTCATTGGTGATTCATTTATAGATAGAGCATTTTATAAAAATTTTGATAGCGACTTTGGAGATATTGATAAAGTAGTTAATTTAGGAGTAGGTGGAACTAGAATCCAATATTGGAAAGATAAAATTGACCAAATAGAAGCTCTCAATCCTGCAAAAATAATTATGCATTTAGGAATAAATGATATAAATGCAGGCACTCCTGGAAACCAAACCTATTTAGAACTAGCTCAATTTTTTAATTTAATATTATCTGTGTTACCAAAAACTCAAATATTTTATATCTCACTTAATCCTAACACATCATTTACATATGGCGCTAGTGCTGCTACTTTAGTAAACGATGCAGTAATCAGGTACGCTGAAGAAAACAATCATATAGTATATATTAATTTTAGAGAAAAAATGTATGATGGTAAAACTTTAATAACTTCATTTTTAGCAGATGGCTTACATTTATCAAATAATGGATATATTTTATTTACCAAAACAATTAAAGAATATTTAGGATTACCAGTAAAAGAAGGAGAAAACTTTGGTGAAGTTGGGAAATTAGGTGTATCAAGTGGTGTTGATTTATCTTTAGATAAAGGAGAAACACCAAGCGTTACTATAACTTCATTTAATGAACAACAGGCATTTCTTGCAAGTGCCTATAGTACTAACCTATTCTTTAATGTTAACATATCCCAATTAGTTAAAAATCAAGAATCTACTAAACCTACTATAGCAGGTTTAGTAATAGGCAATATGTATTGTTACGCAATTTTGTATATAGATATAACTAGCAGCATTTTCAAAGCTGGAATAGTTAAAAAATATGGTGAAGAGATGATTGATTACAGTTTAAAACAAGAAATCCAATTACCATCTTCTTCATCTTTTGATTTTAATCTTTTAGGAGTAAGAAACGGGAAAGATATTTATTTTGTAATAAACGACACTCCTATATATAAAATATCTAATTATGATAAATTGAAAGCTGCTGATAACTCAAGTATTGGTATTTACACATCTAACACTAAAGCTACATTTACTTTTAATAAATCAGGTTCATATGGTACTACTAATTCATTAGAACAAGTAAGCAGTTACACATTTACTAAGTCATTTGACTTAGATGTATTTAAAAACAATGTTAAGAACTATAAAATAGAATTTGGAAGCGCTAAAGATACAGGGTTTATTGATAGCGAAGAAATATACGCTAACATAACTAGAAATAGTACAAGCGTTACCTACTCAGTATTAGGATATGGTAATTTTAGAGAAAATGAAGTAATAAATATAGTTATGTCTAATATTATTATCCCTAAAAATAATTGGAATATGTCAGGAGATAATATTTATGTTAAAGTATTAAGTGATGGGCAAGTATATTTTAAAACTAATCAAATTAATATGTTTGAATATAGTAAAGTAACTGATGGAACTTACTTAAAAACTATTCCTATCTCAAGAGCTTTAAGACAAGGAGATGATAAATATTTTAGTTTTGAATTAAATATAAATTTTACAGAAATAAATAACCCTATTATCACATCTACTTTTGATTTAGTATTATTAGAAGCTTATACAGTTTTAGATGAAATGTTTTTATATAATGATGCACCTTATATTAGAGCTATGAAATTAAATAATATTCCTTGTGGAGATTTAGTATATGAAGGAAACTATATAACTATTGGAAGATATGGCTTACAGGCTACAGTTAGTACAGCTTTAAAAAACAGTTTAATACTTGGATATAGTATTAGTTTTAGCGCTCCTAACGATGTAAAAGTAGCAGAAGCTGATGACTTTTATATGAAAATAACAAGAGTTGGTAATCAAACAACACTAAATATAATAGGATTTGGTAACTATAAAAATAGTGAATATATAACTTTAGTGCTCCATAAAGGTACTAACAATACAGATACTTGGGGATTAAACACCGAAGATACAGTATTAAAAATCCTAAGAGGCGGTGACATCTATTACAAAACTAATCTTAATGAATTTTTTGAATATAACTTCTTCAATAATAATTTAGATACTAAACTTAGCAATACTGAATATACATATAGTTTTGATATCCACGAAGAAGGATATTTCACAATCGACATAGTATTTAATGATATCACTAAGTTTAATGATATTTATGTTGGAAATTTAAATATATTAGTAGCAGAAGTTGCTATGCAACTAGATGGCTCAATGTTATTTTATAATAATGACCCTTTTATCTTCCTAATGAGAAAAAATGGTGCATCTTGCGGGGATCCAGCAACCCAAAATAGCTATATAACAATAGACAATTTAGGTTCTATAGTGTAGGTGAACAATATGAAAAATAAAAATATAAAAATTTTATTAATGATATTTATGTTAGTATTAGTATTAAGTGTAGCTTTTACAAAAACTACTTCTTTGAATGCAGAACCTAGTGAAGGTGTTAAAGTTACATCTTTGACCTATTCTGCTGGTAAATTTGAGACAATGCCTCAAAGCTTTGAAGCATGGATATGGTTACCAAAAAGAGACTTCAATGCTAGTGGTAATAGAGCAGGTAGTATGTTTTCTAATTATGATGGCGGACCAAGTCAAACTATGGGTTTTGAAATTTTCACAGGAGGATATCTAGATATCTATTGGCAAGGAACTCATCATTCCGCAACTGCTGGAAGTTCTAACAATTTAGCAGGTAAATCAACTAATGATGAAGATTATAACTTATGGAGAGGAGAGTGGGTAAACGTAGCGATAGTTAGAAATTTCTTAGTAGAAGCTACCCCAACTTACCGCTTTTATTATTATATAAACGGGAGTTTAGTTGCTACAGTGAATGCAGGTGTTAACGGAAATAAAGATGATTTTTTACAAGGTGATGATAAGACAAAAGAATTCTTTGTAGGTACTGCTCAAAATTCAGCACATAATGGCACTTATCAGCCTTTTGGTAACAACGGTTATATTGCATCTTTAAATGCTTGGGAAACAAGGAGAACACAAGCACAAATAGTACAAGATATGAAAAGCAATCCATTACCTTTAACAGAAGGCTTACTATATAGTACTGTGCTTAATGATAACACTGCTCCAGCTATTAATACCTCTTTAGAACCTTCTTACACTATAGGTAATGATATTTTACCATCTGTTTTTGAACAAAACGTTAGAACTTTATTAAATGCGTACGATAATGTATCAGGAGAGGCTTATGTAAACATAAGTTATAGTGACACTTGCATAGATAACGCAGGATATTATATTCCTGGAACTTATACTTTATATTACCAAGCTAGCGATTTTGCTCATAATACAATTAGCGGTGATTTTAGTTTAGAAATAATTGATAGAACTGAGTTTATACCACCATCTATTATTTATAGTGGGGTTAATACAATAAAACTTTCAGCTTATGACAATATATCAGTTTTAATTGATTATTTAAACGAACATGTTAATATTATAGATAATGTTGATACTAATATAGATGCTGAGTATTTACCTTCAGAGGGAGCTTTTAGTTCTAATCTAGCACAAAATGGTTACTTCACAGTAAGAATAAGTGCAACAGACACTAACTTAAACAATACTTATATAGATATAGATTTAATAATAATCGATGGAACAGACTTTAGTACTGCAGTATATGGTTCAGAAATTATTGAAAAGAGATTTCAAACTTCTTACACTGGAGAACTTTTAACTATTGAATCTTGGATTAATATACCTATAGACTACCAACCTAACGCAAGTAACGGTAATAGATACGGTACAATGCTTACTAATTATATGGCTAATACAGTAAACGGGGAAGATGATAGAACAAAAACCGAAGGTATTGAAATATATACAAATGGAAATATTGATTTCTATTTTGGTGGAACTCATCACCGCTTAACTAGTTATGATGTTAGAGGTAGAGGATGGTTACACGTTGCTGTTGTTCATCACGAAACTTCTATTTGGTTTTATGCTGATGGAATAAAAATAGGTCAAGTAAATACTTCTATTCCTCATTTAAGTGCCTTACCATTACGTCCGTATATGGTAGGAGGAGATTATAGAAATTCGACTACTGCTTCTTTTGTTGGGATATTAGGCAATGTTAGAGCTTATACTACTGCTAGGACAGATGAACAAATCTTAGAAGATATGTTTAACCCAAATCCTAGTGATCCTACTCTTGCATTAAATATAAATACTCCAAAAGATAGAATATCTCCTACTATTACAGTTGCATATAATAACGTGGAATTAGAAAACCTTTCTACATTAGTATTAGAAGGTTTGGTTACTACAACTTCATTTAATAGCTTATTAGATATAACTTATACAGATTTACCATATATTTATGACAAACCTATTTTAAATCCTTATACTATTAACTTTAATAGCGAAAATATAATTTTAGAAAATGATATTATTAGTTACGGAAATTACACTATAGTAATTGAAGCATTGGATAAAGAAAAAAATCTAACATCTTTTACTTTTAACTTGCTTATCTTACAGCCTGACGCTCCTACTATACTATATAACGGAAACCCTTTTATAAGTATAAATGCTAGGACTAATATAGAAATTTTAGAGGAGTATATAAATAATTCCTTATATATAAGTGATAACATAGATACTTTCTTAGTTCCTGTAATTACTTATAGCCAAAATATAGTAAATGAAGATAATAACTTGCTTGAAGGTTATTTCACAATATTAGTAACAGTAACAGACTCTTCTTTTAATGTTACTAGTATTGAAATTCCACTTATTGTTAAAAACGGAGTAGACTTCTCAAGAACTTTAATAGGTCCTAATCCTACTCAACAAAAAGTGTTAACTACTTATCAAGAACAACTATATACTATAGAAGCTTGGATTAACTTACCTATAGATGCAGTTTATAACAATTCAGGTACTAGATTTGGTTCAATATTAAGTAATTACTTAAATAATGATGACAGAACATCCACCGAAGGTTTAGAAATAAACGCTAATGGTACAATAGATTTCTATTTTGGTGGAACTCATCATATGTTACAAGGCTATGATGCACGTGGTAAAGGTTGGATTCATATTGCAGTTACTCATCACATTAATAAGTTATGGTATTATGTTAACGGTCTTAAAATAGGAGAAGTAAACACTAATATTTCGCTGCTTGCTTCACCTCCTGCTAGACCTTATGCGATAGGAGGAGTATGTGGTACTAACACTAGCTTCTCATTTATGGGATTAATTGCTAGTGTTACAGGCTATAAAGATGCAAGAACTGACGAAGAAATATTAAATGACTTTATTTATCCAGATACCGAAGATACAGACTTTGTATTTCACGTATTAACTCCTAACGATTTTACTAAACCTGTTATAGAAGTTAGATATAATAACCAATCTATTCCTTCTAATATTACAATAAGTTTAAATTATCATACTGTAGTAGAGGACTTATTTGAAATTATAGTAACTGATAATAAAGACACTAATGTTAAATATACTTTCTCATTTTCAAATGGTGCTTACGACTATATATATGGATGGTTACTTCCAGGCTTGCATATTTTAAAAATAACTGCTAGCGATAATAATGATAACACTTCTGTGTTTATAGTAAATATAAATGTATCTGCAGAGTATATCCCTCCTAGTGAGTATATCCCACAAGAAGTAGATAGATATGAGTTAAATAATGCGATACTATTAGCTGCTTCAAAAAATGAATATGCATATACAAAATCATCTTATTTTGAATTAGCAGAAGCACTCTATTATGCAAAACTAGCTTATCTTGATAATAATATTACTCAAGAAGAAATAGATATATGTACTGAAAATTTATTATTAAAAGTTTCTAATTTAAAAATAAATATAACAGATATACAAGAAACTATAACAACTAATAACAATAATGTAGTTTACACAGTATGGATAGTAGTTCTAGTTGTAATAAGCGTAACCGTATTAAGCTTGTATGTAGTGTACCCACTAATAAAAAGGAGAAAAAAATGAAAAAAATAATAACTTTAATAATATTGCCTGTTCTTACATTTGTAATTTTTGGATTGCTTTATACTCCTACTTTGAAGGCTGATACTTATGATTTTAAAGGTATTGACTTTTCTAATGTTAATAATGGTATTGACACAGGAACTATGATTTATGAAGTTCCTAATACTTTTGAAGCTTGGATTAAGTTAGCAGTTAACGCTCCTACTAATTCAACAGGAACAAGATACGGAACTATAGTTGGAACTTATTTAAATGGTAATGATACAGATACAAGTATTAATCTAGAAATCCAAGTAAATGGTTTAGTAGACTTATATTGGAAAGGTGCTCATTATAGATTTACTAATTTTGATGCAAGAAATGGTGAATGGACTCACATTGCAGTAGTGAGAAATAAAGAAAATAGCACACTTACTTTATATGTTAATGGAAGTGTAAAACAAATACTAACTTCTAAAGTACTTCCTGATTTTCTTCCAAAAAATCAATTTTGGATTGGTAGAGATGCAAGAAAAACTATGTATTTTACAGGAAGAATGCATTATGCTGGAATATTTAGTAATTCAAGAAGTGAAGACCAAATTAAAGAAGATATGCTTTCATATCCAGTTTATGGTAGCGAGGGAGTTTTATTAAGTGAACTATTAGATTACGATGTAGTTAAATATCCGCACGATAAACTTGAATATGTAGCTCCTGCGCTTCCTAAAGTACCTAATACTTTTGAAGCTTGGATCAAATTGCCTGTTACTTTAGATGATCACGTTAGAGGTGGCGTAATTTTTGGTAACTATAATTGGGGAGTTGGAGTAGGATATTGTAATTTTGAAATATATACTTTTGGAAATTTTAGAATATATTGGAATTCAGGAGAAGTCCAATATATATTTAGAGGAGTTGATTTAAGAACTGGAGAATTTGAACACATAGCTTTAGTAAGAGATGAATCTAATAATACATTCACATTTTATCATAACGGCGAAGAAATTGAATCTATCACTAGACCATCTTCAACAGTTCCTTCTTTATCAAGATATGCTTTTGGTGTCGATTGGAGAAATTGGTCAACTAGTGATAAGTTTCCTTTCCTTGGTGAAATAAGACAAGTTAGTGTTTATAGTGACCCACTAAGTAGCAGTGAAATATCTCAAGACTTATCAACTAATTATATAGTTAGTGGAACCCACACAGAAAAAGAGTTATTAGGTTCATGGTATTTTGAAAATTGGAATGTAAAAGAAGAAGTAATAAAAGATGATTCTAACAATAATTATACAGCTAGAAAAGGAAGTTACAACTATTACTTTCAAGGACAAGAACTAGAAAATGATTTTGATTATGAATTAGTAGTAGTTCCTGACACTCAAATAATGACAGAATTCGCGCCAGGTAAAAATTTAGCTCAAATGGCGTGGATTAGAAATAATGCGCAGGAGCATAAAATAGCTTTTGTGATGCATATGGGAGATTTGATGAATAATGGAAGTCAAACTCACGCAGACATAGCAGCTTTAGCGTTAGATGAATTAAATGGATATGTTCCATATTCATTTGTATTAGGTAATCATGATTATGATAATATGTTAAAATATGATAGAGTAGCTAGCCACTTCAATAATGCATTTCCTTTATCTAAATTTATAAATACTCCTACGTTTGGAGGATCTTATGATAATAAGACTATGGACAACACTTATAGTTTATTTGAAGTAGTTGGAGTTAAGTATTTAGTATTCGCATTAGAATTCGCACCAAGACCATCTGTAGTACAATGGGCAAACCGTGTAAGCTACCAATACCCTGATAGAAGAATAATAATGACTACTCACACTCATGTCGATATGGATGGAACAGTAACATTTCACGGAGGTGAAAGTGATCCAAGTTCATATGGGTTTATTAAAAATTATAGTTATCCATATAGCGTAGGTGAAGAAGTTTGGGATAATTTCTTAAAAAATCATAACAATACCGTTTTTACATTTAATGGACATACCCCAACTGATGATATTTTAATAAATAAAAGATATACACAGTATGGTAATATGGTTAATCAATTTTTAGTAGATGGCCAAGGAGTACTTAGTTTACCAGAAGATTTATTATTTCTAATGAGATTTAATGAAACCACAAAGATGGTTTACTGTTACTACTATTCACCTGCTAGAGATGCTTATTATAATTTCCAAAATCAATTTGCATTCAGTTTTGAGGATGAATTTAATCCAACTGTTGGTGCAGCTGGTGTTACACCAGGAGGTGAGGTAACACCACCTATAATCCCAGCTAGACCTATATATACACCACCAGTTGATACTTCTAATGAAGGATTAAGTATAAAAACCGAGTATAAACAAGCATCAAATAATTTGATACCTGTAATAGTTATAGTATCTGTTGTAATTCTTGGAGCAACAATTGTTCCATTTATAATAAACAAAAAAAGGAGTAAGATATGAAAAATAAAACGTTAAAAATATTTATAATGTTATTTATGGTAGTTGTATCATTTGTTTCAATCTTTACAAAAAATACAACTCTTAACGCAGTACCTAGTGAAGGTGTTCAAGTTACATCTTTAGCTTATTCAGCAGGGAGGTTTACTACAATCCCTCAAACTTATGAAGCTTGGTTATGGTTACCAAAAAGAGACTTTAGTGCTACTGGAAACCGAGCTGGTAGTTTATTTTCTTGTTATGATGGTGAAAATAATGCACAAAGTGTGGGTTTTGAAATTTTTACAGGCGGATATTTAGATATCTACTGGGCAGGAAGTCATCACTCTGCAACTAGTGGAAGTACTAATAATTTAGTTGGAAAATCTACAAATGACGAAGATTATAACTTGTGGAGAGGAGAGTGGGTAAACGTAGCGATTGTTTGAAATTTTTTAGTAGAAGCTACTCCAACTTACCGTTTTTATTATTATATAAACGGTGTATTAATGGCTACAGTCAACGCTGGAACTAATGGAAATAAAGATGATTTCTTATTAGCTGACGGTGTTAATAATGGTTTTACTAAAGAATTTTTTGTAGGAACTGCAACTAATATTTCACATACTGGTACTTATCAGCCATTTGGTAATAATGGATACATTGCTGGAGTAAATGCTTGGGCTACTAGAAGAACATCTGCAGAAGTATTGCAAGATATGAAAAATAATCCACTACCTGAAACTCCTGGTCTTCTATATTCTGGAGTTTTAAACGATTCTACAGCACCTGAATTTACAAATTCAGCAGAAGAATCATATACTATTAGTAATATTGTATTACCTAGTGCTTTTGAAGCTAATATAAGAAGTTTAATAACTGCTTCTGACAATGTAAGTGGAAGTGCTTATCTTAATTTAAGTTATAGTTCGGAAGCGATTAGCCCACTAGGCTTTTATATTCCTGGTACTTATACAGTCACCTATAGCGCCTCTGATTTTGCTCATAATACTGCCTCGAATACTTTTACTTTAGAGATACTAGATGAATCAATGTATGTACCACCTGTAATAACTTATGATGGACCCCCTTTAATAGTAAAAGATGTAGATTCGACTGAACAAAGTATAATAGATTATTTAAATGAACATATAACTATTACAGATAATCTAGATGCTAGTGTAGCACCTGTATATTCATTTAGTGCTGGCACTTTTAGTTCTAACTTAGCTGTATATGGTTATCACGTTATAACAGTAGAAGCCGTAGACTCAGACGAAAATGTTTCATCTATAACTATTCAATTATCTATTTTAGAAGGTACTGATTTTAGTACTGCTATAGATACTCCTTCTAATTCTAAGAAATTTCAAACTTCATATATTGGAGAGCTTTTAACTATAGAATCATGGATTAATATACCAGCTAGTTACCCTAGTAATCCAGGTAATGGCGGTAGATACGGTGCTATTCTTACTAATTATATGAATAATGATGATAGAGATGCTACAGAAGGTTTGGAAATTTATACAGATGGTAATATAGATTTTTATTTTGGTGGAACACATCACCGTTTACTAACTTATGATGTTAGAGGAAAAGGATGGGTACACAT
>JAITXV010000011.1 GCA_031284605.1 Acholeplasmatales bacterium | reverse complement strand
TATATGCAACTTCTGTATCGCCAATGATTGTTAAAAGCCTAAAACTTATTTCACTTGAAAAAGCGTCATTAAAAATTTTTAAATTTAATTTGTTATCTTTCATTTATTTATCACCTCTTATTTAATTTTAACACTTTTTTTCTTTTTTGTTTTAAATTGACTTTTTTTTACTTAATTTCACCAAAAAAAAGAAAAATGTACCAAATATTACCATTATAGTAACAAAAATATCATTAATATGTTATACTTTATAGGTACCAAGAAAGAAGAATATATGAAAACATTTGAAGAACTACAAATAAGTGAGGTCTTAGTAGCCACACTTAACGAACTAAACATAACTGAATCTACTAAAATTCAAGAATTATCTATCCCGCTTATCAAAGAGGGAAAAGATATAATTGCTCAAGCTAAAACAGGAACAGGTAAAACATTTAGTTACCTATTACCTATTTTAGAAAAAATTAATTTATTAAACAAAAATATTCAGGCACTAATTATTTGTCCTACTAGAGAACTTGCAAATCAAGTTTCCGATGAAATATTTAAACTTACTAAAAATTTACGCGATATTAAATACGCAACTATTACAGGTGGAGCTAGTTATGAAAAACAATTTAAACAACTATCTTCTAGACCACAACTAGTAGTTTCAACTCCAGGAAGAATACTTGATCATATGGAACGTAAAACTATTAATATCTCTTATATTTCATTTTTAGTTCTTGATGAAGCTGATGAAATGCTAAAAATGGGATTTAAAGAGGATTTAGAAAATATTATTAAAACAACTCCCGAAACTAAACAAACTCTTTTGTTTAGCGCTACTATTCCTCCTTTTATTAAAAAAATAGCTACTACTTATCAACATAATCCAGTATTTATTAATACTGATAACGGAGATTCAAATGTAGCTAAAATAAAACAATATTATTATGATGTTAAGAAAAAAGATAAATTAAACTTACTTGTTAGAATTATCGATTTATATCAATTTGATAGTGCTATAATATTTGCGAATACTAAGCTTGAAGTTGATGAAATCAATGATTTTTTAAACAAAAACAATATACCTTCAAGTGCGATACATGGGGATTTAAAACAACACGATAGAGATACTGTTATGGCTTTATTTAAAAAGCATAAGATAAAAATACTAGTTGGTAGTGATGTAGCTGCTAGGGGATTAGATATTGAAGATGTTAATGCTGTTATTAATTATGAATTACCTTTTGAACCTGAACTATATATCCATAGAATAGGTAGAACAGGAAGAGCTGATAAAAAAGGCGCTTCTTTTAGTTTAGTAGCACCAACAGAAAAATCTAGATTAAGAACAATTATTAGTTTATATAAACCTGTTATAAACTTAAAAGAAATTCCTACTAAAGAAGACTTACAAAATGTTATTAACGTTAAAAATAAGAGTTCTTTAGATGAACTTATTAGTAACAATAAAAATAGCCATACTACTTTAGCTTTATCATTATTAGCTTCATATCCTGCTGAGCAAATAATTGATGCTTTACTTAAAAACTCAATTATTGGTGATAGAGAATATCCTGAAATAGAAACTGTAAAAAATCAAAAAGATAATAATAGAGGTAGTACTTCTAGTTACGATAACAAAGATAAGGCTAGAGGAAAAGCTTCTTCTTCAAATTCACAATCAAGAGATGCGAAAACTTTTATTAAAGTTGAAATCAACTTAGGAGAAGATGTTTTTACTAAATCTTCATTTTTAGAGTTTTTAGATCAAAAATTAAAAATATATTCTCGTCATATCAAAAATGTAAAAACTGGAAAAACAAAAACTTCTTTTGAAATCGAGCATGAACATTATAGATATTTAGTAAAAGCGAATGATAGAATGTATTTTAATAAAAAAGTTATAATTAAAACTGTAAAATAAATTTAATAAAGTAATATAAAAATAAGGAATTATTGATATGGAAAATATAAATTATGATTTTATTATAAGTGAAATAAAAGAAGTATGTAAAATATCAAAAGACAAAATAGATTGTATTACTAATATGGCTAATATTAGTGCAATTTTAAATGAGCATTTAAAAAATATCAATTGGGTAGGTTTTTATATTTTTTATAATAACCATTTGGTTTTAGGACCATTTCAAGGGAAAGTGGCTTGTACAAACATCGCTTTAGACAAAGGGGTGTGCGGTAAAAGTTTCTTTTCAAATAAGACACTAAACGTTCCAAATGTCCATGCTTTTAGTGACCATATTGCTTGTGATAACAATTCTTTATCAGAATTAGTTATTCCGTTTCACGCTAATTTTATAGAAGGTGTTTTAGATATTGATTCTTTTCTATTAAATAATTTTTCCTTAGAAGATCAAAAAAATATAGAAGAAATAGTAAAAACTATTTCTTCTATATTATAAATTTTGGTTTTTTTAATTAGTTTAACTCAGGCTCTAAGCTGGCGTTATAATGCCATGCATCCAAAAAGTATGTTGTAATGCTTAAATCCCAGCCTGTAATATAACCAACTTGTTCAACTACAACTTCTAAATATACAATACCTGTATAATTTAGAAATGCATTAGATGAAATAGAA
>JAITXV010000122.1 GCA_031284605.1 Acholeplasmatales bacterium | reverse complement strand
CAAGTTCAAGTTCGTCATTTGACTTAGAAGCAGTAGCCAAAGTTCCTGGCAACTCTTCAAACTTAGTTTGCAATTCAAGTTTAGCAGTTTCAAAAGCAGTTGCTTTCTCTTCCAAACCTTTGATTTGCTCGTCTTTTAAAGCGTTTTCTGATTTAACAGCTTCTAACTCCGCTTTAATTGCTGTAATTGACTTTACAGCTTCTTCGGTCTTTGCCTCGCTTTTAGCTACGATTTCCGCAACTTCTTTAAGCAGGTTATTTTCGACTTTATCTGTCATTTTTTTTCCTATTTAATGTTAAATAAAAATTAAACATATCAACAGAACTAACACCATTTTCCTTCTTTTCTTCGGTAGCAGGTTCTACTTCTATTGACTTTGCTTCCTCTTGTACTACAACTTCTTTATCCGCCACCGGTGGAGTATCTATTACTTCTGCTATTGCAGGGGTATCTTGTTTTTCAGCAGGTTTTGCTTTGAGTTCTTCTACTTTCTTGTATATTGCTTTTATACTCATTTCGCCGAACCCTACTGATTTTAATAACGTATCTAAGTCCTTCATACAGGTATATTCTGTGCGAATTACGTCGCCTTTACCTTCAAACGGACTAAATATAGACTTGTCATTTAACTCTTTTCTAATGTTCTTATAGAACCAATTAATAGTATTCTTTACTTCATTCTTCTGGTCATAGCTTAAAGCTTTGTATTCTTTAAGTTCTTCAAGTTTTAATGCAAACTCACGAATTGCTTTTATTGAGAAAACAAATTTTTCTTCCTTGACGATTGCCATTGGGAGGTCAAGAATGAATAGTTTTGACTTAATGTCAGCAGGTATGTCATTTTTTTCTTTTAACAAAGCAAGTGATTCTTGCATTTGTTCCAAAGTAATATCGTCATTACTAAACTTTATATCGTCTAATGACTTTATAGATAGAATAGTAGATTTATCATTAGCAGGAAAAGCCACAACGCTGATTTCTCGCAATGTCGCCTTAGATGTCTTAATAGTTCTATCGTTATCGTCGATAGTGTATTCGTCCCTTTTAAAACCAATAGATAGCTTTTTTAAGTCACCAGCTTTAATTGCACTGTATACTTCTTTGCCAGTTTGTGTATTTAGATTTATTTCGCCCTTAACTGCAAGTCCAATAGCGTCTTCCTTCATATCGGCTATATTAAAACCGCCAATAGGTGGTTTATCACCGAATTTAGCGTGGTTATAGAACATAGGTATTCTTTCGCTTTTATTGGCTGATATGTAATCAGCAAAGCAATTACTTAACATTATTTCATTACTGAAATCTTTATAGTTATATACATTGGCATATCCGCTAAAAGTTCCAATATTCTTGTCTTCTTTGGCTGATTTTACGTCAATATCAAAATTAAAATCTTTATTAATCCATTCCATAATGTAAATATATATTTATATAACACTATATTATAACAAAAAAAATAAAATGGTAGCTTTTTTAGGTATTTATAAAATAAGTTCTATCTTTTTGTCTACATTTGGATCGTGTCTACCAGATATTTTAAATTTATTAAATCCTATATTTAATAAATCTTTATAATTTTTTGTAGTTAAAATCATATTTTCTTTAGGTCTATTTTTATAAAAACATTCAAAAGGCTCTATTTTATATATATTATTTTTTAAATATTTATTTTGTTGTTCTATTATAAAATTTTGGTGTTCTGGTCTAAAAGGACAATTAGGAGGACAGCTATGATTACAAACAACTTCTAATCTAGAACAGTCTAATTGCTTAATATAATCTAAGTTAAAAACATCAGCAGTATCTACACATACTTCTTCATAAGATTCTAATAATTTTTTATAATATTCTATCGGTCTATATGTAGGGTTTTCAGTAGCAACTCTTATTTGCGACATCTTTTGTTTTACAAAAGGATATTTCTCATGCATGTGTTTACTTAGTTCATCATTACTAACAATAAAACCATTTAATCCATTATCTACATTTATTAAAGACATCATTCTATTAGAATTTTCATCTAAAATATCTTCTTTTGTTAAAACACATTTAGACATAGTAATATAAACACCAATACCATTATCATTAATATCTTTTATTTCTTTTTCTATAACCTTCCAATTTATTGGAAAATTCACATTTCTACCGCCTTGACAGGCACAAGCTATATTTCCATAAAAATATCTAATTTTTTTTTCAGTAGATTTTTCATTATACTTTATATATTTATAAAGTAATTGTGGATTATATCTGTAATAAAACAGTGGAACACCAAATAATATATTCATAAAACTTCATTTTCTTTATTATTAATAATATAACTAAAATTATTACTAAAATTTTTATAATTTACAAATTGATTTTTATGAAAAGCACAAAGGGAATTAGGTTTAAATATATTTTCTAGATCCTTCATTTGTTTAGCTTCCCTAACATCTAACCACGCACTATTCTGATTAATGTAATTTGTGCCATAGAATTTGTTTATAATATCTATATTATAAAGTATAGGGCATTTAGTGATTCTGTAATTATCTAGAAAAAACCCTTCTTCTGGTGCATTACATAAAAAATCTTTTTCTTGTTTTATTGGTTCTGAATGCAATCTAAAATCACAGAAAAAAGTTTTAGGTAAAAATATTATTTCACATTTATAAGCTTTTTCTTTTAAGAATTTTTTTATTGTGCTTTTATTTATGGTTGGATAATCAGAAATTCTAATAGTAATATTATATTTTTCTGCCGATTTATAAAAGTTATCATCCATATTTGGTAAAGCTATTCCATTAGTAGGAATTGTTATTAGTATTTTAGGAAAATACTTACGAGTTACTTCCATATATTCTACTATATTTGGTATTAATAAAGGTTCACCCCCCCCTAATAATATTTCTGTAAGTGTATCTATATCTGGATATTTAGATATTATTTTAAATGTATTTTCTAGATCCTCTACTGTATATTGCACCGATTTATCTAATTGCTTAGCAACAGGACAAAAGTGTATACAATTCTCACAGGAATGGTTACAATCCCACAGTAAACGAATATAAATTTTAATTTGTTTTGTTAAATATATTTTTCTTAAAAAAACATCTTTATTTAAATTACACTTGTAATTTGTAAATCCACCGTGTAAATTTTCCATTTGCATTTTTTTGTATATCATATATAAATTATAATAATAAAATTTTAATTAGCAATAAAACTATATTCGCCTTCTATAGATTTATGGTCTGTAATATAATTTTTATGAAAAGCACATAAAGGGTTAGGTTTAAAAATAGTTTTTAAGCTAAACAATGTTGGCATATTTCTAACATCTAACCAATGGCTATCAGAATTTATATAATTAGTTCCATAAAATTCATTTATAGTGTCTATGTTATATAATATAGGACATTTAGTAATTCTATATTTATCTAAAAAATAACCCTCTTCTGGTGCTTGACAATGTATATCTTCTTGTTTTAGCACAACCTTTTTTTTACTTAGTTGGAAATTACAAAAACTACTTTTAGGTAAAAAAACAACAGTTTTACATTTATCTTTTAATGCAATAGTTATTTTATTTCTATTAAATAAACCA
>JAITXV010000119.1 GCA_031284605.1 Acholeplasmatales bacterium | reverse complement strand
GTAATGTTATAGATAAAACTGCATTTATTCAAGTTTTAGATAGATTTGATACTAAAAGTTCTATTATTATAGTAGATAAAGGATTTAATACTATCCAAAATATTGAATACTTAAAAGCTTCTAATATTAACTATATAGTTCCATATAATGATAACTCTACTAAAATAACAAAGATATTAGAAGATAATAAATATCAAAAAGCATTTACCCATAACGGTAAAAACGTTATGGGTATGAAGGCTACAAAAGATGATAATATATATTATATATTTCAAGACCCATTTATAGAAGCTAATCAAAAGAGTAATTATATTAATAAGGTAGCTTCTAGTAAAGAAAGATATGATTTAAAAAAAATGGAGAAAAAAGAACCTAAATTTGGAGTAATTGCATTTAGTTCAAATTTAGATTATTCTATAGATGAACTTAATATAATATATGAATATTATAAAGAAAGGTGGGAAATTGAAACAATGTTTAAATTAGAAAAGAGTTCATTAGGAAATGAAGTAATAAGAGTTCATAGTACTCAAAGCTTACTAGGAATTAGATTCATATCTCAAATAGAGATGATAATGTATTCTAGAATCTACTATAAGTTAAAGGGGTTAGATTTACTTAAAACTTTCTCCACAATTGATTGTTTAGAAAGACTATCTAAAATATATGTACTATATAAGAAGGGTAAGTGGATACCAAGTATTACTACAAAGAAGAATATTGAATTTATGAATAAACTTGGTATTTTATGAACCTATAGTGTATAAGTTGGGAAATTTGTAATCTAAAAAACATCCTGAATGGTTACATTTTAAAAAATAGCGACTATTAAATTATTGTTTACAATACGAGTAACAACTCTGTATGAAGCAGATTTTAAATATATTAGCAACTTTTTTCTTTCAGCTAATTATCCGGTTAATTGTTAATTCATTACATATAAATGTTTTATTATTTGTTTTTTGCCATATTAATATTCTCCTTAGACACATATATGGCATCACAAATTTAATAATATAATACACTTTTTTCAAATAAATTAAAAACTTGCTTAAATATTTAAAAGTTCTATTATCAGTGAATAGCTTTGCAAAAACAGTATTTTAGTGATTTTAAGTCTTTAGAATAGTAAATTCAATTTAATTTTGTGAGTGTAAAAAGTTAATTACAATAGATATTGGAATTGAGTATACATATCCCTCTATAATATCTCCAAAGCCATCTTTTAATTTTAAAGTTGTGATACCAAGCAATTCACCATATTTATTTAATAATGCTCCTCCGCTAGAACCTGAGGTAATAGTTATATCTGACTGTATCATTTTTCTATCATTTGAAGATATTTCAATAATTATAGATGCATTCACAATGCTTCCTTTAGTTATCCCAATCCCTAAATTATTAGCATTTCCAATCGCATAGCATATATCACCTGGGCTTACCTTTTTGTTAGAATATTTTATCTGCTTATAACTACTAGGATGTGAGTTTAAGGATTCTAAAATCGCTATATCGTTTATTTCGTCTTTAAATTTTAGGGTATAGTTTTGATATTCATTCTCAAAGCAAGAACGAACTAGTATGCTTTCATATATCAAAGTTTCATTTTCGGAATTGTAAGATATTACATGAAAGTTAGTAACTAATAAATTATCTTCTATTACAATTGCGGTGCCATAAGATACATTACTAAGAGTATATGCTTTTACTTCAAGAATCGTTTGACTAAGCCTAGTAAATATTTTTTTAGGCGTGTAATAATTAAAAAGTAATATGAGAGATATTATACCCAACAGAAAAGTTAAACTAAAAATAAAACTGGATATAAGATATTTTTTCATTCGTTCGCTATTCATATAAGAAATCCTGAGAATAAGGAACAATATCAAATACGATATTGATATCTGAATTATTAAAAGTATAATCTGTATCTAAAGTAACAGTCATCGTCTTAAGAGAGGTTGTATATATTCCACTAAATAATATTTCTTCAGTATAGTCGTTTTTTATTTCATTAAATAAAATATGTCTATTATCCAAAAAATAAACTTTAATGAAAGTGTTGTTTGTTGTATTTTTTCCGTAGTATGACGAGGTATAATAACAACTTAATAGATATTTATCTTTTAAGATGTTATTTTCTATATCGAAACCAGCGGTGTAAAAAAGAAGCTCATTATCACTAGAAAAGAAACAGTTTAAATAATTTTTAGCATCTAATTCGCTATCCTCTATTTTATAACAATTTAATATCAAATCTATATCATAATTTATAGATTCACTAAGCTTTATATTTCCATATATTCTTATCTTATTTTGGTCATATATGCGTCTTGACAGAAATCTGTTTTTTACCCCACTATAAAACAATATATTTCCATCGTCAATAACGCTAGAAGAGGTTGATTCATTCAATAAGCTTAATATTATACTTGACCTTGTCGGTATAAAAAGCACGTATATTTCATAAGCATTGTTATTGGTACATAATATCCCCTTACCAGAAGCATCCCCACCTCTATATAGCGTTATATCTATAATATTGTTATCGTCAGCCCATCTAGCATTATAATCTTTTGAGATTACTCTTTGACCTAATCCTACGCAACTTTGCAGTAAAAATACAAATGCGGTAAGGATTATAATAAATAGTAATTTATGTGGTTTCATAATTTATTATTCCTTAATGACACAGCCAGCAACAAAAAGTTTTTTAGAATCTGTTTCTGAATAAGAACCACTTCCACTCATAAACTGCCACAAATACTGATTATATTCCAAGCTTGACCTTCCGTTATTATATCCTATGTAAGTGTTAGAGTTTTGATCAAAAAATATAAAAATAGAATGCATTTGACTTAGAATATTTGGATTTCCATTAGAATCAAGTTCGTTAACATATGTAATAATTAGATATTTGCTTGTGTTTGCGATAGTATTAAAATCAGCAAAGCTATTCAATGGCCAACACTTGGTGATACTATTATTAATGTTGTAAACCTTTAACACATCTGACAAATCATGCATTTCTCTAAAATA
>JAITXV010000117.1 GCA_031284605.1 Acholeplasmatales bacterium | reverse complement strand
TATCCATTACTTTGGCTATCAAATAAAAGATAAGCATCATCTGCGCAGATGTATATTGGACACTTGAATTTGTTAATCAAATATGTATGATCTGCGTGTGCGTGGGTAAGAAGAACTCCTAACAATTCTTTATCTTTTATGTATTCTTTTATATCTTCATAAGAGTGAGAGGGATCTATAATAAATACTGCATTGAAACGTTCTAATATGTAAGTATTAGACCACTCTTCATTACTTAAAAACATTTTCATAAGTTATAAAAAAATAAACTACTTTAAAGTAGTTTATTTTTTCTCCTTATGGACTGTATACTTTCTTTCGCTTGGACAATATTTTTTAACTTCCATTTTATCAGGATGTAATTTTTTATTCTTATCTGTGTGATAGTTTTCTTCACCACAAGAAGTACATACAAGTTTTACTCTATCTCTTGGCATACTAATTCTCCTTATTTTTTATGTATCTATTATAACACATTTAATAATATATTGTTGTTTTATTATTTATATTTTATTTATTTGCTTGTTTTTGGTTTTTTTAGTAGTTAAAACCATTGTTTTTAGACTAGATTTTATTATAGTCAATTATTTATTGGTATACTTACATATGTAGCAGTGTAAGTAACATCACAAGTAACGTAGTCAATCTCTATGTCCCAAGAAACAAATTCATATAAAAAATTATCATCACTTTCTTTAGTTGGGGTCTGTTCTTGGTAGTAAGGGATTTCACCGTAAGAAAATAATGAACTTTGTAAAACAGTGTTATCGTAGTTAAGAAATGTTATAAGATATTTTCTTAGAGTTCTTGTAAAAACTGCAGTGTAAACTGCGGCACTTGTTACGTTTGTAATAGTTTTATCCCAAGAGAAAAAAGTATAGTCATAAATAAGGTCACTTTCTTTTAATGGAGTAGGTTCATTGTATATAGGAAGAGTGTTAAATAATTCATTAGAACTTTGTAAAACTGTGTTATCGTAATTAATAAATAATATTTCATAAGTTCTAGGAACCTCTGTGTAAACTGCTTGGTATGTTTCATTTCCAAAAACATAGTAATAAGAAGGAGACCAACTTTCAAATATATAGTCAAATTCTAAAGTGGATTGTTTAGTAGGGGTTATACCGCTATATGAAGGAAGTGTACCATAAGGTACATTTTTATTGATAGCTATAACTGAATCATTATTAATCCAAGTTATAGTAAATACTCTGTTTTCATTAGTTACTTCAATATCCCAAATAGCGTATAAAGTAATTGAAGAAGTTACTTGAGTTTGAAAATTATATGGTGATGAAATATCTTTTGAGATACTCCAAAATTCAAAATTACAATCTTTTCTAGTAGGATTTTTAGGTGTTACTGCTATGTATCCTTCTTTAACTGTTTGCATGTTTACAGCACTACCTCCGTTAGAATCAAAAGTTATAGTATATGTAAGGGGTTTAGTAGTACAACTAAAAAAGATAAAAATTAAAAAAAGAAGAGATATTGTTACAAAAAAAGATAAGGTTTTAGTTTTCATTGTAAACTCCTTTCTTAGTATTTAAAAAAGAAAAATACCAATTTATCTCTTTTAAATTTAACTTAAATTTAAAGTAGAATGGTTTATTTAAAGTTTCAACGTTTTCGTTGTTTGGTATGAATACTGCCATGTATACGGCCTCGCAGGTGACACTTACAACTTCTGGACTCCAAGAGCTAAAAACGTAGGAAACGCTAGAAATACTTTCTTTTACGGGAGTATCTAAAGTGTAAGAAGGAATATTACCATAACTTACTAAAGTTTCTTGTAAGATAATACCGTTATAATTTAGAAATGTTATTAAATATAACCTAGGTGACGCCTCATATACTGCTGTATATGTGATATCTCCTGTCACATTTGTAAATGGTAAATCCCATGAAACAAATGTGTAGACTTCACTAAGAGTTGAATATGATGCAGGAATTGGGTTTGTAAAAGAAGGAATATCATTATAATAAAGTTGTTTGGTTTGTAATAAGGTACCATCGTAATTATTAAAATTAACTGTATAAGTTTTTTGATATGTATCAAAAACTGCTACGTATACTGCGTCTGCTGTAGCGTTAACAACTAATGGTGACCATCCAACAAAAACATAGTCGTAAGAAACACTAGATGGTTTTATTGGTGTATCTGCATTATATACCGGCATCTCCATATATGAAACTGTATTTACAGCGATAACGGCGTTTTCAGAAACCCAAGTTATATTAAATGTTTTAGAATAATTTATGTCTTCTTCCCAAAGTGCAAATAAAGTAATATCTTTTTTAATTGATGCAGAAAAATCATATAAAGTAGTATATTTTGTGTTAGTATACCATCCTAAAAATTTATAAGAATATTTTAATGGGTCGTTAGGCTCTATGCATTTAGAAGAATAAATAACTTTTTGGTCTTCTACTTCTGTACCTCCGTTACTTTCAAATTTAACAGTGTATTCTTTGTTAGCACAACTAAATAAAACAAATACTAATAAGAGAGAGGGTAATATTAAGATAAAAAATATTTTATTTTTGATTAATTTTATTTTCATTATGTATCTCCTTTTAGTTAATAACATATTAGCTTTAATATATTATATAAAGTATTATACAATAAAAGAACTAGAAATGTATAATATATAAACAATAATATTGGTGGGTTGTTATTTATTAAATTATTTTCTATCTAAATATGTGCAAGATGGAGTGGTTGTTTTTTTATTGATGATTAGCTTTAAAGTTTGTTTAAAATTATATTTTAGGTGTATAATAAGTATGTTATTTAAGTAAGGGGGTAATTATGAAAAAAATAATATTACTTATTGTAATAACCGTTTCAAGCATAATTTTTGTTAGTTGCGGAAAAAGTAAAGATGTACTTAAACGCGCTTTAGCGGGTGATGTTATTACTTATCAAAGTGGTGATAGTGCTTTATTTGTTACTAAAGATATAACCTTACAGACCCAAACTACAATTGATAATAAAGAAGTTATTTTTTCGTGGAGTAGTTCTTCACCTGCAATATCAGAAAATGGAAAAGTTACTAGACCTTTTAGCAGTTTTGATACAAATGTAGTTTTAACTGTAAGTGCCTCATATAACAAATCTACTAGGAATAAAACGTTTAATTTAGTTGTAAAGAAAGTAAATATAGAAGAGGCTTTAAGTATAGGGTATCATAACGGTGATAACGCGCACAGTGTTACACAAAACGTTACACTTCCGCATATTATTCAAAAAGACGGTTACACTGCGCAAGTTGTGTGGGAAAGTTATAATAGCCTAATATTAGCTAATGACGGAACATTAAATCCAGATCTAATTGGAAGTGTAGACGCTGTGTTAAAGGCTACAGTTTACGGTACAGAAGGTCAAATATTTACTAAAATGTTTAGTTTAAGAGTAATAGGAATTACCTTAGATTTAGAAATAATTTATAGTAACAATGAAAATAGCACAAATGTAAAACATAATTTAAATTTGCCTGAAAGTGTTTTTATAAAAGGAGAAGAACATAGCGTAAAATGGACTAGTACAAAGCCTGATATAATTTCTAATACAGGGATAGTTAATAGACCATTTGGCGCACCTGTAACAACCACTCTAGGTGCAACTATAAATAATACAAATATGAGTTGGTTTATAAGATACGAAGTTACTGTATTAGGCATAAATACTTCTTTAGTAGAACAAAATACGAATATTATATATAAAGAAGGAGATACGCCTCAAACTATAACTTCTAATATAACACTTGTTAAAAGTGCAGTAATTGATGATTGTTTAATCACTTTTAGTTATATCACAGATAACGAAAATGTTATAGACGCTAATGGTAACGTTACAAGAAGAAAAACGGATAGTTTAGTAACAATGTATGTAAGTGCTGCTAGTGGGACACATACTTATACATTTAGTTATAACTTGAAAGTTTTAAAAGAAGAATA